>CAXTNU010000551.1:0-2003 GCA_964245595.1 uncultured bacterium | reverse complement strand
GTGCCGCTGCCGACGCAACCGGAGATCCGCGAGATGCTCGCCGCGCACGCTACCGCCGGCACCGCCGCGCTGGGTGACGACGAGGCGCTGCACCTCGACTCGCTCGCGCTGACCTGGCTGCTGCACGTGCTCGACGAGCGCCACGGCGTGCGCATCGGGGCGGACGACCCGCGCTTGGCGGAGTTCGACTCGATCGCGGGGATCGAGCGCGCCGTCGCCGCGATCGCGGCCGCGCCGGAACCGGCATGACCGCGCCCGAGGTGGTGATCAGCGGCTTCGGCGCGTTCAGCGCGTTCGGTGCCGGGGCGGAGGCGCTCGCCAAGGGAGTGTTCGCGGGCCGGCACGGTTTCCGGGAGGTCACCCGGTTCGACACCTCCCCGTTCCGCGCGCGCTGGGCGGGCGAAGCGCCGCAGCCGCCGGCGCTGCGCGACGGGCTGCTAGCGTGTGGTCGCGACGCGCTGCGCGCGGCGAACGTCGCGCCGGGCTCGCCGGCCGCGGTGCTGTTGGGAACGCAAGGCGACTGGACCGGTTTGACGCGGTTCTTTTCTCGCCCCGGCGGTGCGCATGATAACGGCCAGGGGTACGATCGCCATACCGGCGACGACGACGCGCTGATGCGCACGGCGCCGATCGCGCTCGCGCACGAGCTGGCTACCGGGCTGGAGCTGGGTCCGGGACGGCGGCTGGCGTTCGTCAACGGCTGCATCGCGTCGACCAACGCGATCGCGCACGGCGTGCAGCTGCTGCAGAGCGGGCGCGAGGATCTCGTGCTGGCCGCCGGAGCCTACCTGGTCGACATCGAGTTCTTCGCCAAGTTCGATTCCGGGCGCGCCTTCGCGTCCGATGGCCGGCTGCGCGCGTTCTCGCGCGAGCGCAGCGGGCTGCTGCTCGGCGACGGGCTGGCGGTGCTGGCGCTGGAGCGCGCGCCGCACGCGCGGGCGCGCGGGGTGCGCCCGGCGGCGCGGGTGTGCGGCTGGGGCATGTCGTCCGACGGCTACCACGTCTGCCAGCCCGAACCGCACGGCAGCGGCCTGGCCGCCGCGATGCGCGCCGCGCTGGACCGCGCCGGGCTGAGCGCGGGCGCGGTCGACTACGTGAACGCGCACGGGACCGGCACGCGCATCAACGACGCCGCCGAAGCGAACGCGATGCGCGCCGTGTTCGGCGCGCGCCGGGTGCCGGTCAGCTCGACCAAGTCGGCCACCGGGCACACCCTCGAAGCCGCCGGCGCGCTCGAGACGATCGTCGCCGCGCTGGCGCTGCGCGAGCAGAAACTGCCGCCCACGGTGGGCTTTCTGGGCGCCGACCCGGCCTGCGACGTGGATTGCGTGCCCAACGACGCGCGCGCCGCGGCGGTCGAGCACGTGCTGACGGTGAACGCGGCCTTCGGCGGCGCGAACGCGGCGCTGGTGCTGGGGCGGGCATCGTGACGAACGCCGGCGGAACGGCGTGCGCCGCGACCGCGTGCATCGGGCCGTGGGGCGACGATCTCGCCGCGCTCGAACGCTGGATCGCGGGCGGCGAAACCGCGCCCGCGCAGGTGCGCGAGCCGGCCGGTTTCATCGCGTCGCGCTTCAGCCCGCTGGTGTACACCGCCGTGTCGCGCTGTCTCGACGCGGCGGGCGCGGAGCTCGACGGCGCGCGCACCGGCGTGGTGCTCGCGAGCGTGCTCGGCGACACGACCACGGCCGACGTCGCGAGCCGCAATCTGGCCGAGGGCCGGGTGCACAACCCGCTGCTGTTCTACCAGTCGGTGCCGACCTCGATCCTGGGGTACCTCGGCCGCGAGCGCGGCATCCGCGGGCCGCTGGCCTGCGTCAGCGCGGGTGCCGACGCCGCCGAGCGAGCGCGCGAGCTGGCCGAGCTCACGCTCGCGGCGGGCGACGCCGACGCGGTGCTGGTGCTCTACGTCGAGCTGCGGCTCGACGCGCGCAGCCGCCGCGTGCACGGCGCGCTGCGCGGCGGACCGCTCGGCGAGCTGGGCTGCGAGGACGATCTGGTGG
>CAXTNU010000550.1:0-2008 GCA_964245595.1 uncultured bacterium | reverse complement strand
GCGCTGGGTGGCGCGCGATGACCCCGGTCGTCGCGGTCCGCGACCTGCGCAAGGTCTACCCGCTGGAGGGCGGCGACGACGTCGTCGCCCTGCGCGGGGTCGACCTCACCATCGAGCCGGGCGAGTTCCTGGCCGTGATGGGCCCCTCGGGTTCCGGCAAATCTACCTTCATGCACATCGTCGGCTTCCTCGACCGCCCGACCTCGGGCAACTACGTGTTCGCCGGGCAAGAAGTCTCCGCGCTCGACCGCGACGCGCTGGCCGACCTGCGCTCGCGCGCGCTGGGATTCGTGTTCCAGGCCTACAACCTGCTGCCGCGCACCAGCGCGGTCGAGAACGTCGAGCTGCCGATGATCTACGCCGGCGTCCCGGCCGCGGCGCGCCGCAAAGCCGCGCTCGAAGCGCTCGACGCGGTCGGGCTGGCGAAGTACGCGCTGCACCAGCCCAACCAGCTCTCGGGCGGCCAGCAGCAGCGCGTCGCGATCGCCCGCTCGATCGTCAACACTCCGCAGCTCATCCTCGCCGACGAGCCGACCGGCGCGCTCGACACCGCTTCGTCGGAAGACGTGATGGCGCTGTTCCGCCGCCTCAACCAGGAGCGCGGGATCACCGTCATGCTCGTCACCCACGAACCCGACGTGGCCGCGCACGCGCGCCGGCTGGTCAGCTTCCGCGACGGCGAGATCGTCTCGGACACCGCGACCCCGCGGAAAGAAGAAGTGCTCGCATGATCGGCTTCGTGCAAACCGTCCGCATGGCGCTCTCGGCGCTGGTGCGCAACCGCTCGCGCTCGCTGCTCACCATGCTCGGCGTGGTGATCGGCGTCGCGGCGGTGATCGTCACGGTCGCGATCGGCACCGGGGCCAAGACCTCGGTCGCCGACCAGATCAACGGCCTGGGCTCCAACCTGGTCGTCGTCATCCCGGGCAGCGTGCAGACCGGCGGCGCGCGCACCGGCACCGGCGGCGCGTCGACGCTCACCGCCCAGGACGGCCTCGCGATCGCGAAGCTGCCCGGCGTGCAGGCCGTCTCGCCCGCCGTCAACGTGCGCACGCAGCTCATCGCGCACGCGCAGAACTGGCAGACCACCGTGACCGGCGTCGCGCCGACGTACCCGACCGTGCGCGCCTGGGACACCGCGAGCGGCCGCTTCTTCACCCAGGCCGAGACCGACGAGTCGGCCAAGGTCGCGGTGCTCGGTCAGACCGTCGTGCAGCAGCTCTTCGCCGGCAGCGATCCGGTCGGCCAGACCGTGATGGTCAAGAACGTGCCGTTCACCGTGATCGGCACGCTCACGCCCAAAGGCCAGAGCGGCGCCGGCCAGGACCAGGACGACACGGTGCTGATTCCCTACACCTCCGCGCTCGAGCGGCTGACCGGCGGCACGACGATCGGCACGCTGATGGTCTCGGCGGTCGACGCCGCGCACATCGACCCCGTGCAGAGCGAGATCACCGGCACGCTCGAGCAGCGCCACGGCATCGTCGCCGGCCAGCCCGACGACTTCTCCGTGCGCAACTTGGCCGACATCGCGGCCGCGGCGTCGGCTACCGCGTCGATCCTAGGGCTGCTGCTCGCCGCCGTCGCGGCGGTGTCGCTGCTGGTGGGCGGGATCGGGATCATGAACATCATGCTGGTCTCGGTCACCGAGCGCACGCGCGAGATCGGCCTGCGGGTCGCGGTCGGCGCACGCGGGGCGGCGATCCTGCGCCAGTTCCTGATCGAGGCGGTCGTGCTCTCGACCGGCGGCGGCGCGATCGGCGTCGTGCTGGGCGTGCTCGGCGCGGGCGCGATCGCGCTGTTCGCCCACTGGCCGGCGGCCGTGCCGCTGCCCGCGGTCGGCCTGGCGCTCGCGTTCTCGGCCGCGGTCGGGGTGTTCTTCGGCTACTGGCCGGCGCGCAAAGCGGCCGCGCTCGACCCGACCCGCGCGTTGCGTTTCGAGTAGAGCTCCGCGCTCACCACGCTGCCGACGAGACCCGCGACGACGATCCCCAAGCCGAGCGCGGTG
>CAXTNU010000549.1:0-2030 GCA_964245595.1 uncultured bacterium | reverse complement strand
GCGGCAGCTGCGCCGCCCTGCTCGCCCCCGGCGCGAGCCCCGACCGAACGGTCGCGGCCGTGCTGGCCGCGTCGGCGAGCGGGCAGCACGGCGAGCGGACCTACCTCGACACCGTGCAGCGCGCGCTCGCGCTCAAGGCGCGCGCCGCGCTCTCGCCCGCGGCGACCTTCAGCGCGACCCGCTACGCGGAGAACGACAGCGACCGGTTCACCGCGAACCGAATCGACCTGACCGCTGCCGAGCTGCGCCTGAGCGGCGCACGCGATGCGCTGCTCGCGCGCGCTTGGCGCGCGAACGCGGTACGGAGCGGGGACCCCGCCGGCGAACCGCTCGTGCGCGAGACGGACGACGCGCTGACCGGCGCTTCGCTCGAACTGGACCGCACCAGCGGGGCGGACCTGTTCTCGCTCGGCGCGAGCGTCACCGACGACCGCGGCAGTACCGACTTCGGCGGCGGCGACTTGGGTTCCGAGCGCATCCGGACCGCGTTCGCGCGCGCGATCGTGCACCCGGCCCGCAAGCTCGAAGCGCAGCTCGCGCTCTACGGCGTCGGCCTCGACGCGCAAGCGGGGTTCAACGCGGTGCGCGCCTCGGGCCTCATGGCTCGGGCCGGCTTCGCCTACCGCGCCGGCCCAACCACGACCCTGCGCGCTTCGGTCGGCGACGGCTACGCGCCGCCCTCGCTGGTCGCGCTGGCCGCGGCCGCGGCTGGGGGCGGTCTACACGGCATCGAGAATGCGGACACCGCGGACCTGGGCTTCGAGACGCGCGTGATCGACGCTCGCACGACCCTCTCGGCCGACGTCTTCGCGACCCGCATCCACGACCGCTTGGTCGAAGGCGCGGCATTCGGCGCGGCCTGGAGCGACGTCGGCGAGACCGCGCGGCGGGGCGCCGAGCTGTCGCTGAGCCGCCGGCCGGCGGTCGGTCTAGGCTACCTTCTCCAGGCCTGGACGGCCGGCGAGACGCCGGCGCTGGAGCCGGCCTACGGCGACACCGCGTCGGGCGCGACCCACGGTTACGCCGAGATCTCATACCACGGCGCGCAGGGCTCGCGCGTCTCGCTCGGTGCGACCTATCTCGGCGCGGATTCCGCTTTCGCCCAGCCCGCCGCGGTCTTCTTCAACACCAACGTGGAGATTCAAGTCGGCGCGCGCGGCAAGCTCCAGTTCGACGTCGAGAACCTCAACGACGCACCGGTCCGCGTGCGCAGCGGTGCGTTCGGGCGCTTCTCCTCGCGCAGTGCGTTCGGCCTCGCCCCGCGCACCGTGCGCGTGTTCCTGCGCCGCAGCATCGGCCGCGCGGGCAGCGACGGCTGACCGCGACGGGCGCGGGCCGCGCAGCGGTTCGGGCCGGCGAACCGTTCAGGCCGACGGCGAGCCGTAGAGCCGGCGCACCACAGGCTCCAGCAGCGCGCCCTGCGCGACCAGCGTCACCAGCACGATCGCGAACACGCCGTCGACGATCTCGGCGCGACCGGGCAAATCGGCGGGCAGGGCCAGCGCGAGCGCGAGCGGCAGCGCGCCCCGCATCCCGGCCAGGAAGACGGTGACGCGACCCGGCAGGTCGGGCACGGCGACCAGCGCCAAGAGCGCCCGCGCCGCGGCCACCACGGCAAGCGCGACCAGCACGGTCGCCGGCTCGTGCAGCGCGCGCGGCACGTCGATCAGCAGCCCGGTGGCGAGGAAGACCACCGCGTTCGCGAGATAGGCGCCCGCGTTCCAGAACGTGTCGACGTACTCGGGGTGCGACAGGTGCGCGCGGCGCGCGAGCAAGGCGCGCAGCGCGACCGCGCCGGCCGCGCTCGCGAAGATGCCCGAGAGCTGCAAGCGGTCCGCCAGCAGGTACGCGGCATACGCCAGCGCGACGGTCGCGGTCACTTCATACTCCGGCGCCTCGGTCGTCCGCAGCACCAGCCATAGCGGCACGGCGCAAGCCGCGCCGAGCGCGATCCCGCCCAGCAGCGCGACGAGCGCGTGCGCCGCCGCCGGCGCCCAGGCCACCGCGCCGCCGGTCGCGAGCGTGAGCGC
>CAXTNU010000548.1:0-2030 GCA_964245595.1 uncultured bacterium | reverse complement strand
GGCGAGATCGGCGACGAGCAGCGCGGCCAGCGCGCCCGCCCGGCCGCGCGGAAGCCAGCCGGCGGCCGCGGCCGCGGCGCAGGCCGCGACCAGGGCGAGGCCGGTGCTGCCCAAGAACGAGAGCTCGAAAGCTCCTAGCGGCACTTTGTTCACCGCCCAAACGTACGCCAGCGAAAGGATCGCGAGCACCGTGCCGAGCGCGCCGAGCACGGCCGGCCGTTCCGCGCGCCGCTGCTGCACCAGCGCGATGCCGAAGCCGGCCAGCAGCGCCAGCGCGACGTCCAATGCGGCTTGGTCGTACTTCTCCCAGATCACCAGCCGGAACACCGGCAAACCGCCCAGCGCCTGCAGCGGCGCGAAGCCTTGGTTCTTGAGGAAGTAGATCGCGGCGATGGCGCCCAGCGCGGCGATGGCGCTGCCTTCCGCGCGGCCCGCCGAACGCGCGGTGCCGCGGTTGGCGAACGAGGCGATCACCGCGAGCACGGCTCCGAACACGGTTACCGAGCCGGCGAACCCGTAGAGGGTCGGCACGTTGGGGGCTGCGCCGATCCCCAGGCTCAGCGTCGGCGGACCGAAGGCGAGCGGGGCGAGCTGGACGAGCAGCGCGCGCAAGGGATGCAGACCGTCGGTACCCATCCCGGGCGCCAGTGCGGCCGTCCGGTGCGTGTCGAACGAGAGCGCGAGCAGTTCCGCGAGGGGCGCGAGCATGACCCCGCTCAGCACGACGCCCAAGGCGACGGCGCCGGCGAAAGGCGTCAGGCGGAGCAGCGAGAAGCCGCCGTCGCCCACGATCCGAATCAGATAGTACAGCGCGGCCGTCGTCACCGCGACGACGAGGCTCTCGGGCATGCCGCCCGCGACGGCCAGCGCGAACAGCGCGCCGCTCGTCGCGATCGCAGCGACGTGCGGCCGCCGCGCCATCCACTCGCTGCTCCACAGCAGGGCCGGTATGAGGACCTCGACCGAGAGATGCGGCATCGAGACGTGCAGCAGGTAGTAGCCCGACAGCATCGTCCCGGCACCCGCGGCGAAGGCCGCCGCCCGGCCCGCGAACCAGAGCATGAAGAGCGCCGCGAAGGCGCCGGCGACGAACAGCCGGGCGACCATGAACCAGTCGTAGCTGCGCGCGCCCGGGTGCAGTGCGGCGGCGAACGTCAGCGGGAAAAAAGGCTGCGTCTGCTGAGAGGCGGCGAACGGGTGCCCGAAACCGTCGTACGGATCCCACCACGGCACGACGTGCTCGGCGATCGCGCGGTGCTCGATTTCCAGCCAGGGTTCGTTTTGCCAGGCCGGCGCGCCCGGATCGCGCACGCGCGGCGGACCGGGGACTTCGGTTGCGCGCGCACCCTGCGGGTACAGTGACGCCGCGTCGCGCGCCGACGCGAGCAGCGTCTGCCCGCCGAAGAGAAAGGGCGCGAAGGCGATCAGCACGGAGGCGCCCAGCAGCGCCAGAACGTGGAGGGCTCGGCGGCCGTAACCGATCGGCCAGGGAGAGCTCATGGCATCGTCTTGCGGCGGTTGCTCGAAGGCCTCCTTGCGGGAACCTCGGCTGCGCGACGCGTACGTACGGTGCGATGCGAACGGGACTCGAGGGACTGTTTGCCGTGGCGTGGGCGGCGCTCGCATACACCGCCGTTCGCGCGTACGCCGGTCCGGCGAGCGAAGCGCGCGCTCGAGTGGTGGGCGCGGTGACCGGCGTGCTCGTCGCCGCGCTGCTGCTGCTCCACTACCGTGCGGCGCCGGTGGCGGCCGCGCTTGCGCCGAGCGCAGGCGACAGCGTGCCGGCGACGCCGCACGACGTGAGGTGCCGGCCCGCGCCATTTTCTTCGCCGCGACCCATCACAGGCGTCAGATCTGGCTCGGCATTCCCACCATCAAGGCAATCCTCGCCAACCGCATCGCGCCGGGCCTGATCGACCGCTACCTCGCCAAGGCCGGCTACGCCGGGCAGCTCACCGACCAGCCGCTGGGCGAGAACGCGCCGGCCAACCTGTTCGAGCCGGTGCCCGGCCCCTACGGCGCCCACGGCC
>CAXTNU010000547.1:0-2034 GCA_964245595.1 uncultured bacterium | reverse complement strand
TCCAGCCGCGCGACGATCGTCTGGGTCGACTCCTCGCCCACCAGCGTGCCGGCGAACTACTACGCCACCCTGAGCGAGCGCTACGACGGGATCGGCGCGCGGCGCGTCCTCGCGGTCGCCCGGCGCTACCTCCGGCCGGACGCCTTCGCAACCGTGTACGAGGGGCCGCCGGTCGCCCCACCGTAGCTGCATCCGGTGGCGGAGCCTGATTCAGGCCTGGTCTCGCAGGGTGGCGAGAACTCTTCCCGGCTCGCCGGCACGTGCGCCGAGGGCGAGCGGCTGCGCGAGGCGGAAACGGCGTTTCGCTCGATCGCGCAAGAGCTGCCGCAGATCGTCTGGACCAACCCGCCCGAGGGCGGCATCGACTGGCTCAACCGCGGCTTCTACGACTACACCGGCTTGGACCCGGCGGGCGGGGTGCCGCCGATGGATATCTGGCGCCACCCGGAGGACTCGCCCGAGAGCCTGCGGCGCTGGACCACCGCGCTGGACGGCGGCACGCCGTACGAGATGGAGCTGCGGCTGCGCGGCGCCGACGGCGCCTGGCGCTGGTTCTTGGCGCGGGTCGTGCCGCACCGCGCCGAGTCGGGCGAGATCGACCGCTGGTACGGCACCGCGACCGACGTGGACGAGCGCCGCCGCCAGCGCGACGAGCTCGAGCGGCTCTACGCGCGCGAGCGGCGGCTGGTGCAGCAGTTGCAATCGGCGTTCCTGCCCGACGCGCTGCCCGAGGTCGAGCGGCTGGCGTTCGACGCGGCGTACCGCCCGGCGACCAGCGACGCCGAGCTCGGCGGCGACTGGTACGACGCGTTCGTGCTGGGCGACGGGCGGGTCGCGCTGAGCATCGGCGACGTGGTCGGCCACGGGCTCGACGCGGCGACCGTGATGGTGCGCGCGCGAGAGACGCTGCGCGCGACCGGCTTGGTCGCGGGCGGCGCGGCCGAGGTCGCGCTGGCCAATGCCGACCGCGCGCTGCGCCGCTCGCACCCCGACATGCTGGCGACCGCGATCTTCGCCGTGATCGACGTCGACCGGGCGACGCTGACCTACGCCTGCGCCGGCCACCCGGCACCGATTCTGGTGCGCGGCGGCGAGGCGCGCTCGCTGCCCGGCGGCGGCACGCCGCTCGGCCTGGATGCGAACTTCGACGCGCACGCCGTCACGCTGCGTGCCGGCGACGCGCTCTACTTCTACACCGACGGCTTGATCGAAGCGCGCCGCGATGCGATCGAAGGCGAGCGGCTGCTGCTCGACGCGGTGCGCGCGGGCGGCCACGGCAGCGCGGAGATCGTGGCGGAGATCATGGGCGGGCTCGAGCAGCGCGACGACATCGCGCTGCTGGGCGTGCGAGTCGCCGACGTCGGCGCGCTGCCGAACCCTCCGCCGCGCGGCTGGCGCTTCGCCTCCGACGACGCCGCGTCGGCGAACCGCGCGCGCGACTCCTTCGTCGGCTACCTGCGCACGCGCGGCACCCCGCCCGACCGCTTGCAAATCGCCGAGCTGGTGTTCGGCGAGCTGGTCGGCAACGTGGTTCGCCACGCGCCCGGCCCGATCGAGGTCGCGCTGGAGTTTCGCGACGAGCTGACCACCCTGTCGGTGCGCGACACCGGACCGCCGTTCCAGCCCGCGCCGGCGCTGCCCGACGACATCTTGAGCACCAGCGGGCGCGGCCTGTTCCTGGTCGCGGCCTACGCCGCGCCGCCGACGGTGATCCCGTACGGCGACGGCAAGGAAGTCGTCGTCTCGCTGCCGCGCTGACGCTCGCTCGGCGGCGTGCAACCCCGCGCCGAGCGCGCGACTCCAAGCCCGTGATGGAACGCTCAGCATACCGGGTGGACGGCCGCGGCGGAATCGAACGCACGCGCGAACCTTTGGCCGAGATGGGACCGCGCGACGTGCGGCTCGCCGTGGCGGCGGTCAGCCTCAACTTCCGCGACGTGCCGTTCGTGCGCGGCGGCAGCGGGCGCCCGCCGGCCGAGGGCCGCGTCCCGTGTTCCGACGCGGTCGGACACGTCGAGGCGGTCGGCAGCGAGG
>CAXTNU010000546.1:0-2034 GCA_964245595.1 uncultured bacterium | reverse complement strand
GCCCGCTCCGGGCGCACCGGCCGGCGGAGCCGGCATGTCGACCACCGTGAAGACGTTGGCCCCGTTCTCGGTCTGGAACACGGCCGTGCGCGGCACGACGATCGCGCCGGGGTGGAACTCCTTGCGGACGTTGACGCTGACCAGCATCCCGCCCCGCAGGCGCGCTTGCGGGTTGGGCACTTGCAGCCGGGCGCGGTACGAGAGGGTGCCCTGGGTCGGGGTCGCGTTGACGTCGGTCACGCTGGCCTTGTACGTCTGGTTGCCCAGCGACGAGGTGGTGAACGTCACCGGCGTGCCCTTGCGGACGAAGGCCAGGTCGTCGTCGGGGACGTTGACGTTGACGTAGACGCTGTCGACCTGCGAGAGCCGCACGATCGGCTGGCTCGGCCCGGCGAAGGCGCCGGTGTCGAGCAGCCGCTGCGTGATCACGCCGTCGAAGGGCGCGATGACGCTGGTCTGGCCGATCTGGGTCTGGAGCAGCCGGACCTGGGCCTGGGCCGCGGCGACCTGGCCCCGGCCGGCCGCGATCGCCTGGGCCTGGATCGGCGCCGCGCCGCTGCCCGAGACCTGCGCCGCGCGCAGCGCGGCTTGGGCCTGGCGCTCGCTCTCGCGCGCGTTGTTGAGCGCCTGCTGCGCCGCGACGTACTGCGAACGGGCCTGCTCGAAGGCGGTCTGCGCCACGTAGCCCTGGGCCAGCAGCGACTTGTCGGCGTTGTAGGTCGAGAGCGCGCTCTGGTAGGCGGCCTGGGAGGTCTGCACGCCGTTGCGGGCAGCGGCCAGCCCCTGCTGCGCGGCGACCACGCTCGACGAGGCGTTGGCGGCGGTGACCGGCGCCTGGAGCGTGGCCGAGCCGAGCTGCGCGGTCTGCTGCTGCACGATCGCCTGCTGCTGCGCGAGCTGCGCGCGCAGGGTCGAGTCGTCGAGCTTGGCCACGAGCGTGCCGCGCGCGACGCGCTGGCCCTCGTTGACGTAGACCGCCGTGACGTTGCCCGACTGGGGCGTGCTCAGGGTCGCTTCCTGGAGCGGCGCGATCTGGCCGTCGAGCGTGACGAACGTCGCGATGTCCTGGCGCTTGGCCTGGGAGACGTCGACCGCCAGCGGCGGCGGACCTTGGTTGCGCTGCGCGCCGCCTCCACCCTTCGGGCCGCACGCGGTGACCGCCAGGGCGAGTACCGCCGCGGCCAGCAACGTACGCTGACTGCCTCTCATTTTGCTCCTTCTACTTGCACATGCTGCGAACGGGCTCGGAACGAACGGTGTACGGCACCGTCCGTTCGCCGTCGCCCGTTCGCTCTACCGGCGTAACTGCGAAAATGATTCGCCCGGTTGCCGGTCGTACCTGAACCGCCGTGCGCGGCAAGATCGAGGTGGGTGCTACCTATCAGAGCCAGACGCGGGTGGAGGAGTGGATGACGGCCGCCAAGGCCGGTAACAAGGGCGTCGACGTCCTGTCCACCCCGATGCTGCTGCAGTTGGTGGAAGAAGCGGCGATGCAGTGCATCGCCCCGGCCCTGGCGGACGACGAGATCACCCTGGCGACCCACGTCGACCTGACCCACCTCTCGGCGACGGCGGTCGGCCTGATCGTGCGCACCGAGGTCGAGGTGCTCAAGTTCGACGGCAAGCGGATCGAGTACGCCTTCACCGCCTTCGACGAGCGCGAGAAGATCGCCGAAGGCACCCACGAGCGCTACGTCACCTCGCGCGAAAAATTCCGCGAGCGGCTCGAGGAGAAGCTGGGTTAGTGGGTTCGCCTGCGGGCGAACCCTTCGCGTTCGGGCTTCGCCCGAGCCGCCCTCAAATGGCCACGCCCAGCGCGCGCGCGGCGGCGACCGCGCCGAGGCTGGCGCCGACGGTGCTCTGGCCGGGAAAGGCGGTGTCGCCGCACAGCACCAGGCCCGCGATCCCGGTCCGGTGCCCGAGCCCCCGCAGCGCGGCGAAGGCCGGGGTCTGCGGAATGCCGCCGACCAGGCCGCACCAGCGGCCGGTGTAGCGGGCGAAGGTCCGCGGCGTGCCCAGCTCGCGCACCAGGGC
>CAXTNU010000545.1:473-2035 GCA_964245595.1 uncultured bacterium | reverse complement strand
TGCGCGGCCCCGTCGATGCCTAGCGCCAGGCCCGAGATGACGCACACCCCGGCCCGGGCGAGCTCCTCCGCCAGCCGCCGCGCGCGGCGGCGGCCCTCGTCCGAAGGCGCGCGCGTTCCGACCACGGCGACGCACGGCGCCCGCAGGAAATCCAGCTCTCCCGCAACCCACAACCCGTCCAAGCGAGCGTCGCCCAAGCGCTCGCCGCATACCAAGTCGAGCTCCGCCCGGGGCACCCAGCGGCGTTCTGATTCGTCCACGTAGGTACGTTCACGCGCTGGGACCGTGCTGACGAGGGTAGGGAACCTCCAAGGATTCCCGCCTCGCCCCCCGTAACGGCCCGGGCGACACCGGCCGTCCGCCTTCGGACGGCGGTTCCGAGGAAGAAAGCGAGCGAGCGAATGGCAGCCGAAGCCTACTGCGTGAAGTGCAAACAGAAGCGCGAGATCAAAGACGCGGTCGAGATCACGATGAAGAACGGGCGTCCCGCGACGCAGGGCTCGTGCCCGCACTGCGGCACGAAGATGTTCAAGATCGGCTCGGCCAAGTAGCAGGCGGCTCGTGAGGCCGGCGTCGTGCCGGCCTTGGGATTCCGCGCGCTAGGGCGTATACTGGTAGGGCACCACAACATGTAGGGGGTGGTGCCGCCCCCGAGAGGACCGACCCCACCTGCTCTGCCCGCACTGTCGCAAGAACGAGACCCGCGTCGTCGACTCGCGCGACGACGACAACTCCGTCCGCCGGCGGCGCGAGTGTCTCGGCTGCAAGCACCGGTTCACGACGTACGAGCGAATGGAAGCGCCCCGTCTGTTCGTGGTCAAGAAAGACGGCCGCCGCGAACAGTACAATCGCGACAAGGTCCTGTCCGGCTTGCGCCGGGCGTGCGAGAAGCGCCCCGTCGCGGAGGCCCAGATGGAGGAGATCGTGGCCGCGATCGAGCGCGAGCTGTTCGCGCGCGGCGAGAACGAAGTGCCCGGCACCCTCATCGGCGAGAAGCTGATGGAGGCGCTCAAGCGCGTGGACGAGGTCGCCTACGTGCGCTTCGCCAGCGTCTACCGCGACTTCCGCGACGTCGCCAGCTTCCAGGCCGAGCTCGCCGAACTGCTTTCCAAGTGAGCCCGCCGCCGACCGTCGCGATCGTGCGCC
The DNA here is from genome assembly GCA_964245595.1 of uncultured bacterium. Taxonomy (GTDB): domain Bacteria; phylum Vulcanimicrobiota; class Vulcanimicrobiia; order Vulcanimicrobiales; family Vulcanimicrobiaceae; genus Vulcanimicrobium. Next base: position 889 of record CAXTNU010000545.1, on the reverse strand, counting down.
TGCCCGAGGCCGAGGGGCTGCCGCTGCCGGCGTACATGACGGCCGGCGCGGCCGGGGCCGACGTGGTCGCGGCGCTGGCCGAAGACCTCGTCCTGGCGCCCGGCGCGCGCGCGCTGGTGCCGACCGGCCTGGCGCTGGAGGTGCCGCCCGGCTACGAAGTCCAGGTCCGGCCGCGCAGCGGGCTGGCGCACCGCCACGGCGTCACCCTGCTCAACACGCCCGGCACGATCGACAGCGACTACCGCGGCCCGCTGGGGGTGCTCCTGGTCAACCTGGGCAGCGAGCCGTTCGTGGTCCGGCGCGGCGAGCGGATCGCACGCTTCGAAGGCGCTGGGGCTGTTCGCCGTGGCGCTCGCCAGCGTCAACATCTTCGGCGGCTTCGCCGTCACCGAGCGGATGCTCGCCATGTACAAGAA
>CAXTNU010000545.1:0-463 GCA_964245595.1 uncultured bacterium | reverse complement strand
GGTGGTGCGGGCGGCGTTCCGCGAGGCCGACCTGCTGGCGGCGAGCGAGCGCGGCCAAGGCGGCTTCGGCTCGACCGGCCGATGAGAGGCGGTCTGACGCGGCCGGCCCGGTCGGGCCCGAGCCAGGTGCGGGGCGCGTGAAGGTCTACGTCGTCGGGGCGGGTGCGGTCGGCACGTACCTGGGCGACCTGCTGAGCGGGATCGGCAACGAGGTGGTCTACGCCCCGCGCGACCTGGCCGCGGCCGAGCCGGTCGCGGCCGACCTGGCGCTGGTCACGGTCAAGGCGTACGACACCCCGGGCGCGATCGAGACCCTGGGCCGGGCGCTGCGCGACCCGAGCGCGACCGCCATCGTCACGCCCCAGAACGGGGTCGGCAACGAGGAGGCCCTGGCGGCGGCGTTCGGGCCCGACAACGTCGTCGCGGCCGCGCTCACCGTGCCGGTCGAGGTGGGGCCGCACGG
>CAXTNU010000544.1:0-2043 GCA_964245595.1 uncultured bacterium | reverse complement strand
GGGCGCCGCGGCCGAGCCCGCGCGGGCCGAGCGGGCCGGCAAGCGCGGCCCCGGGGGGGTGGTCGACGCGCTGGGCCGGCTGGCCGCCGAGCACGGCGTCGCCGAGCCGGGCGGCACGGTTCGGATCGGGATCAACCTGACCCACAAGGACCTCGCCGACCTGATCGGCACCAGCCGCGAAACGCTCACCAAAGAGCTCGGCGTGCTGGCCGACGTGGGACTTCTGCGGGTCGCGCACAAGACGGTCACTCTCGTGCAGCCCAAAGCCTTTCCGTTCGCCCGCCGCCGTGACCCGAGCTGAGCTGATCGCCGCGGCCCTGGCCGCGACCGCCAGCCCCCGGCCCAGAGCCGGCGTCTGGGCCGAGGTCACGCTGCAGCGCGAGGGCAGTGCGCTGCTGGCCCCGTTCACCGTCGCGATCGCGCTGCACAACCAGAACAACCGGGTCGAGCGCTTGCGCTTTCCGACCGCCGACCTGTTCCGGGTCGACGTGCTGCGCGACGAGCTGCCGGTCTGGTCGTCGGTCACCGGGCACAAGCCGATTCCGATCACCCGCCAACTCGACGTGCCGGCCGGCACGCTGCGCCTGGCCCAGGTGATCGTCGACTCGACCACCGACGACCGGCGCGCGTACGCGCCCGGCCGCTACACCGTGCGGGTGGCGATGCTCGGCACGAACTTCGGGGTGGTCGTCGACCGGCCGATCAGCTTCGACCCGCCCGACACGATCGCGCGCGCGCTGGCCGCGCGAGCCGGCAGCGTGCTGACGATCGCGGGCGAGCCGTACGTCGACGGCAACACGCCGCGGCTGCGCGACGCGACCGGGACGATCCGGTTGTCGCGGGCGCTCGGCCTGCGCCCGGCCGGCACCTACGTGGTGCGCGGCTTCATGGACGCGGTCGGCGACGAGCGCGTGTTCGACGTGGGCCGCAGCGCGCCGGCGTTCGAAAACGCCCCCACGCCCGCGCCGCGATGAATCAGGACCAGCGCAGCAGCAGGCCGCACTCCACCAGGCCGCCGCCGAAGCCGTAGAGCAGCACGGTGTCGCCGCGCTTGACGCGGCCGTCGGCGAGCGCCGGCGCGAGCGCGAGCGGAATCGACGCAGTCGAGGTGTTGCCGCACGACTCGATGCTGGTCAGCGTGCGCGCCAGCGGGATCCCGGTGCGCTTGCAGATCGCCTCGATCATGCGCAGGTTCGCGCTGTGCGGAACGAACCAGTCGACGCCGGCCGCGCTCAGCTCGGCGCTCGCGAGCAGCTCGCCGACGCCGGCCGAGATGTTCTTGAGCACCCACTCGTAGACCGCGCGCCCGTTCTGGCGCAGCAGCGGTTTGGGATCGACCACGCCCTCGACGTCGGTGCGCAGGCCGGTGCAGTACAGCTCGCGCCCCGCCGCGCCGTCGCTGTTGATCCGCCGCGCGAGCACGGTCGGCTGCGGGTCGTCGCTGTTGCCGACCAGCGCCGCGCCGGCGCCGTCGCCGAACAGCACGCAGGTCGCGCGGTCGGTGTAGTCGGTGATCTTCGAGAGCGTCTCGCCCGCCACGACGAGCACCTTGCGCGCGCGGCCGGTCGCGACCAGCGCGTCGGCGTAATCGAGCCCGTACACGAAGCCCGCGCAGCCGGCGCCGATGTCGACCGCGCCGACCCGGCGCAGGCCCAGGCGGTCCTGCAGCCGCGCCGCGACGCTGGGGAAGCGGTAGTCCGGCGTGACCGTGCAGGCGACCAGGTAGTCGACCTCGTCCAGCGAGCCGCCCCGCGCCTGGAGGTCGCGCACGGCCGCGAAGCACATGTCGCTGGTGAACTCGTCGGGCCGGGTGATGTGCCGCTCGCGGATGCCGGTGCGGCGCACGATCCAGGCGTCGTCGGTGTCGACCATCCGCGCCAGGTCGGCGTTGGTGAGCCGTCGCTCCGGCACGTACGTCCCCATCGCCGCGATCGCCAGCGACGACTGGAACGTCCGCGCGCGGGCGGGGAGGACGGCAGTTTGCTGCATCGGTAGACCTTCGTTACCCCGGACGCCCCGTCCTCAGTACGCCCCGTCCCCAGT
>CAXTNU010000543.1:0-2048 GCA_964245595.1 uncultured bacterium | reverse complement strand
AAGGCGGCGGAACGGGCCGCGGCTCACCCCAGCGCGGCTAGGCCGGCGCGGGCGACCTCGAGATCCTGGTCGGTCGTGCCGCTGCTCACCCCGATGCCGCCGACCACCGTGCCCTCGACCACGATCGGCAGGCCGCCGCCGATGCCGGTCACTCGCTCGGCGGCCAGCGCGAGCCGGATCGTGGTCAGCGCGTCGCCCCCGCCTTCCTCGGCGGTCGGCCGCAGCCGGGTCGCCGCCGAGATGGCCTTGGTCTGAGCGACCGAGATCGAGCCCACGCGGGCGCCGTCGGCGCGCGCGAAGGCCAGCAGGTGGCCCCCGGCATCGACCACGGCGATGCACTGCGGCACGCCCATCCGCGCGGCTTGGGCGAGCGCGGCGTCCAGCACGGCGCGGGCGCCGGCGGCGGTCAGGAACGGAGCGGAGCCGGTGAACGTTGTTCGCGAAGAGTCCGACACGATGAGGCCGCCTTTGATCGTTTCCGCTCCCCTCCCCTTCGCGCGCGCGTGATCGCCGCCGACGTCGCCTTCCGCACCGCGGCCAACGCCGCGGCCGCCGCGTTCGCGCAGGCGCCGCCTTACATCGCCTACCGAACGGACGCGACGGTCGACGTGCCGTCGCTGCGCCGCCACCAGGTCATCTCGCGCACGGTCGAGACGCGCACCAAGGACGACTACGCCGTCCTCCAGGACCTGCCGCAGGGGCGGCGCCAGTACGCGCACAGCTTCCCGCTGATCCCGACGTTCGACGCCATCTCCTACTTCCGGCTGGAGTACAACGGCGCTCAGCGCAACGCGCTCAGCTACGTCCACATGCAGCAGCCGATCACGTTCACCGACCCGCGCGCGAGCTCGAAGGCCGACGTCGTGGTGACCTCGCTCAAGTACTACCACGCCTCGTACGCGCCGGACTCCAGCGACAGCCTGCTCCACATCGTGATGGACCCGCTGCCCTCGCTCACCCGCGGTAACGACTCGGACTTCTACCTCAAGGACGTCTACGTGAACCCGGCGACCAACCTGCCCACCCGGGTGCACTACAGCGGTCCGGCGACCGAGTTCACCTGCGACTACGCCACGGTCGAGAACCACTGGCTGGTCGACCACGTGGTCTACTCGCACACGTTCTTCGGCCCGCTCCACATGGGCCGCATCACCTTCACGGTCGATTCGACGAACTCGAATTTCAGCTTCCCGACCACGCCCGCCGATCCCAAGCTCGCCCCGACCTGACGGCGCAACGCTGAAACGGCGAAGGAGCGGGCCCGCCGGGCTCGCTCCTTCGTTTCGTGGCGGAGAGGGAGAGATTCGAACTCTCGGAACGCTATCAACGTTCGTCCGCTTTCGAGGCGGGTGCCATCAACCACTCGACCACCTCTCCGTGGTCACTGCCGCTTCTCCTGAAAAAACCTCCGCAGCTGCGCGGCGGTTTCGTCCCCGAGGACCCCGTCGATCACCTCGACGCGGTGGTTCACGGCAGCCGATCCGAGTATATCGATGACCGATCCCGCCGCTCCTCCCTTGGGATCGCGGCAGCCGTAGACGAGCCGCTCGATGCGGGCCGCGGCGAGCGCGCCGGCGCACATCGGGCAGGGTTCCTTGGTGACGTAGAGGGAGCCGCCGATCCGCCAGCGGCCCAGCGCTTCGGCGGCCGCCCGAATGACGAGCAGTTCGGCGTGCGCGGTCGGGTCCGGCCGGCGCTCCTTCTCGTTGCGGGCCTCGAAGACGCGCCCGTCGACGACGAGCAGCGCGCCGATCGGCACGTCGCCCGCGGCGGCAGCCTCGGCGGCCAGCTCCATCGCGCGGCGCAGGTGCGCCTCGTCGTCCGGCAAGGGGAAATGGTGCTCCCGGCCCGGCTCGAACGGGCAACCTTCGCCTTCGGAGGGCGACGCTCTATCCAATTGCGCTACGGGAGCGGGCTTCAGCTCGCTTCGCTGGCTGAAGCCATCGGCATGACCCGCGTACGACGCGGGTCAGCCTTCCTGGCCGCAGTGGCGATGGGCGAGATGACGTCTTGTGGTCTACCGGCCGCCGCGGTCTTCGGTGGGGGTG
>CAXTNU010000542.1:0-2049 GCA_964245595.1 uncultured bacterium | reverse complement strand
TCAGCAGCGGGTGCGCGGCGAAGCCGGGCGGCGGCGCGTCGAAGAAGGGCCGCGCGGCGGCGGTCAGCGCGCGCACGCAGCGGTTGCCGTAGTACTCCGAGAACAGCGCCGCGGAGCGTCCGGTCGAGTGGTAGCCCAGCCCGTCTTCCATCTCGAGCACGGTCACCCGGCCGTGCTCGGCCAGGAAGAAGCCGGCGCACGCGCCCGCCATGCCCCCACCCAGGACCAGAAAATCGCTCACGACAGATTGCCCGTCGTCATCACCCAGTCCATTGCTCCGGCTAGTCCGGGCGCTCCATCGATATGGAGCCGTCCCATGAGGAGAAAGGGCCGATACCGTTTTCGGGTGGACCGGAGCGGGCCTTCCGGATCGGTCACGGCGTCCGTTCGATTTTGGGCAATTGTGATCGGCGCAGCTCGGCGGAGCAATCGAGAAGGACGCGGTCGCCGGTTCACCCATCCGCTTGCCGGGGTAAGGGTCTGCGCATGCCCAAACGCGTCCTCCTGGCGGTGAACACGAAGGCTCGCCGCGGCCGCGACGCGCGGGACCAGGCCCTGGCGGCGCTGCGCGCCCGCGGCCACACCGTGACCGAACTGAAGACGGACGGTGCGCCCGGCGCGCTCTCTCGAGCGATCGTCGAGCATGCCGGCGCGACCGACGTGGTCGCGGTCGGCGGCGGCGACGGGACGATCATCTCGGCGGTCGCCGGCTTGCGGCAGACCGGCCTGCCGCTGCTCGCGCTGCCGCTGGGCACGTTCAACGAGCTGGCCCGCACGCTGGGCATCCCGTTCGATCTCGAGCAGGCCGCGGCGCTGGTCGACGACGGCGTGCCCTACCGGATCGACATCGCGCGGGCCAACGACTTCGACTACGTCAACGAGGCCTCGCTCGGGCTCTCGACCAACGTCGCGCGCATCCAGACCGGCACCGTGAAGAAACGCCTGGGCATGCTCGCGATTCCGGTCACGACTCTGCGCGCGCTGCGCTACGCGCGGCCCTTCCATGCCGAGGTCGAGCTCGACGACGGCACGACCCGGCGTTTCCGCACGATCCAGCTGACCGTCGCCAACAGCTACCGTTTCGGCGGCGTGGTCGAGAACCCCGAGGCCGCGATCGACGACGGCAAGCTGTGGCTCTACGCGATCGACGTCAAGCACTGGTGGAGCGTCGCGGGCATCCTGGCCTCGATCGCGCTGCACCGCTTTCCGCACGCGCCCGACGTGGTCGCGCTGAGCGGGCATAGCTTCACGGTGCACACCCACCGCCGCCGCCGCGTCTACGCCGACAGCGAGCCGGCGACCCACACGCCGGTGAAGTTCAGCGTCGACCGGGAAGCGGTCGCGGTGCTGGTCCCGCCCGGCCGCATGCAGGCGAGCCACTGACGTGCTGGGGTTCTTTCGGCCCTCGGAGTACGCGCCGCGCATCACGCAGATCGACCCGGCGCGCTTGCTCGCGCGCGGCATTCGCGGCGTCATCATCGACCTCGACAACACGATCGTCGGCTGGGGCACGCTGGCGCCGCTGGTCGATGACGCGGCCTGGGTGAACGCCGCCAAGGCGGCCGGCTTGAAGGTGCTGGTGCTGACCAACAACGGCACGCCGTGGGCCTCGCAGGTCGCCCAGGACTTGGGCGTGCCGTGCATACCGCGCGCGCGCAAACCGCTGCCGCGCGGCTTTCGGCGCGCCCTCAACGTGCTCGAGCTCAGCGCCGCCGAGGCGGTGGTGATCGGCGATCAGCTCTTCACCGACGTGCTGGGCGCGAAGCTGGCCGGGCTGGACGTGATCCTGGTCGAGCCGCTGGTCCGGCACGACCCGCTCAACACGCTTCCGCTGCGTTGGCTCGAGCGCATCATCCTGCGCGGCGTCCCGCGCGCGTGAGCGCCGACCGGCTCGCTACGGCGCGAGCGGCGCTCGAAGCGCTGCGCGCCGCGGAGCGCGCCGACCCGCGCATCGACCCGCGCAAGGGCAGCGCCTGGTGGCTGGGCGGCGCGGTCGCGCCGCGCGCGGTGGTGCTGCTGCACGGGCTCTCCAACTGCCCGCTGCAGTAC
>CAXTNU010000541.1:0-2059 GCA_964245595.1 uncultured bacterium | reverse complement strand
CGCCAGCACCAGCGCGGCCAGCGCGCTCAGGGCCGCGGCGCACCAGAACACGCTGCGCCAGCCGAGGTGCGCGCCGAGCAGGCCGCCCCCGACGCGCGCGAACAGTATCCCGACCAGCAACCCGGTCTGGAGCGTGCCGATCACCCGGCCGCGCTGCGGCGCGGGCGCGAAGTCGGCCGCGAACGGCATCAGGATCTGCGCGCAGGTCGTGCAGGCGCCGATCGCCAGCGTCGCCGCGGCGAGCGCCGCGACGCCGGGCGCGAGCGCGCCGCAGGCCAGCATCACCGTCACCGCCGTGAACATGATCGCCAGCAGCCGGCGCGGCTGCACGATGTCGCCCAGCGGCACGAAGGCCAGGATGCCGACCGCATACCCGAGCTGCATCATCACCGCGACCAGCCCGACGCTGCGCGCCGAAGCATGGAAGTCGTCCGCGATGAGCTGCAGCAGCGGCTGCACGTAGTAGATGTTGGCCACGGCGACGCCGGCCGCCGCCGCCAGCAGCAGAACCTCTCGCCCCGAGACCGCACCCGCCCGGTCCGCCATCGCTACCGCACCAGCGGAACGCCGCTGGGGTAGATCGGGCGGTCGATCAGCGACTCGAGCACCTCGGCCGGCGCGGTCAGGACCACGTCGCAGAAGCGCGCGAACGCTTCGCGCTCGGCCTGGCCCTCGGCGAAGCGCTCGGTCTTGGTCAGGTCGACCTTGCCGCTCACGCTCAGGAAGCGCACGAAGCGGCCCTCGTCGTCCTCGCCGAGCTCGACCAGGCCCGCATCGGCGAAGATGCGCACCGCGGCCGAGATCGTCGAGCCGTCGACGCGGTCGAAGTCGAGCGTGGCGGCGACGTCGGCGTACGTCACGTGCAGCACGTCATCGGTCGCCATGCGCTTCATCGCCGCGTAGACCCGGCGCAGCGTCTCCACCGTCGGCGCGGCGCGCTCGATGATGAAGTCGTTGATGCGCCGGTCGCGCTCGCCGAACAGCAGGTGGATCGAGGCTTCCGCGCCGTCGCGCCCGGCCCGCCCGGCCTGCTGGTTGAACTCGGTGAAGTCGAAGTTGAGGTGGTAGAGGAACACGTGCCGCACGTCGGGCAGGTCGATCCCCTCCCCGAACGCCGAGGTCGCGACGACGACCCGGATCGCGCCCTCGCGGAACCAGCGCTCGACCTGCGCCCGCTCCGCGCTGCCGACGCCCGCGTGGTAGAACGCGATCCCCTCGCCCGCTTTCGCGCGCAGCTTCTCGGCGGTCGTCGTCGCCTCGTTGCGCGAGTTGCAGTACACGATCGCCTTGGCCCCGTCGCCGATCGCGCGCTCGATGTAGGTCAGCTTGTTGGTCGTGCCGCGCGCGTCGACGACGTGCAGGTTGTCGCGCACGGTCGGGTCGATCACCCAGGCCTCGATGCCCAGCGCCGCGCGGATGGCGGGGAAGACGTCGTCGCCGGCGGTGGCGGTGAGCGCGAGCACCTGCGGCGAGCCGAGCGCCTCGATCGCCGCGCCGACCCGCTGGTAGGCCGGGCGATGGGTCGACTCGACCAGATGGTGCGCCTCGTCGACGACGACCAGCGCCGGGCGCGAGACCGGATTGCGGAAACGGTCGAGATGGAACTGCACGAACTCGGGCGTCGCGCAGATCACGTCCCACTCGCCGTTTTCGAGCGCCTCGTTGAGCGCGCCGCGCTCGGCCGCGTCGATCGCGCCGTTGGCGCGGTGGATGCGGATGCCCAGCGGTCCCAGCCGCCGCAGCAGTGCCTCGTACTGGTCGTTGGCCAGCGCGCGCAGCGGGTAGAGCACGACCGTCTTCTCGCCGCGCTCGAGCGCGCGCACCGCGGCGGGGTACTGGAAGCAGAGCGATTTGCCGCGCCCGGTGCCCAGCACCGCGAGCGTGTTGCGCCCGATGTCGAGCCGTTCGAGCACCGCCAGCTGCGCGTCGCGCAGCGGGCGCTCGCCGATCAGCGCGTGCAGCACCGCCGCGCGGTCGGTGACGCCGCGGCGCGCCGGCGCGCCCAGCGACGCGGGCGGGTCGCGCGGAGGGAGGTAGGGCTCGCAGTCGGCGGGATGCC
>CAXTNU010000540.1:0-2067 GCA_964245595.1 uncultured bacterium | reverse complement strand
GCGCTCAGTTCGTCGACGCGGGCGAGGACGTGGCGCGCGGAGTCGGTCGGCGCGCCCAGCACCAGCTCGAAGCACGCCACGCCGCGGAAGCACTCCAGCAGCGCGCACACCCGGGCGATGCCGCGCGCCCGGACGTTCGCGCCCTGCTCGGCCAGCGGCAGCATCTCGACCGGTGCGATGCGGCGGCTGCGCGGCTGGGCGTCCCGCCCGGCGATGGCGAAGAGCGCGCGCAGCGGCGCGGGCGCGGGCAGCGGAGCGGCGCCGAAGAGCTCGTCGAAGCGCACGCCTTCCCAATCGCCGCCGCGGTGCGCGGCGAGGCGCCGGCGCAGATCGCAGTCTGGCAGCGTGTCGACCAGCAGGTCCAGCCCGCCCCTGCGCACGTTGATCGTGCGCGGAAACGGGATCGTGCCATGGGCCGTGGTGACGCAGCGCTCGTCGGAGTAGAGCTGCGCGCCGGCCGCCGCGCAGGCCAGCGCCGTGGTCGACTTGCCGGCGGTCGAAATCCCCGTCAAGGCGAAGGCGACGTCGTTCCAGCGCAAGGCCGCGGCGTGCAGCGACACCGCCCCCGGCAGCGACGAGAGCAGTGCGTGGGTCGCGAACGCATCGGCGAAGAACGCCGTGACGCGCCCGCTCAGCGGGCCGTGCGGCCATTGGTATGCCGGCCCGCCGTCGGTCCAGAAGTGCGGCCGGCCGGCGTCGTCGCGAACGGCGTACACGGGCAGCGCGGCGGGCTCGTCGCGCCGCAGCGCGCCGTAGCGCCGCGCGAGCTCGCGCGCACCGGAGACGTCGTCGAAACGCGCGCTGACGCCCGCACCGTGCACGCCGTAGGAAACGACGTGGCGCGCGCGGCCGCACAGCGCGCCGCGCTCGGAAAGTGACAGCTCGGCCGGGAGCAGGTCGGCGACGGTGATCGTATCGTGCATGCTTCTTCGTTGCGCTCGGCGTGCGGCCCGGGCGAGCGCTCGCGCACCGCCCAAGCCGCCGCGATCCGTGCGGGTCAGTACGAGCAGTGGCTCGTGCAGATCTGCGCGAGTGCTTGGCCCAACAGGGCTTTGCTGTCGAACGACGCGATCACCGCGGGCGATTCATAGCGGATCATCGCGCTCATGCCGTGCAGTGGCTGGTGCAGTAGAGGGCCAGCGCTTCGCCCAACAGCGCCTTGCTGTCGAACGACGCGATGACCGCGGGCGATTCATACCGTTCCATTGGAAGGACCTCCTGGGATGCGGAAGCCGCGCGTGTGAGTACGCGCGTAGCAGTTATCGTAGAGGCGGTGCCGATCGGCCGATAGGGCCGTTGCGCGGGCCCGTCCCTGCCTCGCGCCTATGGCGGGGGACTAGCGGCCGGACGGCGTCTCACGCACCGCCCGGCCGCACGGCTGCGAATCACTTGATACAGCTGCCGCCGAACCCGGCGAGCGCCTCGCCCAACAGCGCCTTGCTGTCGAACGACGCGATCACCGCGGGCGATTGGTACTGGTCCATGGTCCTCCCCTCCGTTGCTGGCTTTTCGCTCGTGCGTTCACGTGCGTACCGCCTATCGTACGGGCGAGCGAGCGCGAGCCGTGAGGGTCGTTGTGCGGCGCACCGACAGCCTCGTGCCCTACGCGCTGGGACCAGCGGCCCGAGCAATCCGTCGGGCCAAGCGGCTAGGCGAGCGCCACGACCGTTCCGCTCGGCGTCGCGATCCGCGCGCGCAGTTCCGGCGTACCGGCGTGCCGCACAGCGATCCGGTCGTCGGCCAAGCCGAGCGTGGTGAAAGCTTGGTGCAGCCGCTCGGGCCGCGGGTGGCCGAGTTCCAGGCCGGCCAGCCGGAAGCCCAGGTCGGGCATGCGCGACGCCGGGTGGGGCTGGGTCACCCACTGGATCAGGGACGGCACGGTGCCGCCCTCGCCGAGCGCGCCGTCGGGCGGGAGCGTGATCAGCCACTCCAGCGCGCCGCGCCGCATCGGCTCGACCGGGCCGCGCACCAGCGCGGATTCCACCGCCGCGCGCCGGACGTCGCCGCTCGCGGCGACCCAGGTGATCAGCCGCGGGCCGCGCGCGAGCGCGGCGCGCAGCCCCGGCT
>CAXTNU010000539.1:0-2092 GCA_964245595.1 uncultured bacterium | reverse complement strand
GCACCAGCGTCGGCATGGGCTCGGTCGTCACTCGCGACGTCCCCGACCACGCCCTGGTCGTCGGCAACCCGGCCCGGGTCGTCGGGCTGGTCTGCCGCTGCGGCGAGGTGGTGCACCGCTTCGCCGCCGGCACGCCGGGCGATGCCCAGGGGTCGTGCGCGGCTTGCGCGCGCGCGTTCAGCGTGCGCGACGGCGCGTTCGTGACCGCCGAAGTGGGTTCGCTCGCCTGATGCGCAGCGCGGTCGTCGGCGGCGGCATGCTCGGGCTGACGCTCGCGCTGCGCCTCTCCCAAGCCGGCGACGAGGTGACGGTCTACGAGGCCGCGCCGTCGCTGGGCGGTCTCGCTTCGGCCTGGCAGCTGGGCGGCGTCACCTGGGACCGCCACTACCACGTCACCCTGCTCTCCGACGCCGCGACCCGGGGCCTGGTCACCGAGCTCGGCTTGGGCGACGCGTTCGAGTGGACCACGACCAAGACCGGCTTCTTCGTCGACGGCCGGATGCACGGCATGTCGACCACGCTGGAGTTCGCGCTCTTCCCGCCGCTGGGCCCGATCTCCAAGGCCCGCCTGGCGGCGACGATCCTGCGCGCCGCGCGCCCCGGCGACCTGCGCGCGCTGAGCACCACCCCGGTCGGGTCGTGGCTGCGCAAGTGGTCCGGGCGGCGGACGTTCGAGAAGATCTGGCTCCCGCTGCTGCGGGCGAAGCTCGGCGAGGCGCACGAGCGCGTCGCGGCCTCGTTCATCCAGGCGACCGTCGCGCGCATGTACGCCGCGCGCCGCAGCGGGCTCAAACGCGAGCTGTTCGGCTACGTGCGCGGCGGGTATGCCGCGGTGCTCGAGCGCTTTGCCGCCGTGCTGGCCGAGCGCGGCGTCAGCCTGCGCAGCGGCGCGCGCGTGCGCGCCGTCGAGCCCGCGAGCGGCGGCGGCTGGCACGTGCGGCTCGCCGCCGGCGAGGACACGAGCGCGCACTTCGATCGGGTGATCGTGACCGCCGCGCCGCCGCTGGCCGCGCGCATGCTGCCCGAGCTCCCACCCGCCGAGCGCGCGCGGCTCGAAGCGGTCGAGTACCAGGGCATCGTCTGCGCCTCGCTGCTGCTGACCCGCCCGCTCTCGCCGTACTACGTGACCAACGTCGCCGACCCGGCCCCGTTCACCGCGGTGATCGAGATGACGGCGCTAGTCGACCCGGCGACCTTCGGCGGCCGCCACCTGGTGTATTTGCCGAAGTACTGCGCCCCCGGCGACCCGCTGCTCGCGCTCGACGACGAAACGATCCGGGCCCGCTTCGTGACCGGGCTGCGCGCGCTCCACCCGGATCTGCGCGACGACGAGATCCTCGCCTTCCGCGTCTCGCGCGCGCCGTACGTGTTCGCGCTGCCGACGCTGGGCTACCTCGACCGCATCCCGCCGCTGCGCACCTCGGCGCCCGGTCTGTACGTCGTCAACGGCAGCCAGATCGCGGACGGCACGCTCAACGTCGACGAGACCGTGCGCCTGGCCGAGCGCGCCGCGCGCGACATCCTCGCGGACGCGCCGCCCGCCGGTGCGGCAGAGACCCTCGTTTCCGCTGCCGCCGTTCCGGCGAGCGCCGTTTCCGCTGCTTCTGCCACCGCCCGGAGCGCCTGATCGTGTCGACCCGTCCCTACGCCAGCCTCTCGCTCGACCTCGACGACAAGTGGTCGTATCTCAAGACCCGGGGCGACGCGGCGTGGAGCGAGCACCCCTCGTACCTGGCGACGGTCGTACCGCGCGCGCTCGAGCTGCTGGCACGGCGCGGGCTGCGCATCACCTGGTTCATCGTCGGGCAGGACGCGGCGTTCGAGCGCAACCACGCCGTGCTGCGCGGCATCGCCGCCGCCGGACACGAGATCGGCAACCACTCCTTTCACCACGAGCCGTGGCTGCATCTCTACGACGAGGCCCAGCTCGACGACGAGATCGGGCGCGCCGAGACGGCGATCGCGGCGGCGACGGGCGTCGTGCCGCGCGGCTTCCGCGGGCCCGGCTACAGCGTCACCCCGGCCGTGGTCGACACGCTGGTGCGGCGCGGCTACGCCTACGACGCCTCGACCCTGCCGACGTTCATCGGCC
>CAXTNU010000538.1:0-2118 GCA_964245595.1 uncultured bacterium | reverse complement strand
TCGCGCGCCCGCGGCCCCGGCCGCGCAAGAAGGGCGGCGGCGGCGCCGGCCGGATCGTGCTGGGCATCGTCAAGTGGCTGGCGGTCCTGGTGCTGTTCGCGGGGCTGCTCTCGGTCGGCGTGGTGGCGGGCATCGTCGCGTCGTACTCGCGCAACCTGCCCGACATCAACCGCATGGCGGACTACCAGCCCTCGCGCTCGACCCGCGTGTACGCCCGCAACGGCATGCAGCTCGCCAACCTCTACCGCGAGAACCGCACCTGGGTCACCATCGACAAGATCCCGGTCCGGGTGCGCAACGCGTTCATCGCGACCGAGGACGCGCACTACTACCAGCACCACGGGGTCGACTTCACCGGCATCGCGCGCGCCGCGCTGGCCGACTACCGCCACCAGCGCTTCCAAGGCGCCTCGACGATCACCCAGCAGCTCGCCCGGCGGCTGTTCCTCTCCAACGAGGTCTCGATCTCGCGCAAGGTTCAGGAAGCGCTGCTGGCGATCGAGATCGAGCGCTACTACACCAAGGACGAGATCCTCGAGCGCTATCTCAACCTGATCTACTTCGGCTCGGGCGCGTACGGCGTCGAAGCGGCCGCGCACACCTATTTCGGAACCGGCGTCGGGCGCTTGTCGCTGGGCCAGATCGCGGTGCTGGCCGGCTTGCCGGCGGCGCCGTCGGACTACTCGCCCTACGTCAACCTCGAGCACGCCAAGCAGCGCCAGCACCACGTGCTGGGGCGCATGGTCGACTCCGGTTTCATCACCGCCGCGCAAGCCCGCCACGCCGAACGCCTGCCGCTCCGGCTGATCGGCGAGCGGCCCCAGGGCCTCACCTCGTACCGCTACCCGTACTTCACCACCTACGTCACGCATTTGCTCGAGCAGCAGTTCGGCACGCAGGCCACGTTCGAGGGCGGCCTGCAGGTCAACACCACGCTCGACCCGGCAGTCCAGGACGTCGCGCAGGACGCGGTCACCTGGGGCATCGACCGGGCCAAGGCGGAAGGCATCGGCGCGCACCAGGGCGCGCTGGTCGCGATCCGGCCCTCGACCGGCGAGATCGTCGCGATGGTCGGCGGTGCGGGCGCGTTCTCTCTGACCAACCAGTTCAACCGCGCCTGGCAGGCCCACCGCCAGCCCGGCTCGTCGTTCAAAGCCTACGTCTACACCGCCGAGATCGACGCCGGCCACCCGCCGACCACGCTGGTCGCGGACACGCCGGTCAGCTACCCGATGGGGGACGGCACGCGCTGGACGCCGATGGACGACGACAACCGCTACCTGGGCGAGATCACGCTGCGCTACGCGCTCGCGCAGTCGCGCAACGTCGTCGCGGTCAAGCTGGCCCAGGACCTGGGCGTCGACCGCATCATCGAGTACGCCAAGCGCATGGGCGTGACCGCGCAGCTCGATCCGAACCTGTCGCTCGCGCTGGGCTCGTCGGTGGTCTCGCCGCTCGACCAGGCCGCCGGCTACGCGACGCTGGCCAACCAGGGCGTGCACATCGCGCCCTCGCCGATCAAGCTGGTGCGCGACTCGCTGGGCACGCCGCTGCTCGACAACACCTTTCCGCAGCAGACCGAAGTCGTCAGCGCGGGCGTCGCGTACGTGATGACCTCGATGCTGGAGTCGGTGATCAAAGAGGGCACCGGCTCCCCGAACGCCGACATCGGGCGCCCCGCGGCGGGCAAGACCGGCACCACGTCGTCGTTCCGCGACGCCTGGTTCGTCGGCTACACCCCCGATCTCGTCGCCGCGGTGTGGGTCGGCAACGACGACTACACCCGCATGAACGAGTCGTACGGCGGCAACATCCCGGCCCGCATCTGGGCCCGCTTCATGAAGAAGGCGCTGGCCAGCACCAAGCCGCGCGACTTCGCCGTGCCGGTCGGCGAGGTGACCAGAGCGAAGCTCTGCGGCACCGGCAAGGACGAGGTGTTCCTGGCCGGAACCGGGCCCGAGCGCACCTGCGGCACGCCCGACGACACCAGCTCGCCCTCGCCGTACCGGCGCCGCCGCCACCGCACCGCCGCTGCCGGCCTGCCTACGCCGTACGCACCGGCCGCCGTCGCCGCCGCCGGCTCGGCGGCATTGCCCAAGACGCCGCCCACGCTGGTGC
>CAXTNU010000537.1:0-2122 GCA_964245595.1 uncultured bacterium | reverse complement strand
CTTCGAGGACGTGCAGCGTGCCGCCCGCGTTGACCGCGAAGGTGCCCGCCGGGTCGGCCAGCGCGGCCGGCACGAAGGCCTGCGCGGCGAGGTGCGCGACCGCATCGGGCCGGGCCAGCTCGAGCGCGGCGCGCAGCGCGAGCGGGTCGGTGACGTCGACCGGCAGCCCGTCCTCGTGCGGCTCGCGGTCGGCCGGCACCACGTCGTGCCCGCGCTCGCGCAGCAGCGCGACCAGATGGCGCCCGACGAACCCGCGCGCCCCCAGGACCAGAACGCGCACCGGCTCAGCGCCGCACGAACGGCGCCAAGCGCTCGAGGTCGGCCCGCACCATCCGCTCGACCAGCTCTTCGAACGCGACTTCCGGCTCCCAGCCCAGCACGCGCCGCGCCTTGGCCGGATCGCCGACCAGCAGGTCGACTTCCGCCGGCCGGTAGTAGCGCGGGTCGATCACGACGTGGCGCTCCCAGTCCAGCCCGACGGTCTCGAACGCGCGCTGCACGAACTCGCGCACGCTGTGCGTGCGCCCGGTCGAGACGACGTAGTCGTCGGGCTTCGCCTGCTGCAGCATCAGCCACATGGCGCGCACGTAATCGCCCGCGAAACCCCAGTCGCGCTGCGCGTCGAGATTCCCCAGCCGCAATTCCGCTTGCAGCCCGAGCTTGATGCGGGCCACGCCGTCGCTGATCTTGCGCGTGACGAACTCCTTCCCGCGACGGCTCGACTCGTGGTTGAAGAGTATGCCGCTCACCGCGTACAAGTCGTAGGACTCGCGGTAGTTGATCGTGATCCAGTGGCCGTAGAGCTTCGCCACGCCGTAGGGCGAGCGGGGGTAGAACGGGGTGTCCTCGTTCTGCGGCACGGCTTGGACCTTGCCGAACATCTCGGAGCTCGAGGCCTGGTAGAAGCGGATCGCGGGGTCGACCGTGCGCACCGCTTCGAGCACGCGGGTGACGCCGAGCGCGGTGAACTCGCCGGTCAGCACCGGCTGGCTCCACGAGGTCGGCACGAACGACTGCGCGGCCAGGTTGTAGATCTCGTGCGGCTGCACGGCGGCGACGATCGAGGTGATCGAGCTCTGGTCGAGCAGGTCGCCCGAGACGAACTCGATGTCGTCGACGATGTGCCCGATGCGCTCGTGCACGTCGGTCGAGGTGCGGCGCGTCATGCCGACCACGCGGTAGCCCTTGGCCAGCAGCAGCTCGGCCAAGTACGAGCCGTCCTGGCCGGTGATGCCGGTGATGAGCGCGGTTTTCTGCGACACGCGCCCTCAGTTCAAGATCTGGACGTTCTGTCCGCTCTCGTCGAAGACGAAGCGCGTCTCGAACAGCTCGTCGCGCTCGGGGCCCACGATCTTGGACTGGATCACGATGCGGTGCACCAGCTTGTCGTTGTGGCGCACGATGCCCGAGTAGAAATACTGCACCAGCGGCGTGACGCGCTCGTCGAGCGGGGCCAGCCGGCGCCGCTCGACGAGCATCCGCAGCAGCCGCCACTGGAGCTCCTTGGGCAGCAGCCGGGCCGTGTCGTCGGGCGTCATCTTGATCGCGGTCAGCTCTTCTTGCGCCTTGTTGGCGTCGGCCACCGGCTTGTCGGTGGTGTAGCGGATGATCGCGTCCCAGTCGTCGGCCGGGATGCCGGTGAAGCGCATGCCGTAGCGCCACACCTTGCGGCCCTGGTGCTGGATGTTGTCGTGCCAGACGGTCTTGGCGCGCATGCGGACCTGGCGCTCGTCGAGCTGGGCCCGGACCTCGAACTCGTCGCGCCCGATCGGCTCCTGGGTCAGGATGCAGACTCCGCCGCCGCTGATGTCCAGCCCGATAGCGGCGCGCTGCGCCTTGCCGTCGAAGCTATAGGCCGCGCGGTAGGGCTTGCGCTTGCGCGGGAACTTGCGCCGGTTCTGTTCCTTCCCGGTGAACCACGCCAGGAGCTCGGGGAGCATACGTCCCGAGTAGCTTGGACCAATGTCCTCCGAACTCCCGGGCAGGTCCGGCGAGAGGCCGCTCGGCCGAGCTCACCAGGGAGCGGCGGCGATCGCCTCCCACTGCTCGGGCGCCGTGCCGCTCCAGTCGTAGAACGCCACCCCGATCGCGCCCGCCCGCCGGCCCGCCTCCAGGCTGGCCG
>CAXTNU010000536.1:0-2133 GCA_964245595.1 uncultured bacterium | reverse complement strand
CGCTACGCCCGCGAAGGCTGCGCGGTGACCGACGTCGTGGCCGACTACGTTGCCCTCACCGCCGCGCTGCTGCGCGCGGACGCCGAAGCGAGCCGACTCTTCCTGTCCGGCGGCGTGCCGCGCGCGGGCGACGTGCTGCGCAACCCCGGGCTGGCCGACACGCTGGCCGCGATCCGCCGCGGCGGCGCGGCCGCGTTCTACCAAGGTCCCATCGCCGAGCGGATCGTGGCGACGCTCAACCGGCTCGGCAACCGTATGACCGCCGACGACCTGGCCGCGCACCGCACCGCGCCGACCGTGCCGCTGCGGCTGGCCTGGCACGGCGGCGAGCTGCTGGCCCACGCGCCCAACTCGCAAGGGGCCACGATGCTGCTCGCGATGGGCATGCTGGCGGGCGACGGCGGCGCGGACGAACCGCTCTGGAACCACCTGGCGATCGAGGCGATGAAGCGCGCGATCACGGTCCGCGACGAACGCTTCTGCGACCCGGACTTCGGCGCGAGCGGCATCGAACGCGATCTCCAGCCCGAACGCCTGCGCGCGCTGCGCGCGACGATCGATCCCGAGCACGCGGGCGAGAAGGCGATGGCGCTCGACGGCGGTGACACGATCCATCTCTGCGCCGTCGACGAGAACGGAATGGCGGTCTCGCTGATCGAGAGCCTCTACATGAACTTCGGCTCCGGAATCGTCGCCGAAGGCACCGGCGTCGTGCTGCACAACCGCGGCGCGTACTTCTCGACCGCCGGCGGTCATCCCAACGTCTACGCGGGCGCGAAACGCCCGCTGCACACCCTCTCGCCGGCGATGTTCCTGCGCGACGGCGCGCCCGAGATCGTGTTCGGCTCGATGGGCGGCGACAGCCAGCCCCAGATCCAGGTCCAGATCGTGCACAACATCGTCGAGCGCGGCTTGGACGTACAGCGCGCGCTCGACGAACCGCGCTGGGTCTACGGCCGCCCCGCGATCCCCGGTCGCCCCGACATCGCCGCGGCCGACACCGTCGTGGTCGAATCGCGTCTATCGCCCGATGTCGTAGCCGGCCTCGAACGCCGCGGCCACCGCGTCGCGACGATCGCCCCGTTCGACAACGCGATGGGCCACAGCAACGCGATCGTCATCGACCGCGCCCGCGGCACCCTCGCCGGCGGCGCCGACCCCCGCGCCGACTCCGCCGCGCTGGGACTGTAGCGATTTCGCCGCTCAAAGCAATGCCACGAACTCCTCGAGCGTGAGGTTTGCTTGGCCGAGGATCGCGTGGAGGGTGCCGACCGGCAGCGTCTGCCCGGCGTGATCGGGGACCACGACGATCGCCGGCATGTGCGGAACGCGGAGATAGACGTGGCTTCCGCGCCGGCGGACGATCACGAAGCCGCGGCGGCGCAGGGCCGCGACCGCTGCCCGCCCGGTGATACGAGGATGACGCACACCCTCCGATCACGCGGGCGAGTCCCGGCGGCAAGGGTCAGACTTCGAGTTCGACCACTTCGAGATCGGTTTCGGTCGGGGCGATACCCGTCTCGTGGATCACATCGAGATAGCCCAGGATCGCTTCACGGGTTCTCTCCAGCGCGGCCGCGCGGGACGGGCCGAACGTGGAGAGGCCGTTGAGCGCCGGGACGTGGGTCACCCAGACGTCGTCGGCGCGGTCGTGCTCGAGCACCACTCGGTAGCGCTGCATGGTTTTCATCGCTTCCCCTATCGCGCGGAATCGCCCGCCGGCTAGGGGGCGTCGTGGAGCTCGCGGGCGCGGGCGACTACGGTTTCGTCCAGGCCGAGGAGCCGGGCGAGCGCGAGCGCGTCGGATTCCGCCGCGCCGTCGCTCGCGGGGACGAGGTGGTAGTCCATCGCGGCGTTGATCGCGTCGAGCGCGGCGTCGAGGTCGTTCGCGTCGACCGCGGCCAGGCCGTGTTCGCGCAGGCCGGCGATGCGCAGGTGGGGCACGCGCGCCGCTCGCGCGACGCCGTCGAAGTGGGTGGCGACCAGGGCGAAGGCGCCGCGCGCGCGCAGCGCTTCGACGAAGGCGACCAGCAGCGCGCGGCCTTCGCGCGGGCCGGTGGTGCGGGCGAACTCGGCGACCAGCACCAGCGTGCGCGGCGAGGCGGCGGCGAGCGTCTCGCGCGCCCGCACCAC
>CAXTNU010000535.1:0-2142 GCA_964245595.1 uncultured bacterium | reverse complement strand
GTCCACGCCGAGCCGCCCGCCGTCGCCGAGCCCGTCGCCCAGCCCGTCGTCCACGCCGAGCCGCCCGCCGTCGCCGAGCCCGTCACCGAGCCCGTCGTCCACGCCGAGCCGCCCCCCGTCTCCGCCCCCGTCGCCGAGCTACTCGCCGACGGTGCTGCCGTCGCCTCAGTCGCCGATGCCCAGCTACACGCCGTAGCTTTCACGCGAGAGCTGGGCGCGGGACTCTACTCCGCGCCCAGCGGGGCGATCTCGCCGAAGCGGCCGGCGCGGAAGTCCTCGAAGGCCTGCTGCAGCTCGGCGGTGGCGTTCATCACGAACGGGCCGTAGCGCACCATCGGCTCGTTCGTCGGCCGCGCGGCCAGGATCAGGGCATCGAGCGGCTCGCGGCCGGGGTTGGCCAGCGCGATCGCGTCACCGTCGGCGGCGAAGACCGCGTAGTCGCCGCGCCGTACTTCGCGCGGACCGATCGCGCCGCCGCCGCCGAAGACGTAGACCGTCGCGGTCAGCTCGCGCGCCACCGGCAGCGTCACCCGCGCGCCGGGAGCGAGCGTGGCGTGCACGTAGGTCCACGGCGACACGGTGTGGACCGGGCCGCTCGCGCCGAACGCCTCGCCCGCGATCACCCGCGCGGTCACGCCCTCGCTCGGCTGCACGACCGGGATCGCGGCGGCCGGCACGTCCTTGTAGCGCGGCGTCATGAGCTTGTCGGCGCGCTTGAGGTTGACCCAGATCTGGAAGCCGTGGCGCGTGCCGCCGGTGCGCTGGAACGCGGCGGTCGGCATCTCGGAGTGCACCAGACCGCTGCCGGCGGCCATGTACTGCACGTCGCCCGGGCGCAGCACGCCGTGGTTGCCGTGCGAGTCCAGGTGCTCCATCTCGCCCGCGAGCTGGTAGGTGATCAGCTCGAAGCCCTTGTGCGGATGGTCGGGCGCGCCCTCGGCCTCGCCCGGCGCGTGGTCCATCGGGCCCAGCTCGTCGAGCAGCAGGAACGGGTCGACCTGCTCGACGCCGCGGACGGGCACCGGGCGGCGGACTTGGAAGCCGCCCCCTTCGAGCGTTTCGACGGCGGGGATGACCCGCGCCAGCGAGCGGAGGGAGAGGTCGTTCTGAACGGACATGGCTCCCTCGACAACCCGCTCGGCGCCGGCGCGGTCTCGCTCGTTTCCGCGCGGTAACTGCGGGCCGCCGTCCGCTGCGGTGCTGTTCCCGGCGCCCGGCCGGCGAGCGCCGTGCCGCTAGGGTTGCGAGTCGCCCGTCAGGGTGAGCGCCAGGCGTACCGCGTGGGTGCGGGCGACGCCGCCCTCGGTCGCGCGGAACTCGCCCTCGGCGCTGAAGCCCAGCGGCACGACCTTGAAGGCGTCGTAGAGCAGCTTGCCGTGGTAGTCGGCATGCTCGCCGGCGAGCGCCAGCGTGCGGGTGAACGCGATGTCGAGCCGGCCCTCGGCGGGCGTGCGCACCACGCGAAAGCGGGTCTTGTGGCGCGTGCCGTCGCCGGTGTCGCCGTCGGCGCCCCACTCGTCGCCGGGGCTCAGGCCGGTCATGTTCTGCGCGCTCAGGGCGAAGAAGTAGACCAGCAGCGCGGCCTCGCGGCTGAGCGGGGCGTGCCCGGCGACGGTCGCGACGCCCTCCTTGTCGAGGTCGATGCGCACCGGCTCGGTGGCGTCGGGCTCGCTCAGCTCGAGCGTCACCGCGCGGTCGGCGCCGGTCGCGACCAGATCGAGCGCGAGCTCGGCGGTCGAGGCGCGCCCGTCGACCTCGCTTGTGACCGCGTACGCGACGTGGCGCAGCGGTGAGCCGGCGTTCGCGGCCGGCGTGGTGCAGCAGACGGCGGCGAACGCCAAGACGAGAGCGTGTACGCGCACGACGGTTCCTTCCGTGGAATCAAGGGAGCGTCTCCCGGTTATCGGCGCGATCGATTCTCGAGTCCATGTCTCCTCGCCGCCCGTGTCGAGCGTCACTGATCGCGAGGCGTGCGGGAATCTTGGCGTGCCGCTACGGCGAGCCGAGCGCCGCGTCGACCAGCGGCCGAATGCGCTCCAGCGGATCGGGTGCGGCCAGTGCTTTCGCGGTGAACGTGCAGGCCAGCCCCAGTGCGGCGATCGTGCCGCGCGCGGCGAGCGTGCGCAGCGCGGCGGCGAGCGC
>CAXTNU010000534.1:0-2145 GCA_964245595.1 uncultured bacterium | reverse complement strand
GGCGCTGCAGCAGCCGCTGAGCTGGGCGCTCGCGCTCGCGGGCATCGCTGCGGCTGCCGGCGGTGTGCTGGCGGTGGCGCGCTCGCCGCGCGGCGCGCTGGCGCTGGACCGCTTGCGGCTGCGCGCGCCGGTGGTCGGGCCGCTGCTGAGCAAAGCGATCACGGCCCGCATCGCGCGCATGCTGGCAACCTTGCTGCGAGCCGGCATCGAGCTCGTCACCGCGCTCGAGGTCGTGCGGCCCGTGGCGGGCAGCCCGGCGTACGCGCAGGCGCTGATCCGCGTCGACGCGGCGCTGCGCGCGGGCGACCCGCTCACCACCCCGCTCGAAGCGACGGCGCTGTTCGACCCGCTCGCCGTCGCGATGATCCGCATCGGCGAGGAGAGCGGTCAGGTCGACGAGATGCTGCTCAAGGTCGCGGCCTATTTCGAAAGCGACGTCGAGTCCGCCATCGCGACGCTCGGCGCGGTCGTGGAGCCGCTGCTGATCGGCGTGCTCGGCGTGGTGGTCGGTTTCATCGTGTTCTCGGTGTTCATCCCCCTTTATTCTCTGATCGGAAGTGTGTCCCAGTGAGCCTGCGGGAAGAGCTCGTCACGACCTATTGCGCGGAGCGCACGGTCGACCGGCGCAACGCCGTCATCGACGCCCACCGTTATCTCTGCGCGCGCGGCGCGCGCAAGTTCAAGCGCGTCCACAACGACCGGGCGGATCTCGAACAGGTCGCGGCGGTCGGCCTGATCAAGGCCGCCGACTACTACCGGGCCGAGATGCGGACGCCGTTCGACGCCTACGCCTGGATCATGATCGTCGGCGAACTGATGCACTACGTGCGCGACCACGAACGGATCGTGCGCGTTCCGCGCCCGCTGCGCGCGCTCGAGCGGCGCTACGTCGAAGTCTGGGACACGTTCTGCGGCGTACACCACCGCGAGCCGGCCACCGGCGAGCTGGCCGCGGCGCTCGGCGTGACGGTGGAGACGGTCGAAGAGCTGCGCAACCTGCGCCGCGCCGATCGCGTCGGGCTGCCCGACGCGGACGCGAACGACGGTCCCGAGCGGCTCGCGGTGCTGGTCGAACCGCACGCCGGGCTGCAGCTCGAAGAGCGCATCGTGCTGGCCCTGGCGCTGGAGGAGCTGGGCGAGCGCGAGCGGGCGATCGTGCTCGGCACCTACGGCGCCGGCTTGACGCAGATGGAACTCGGCAAACGGCTCGGTCTCTCGCAGAGCCACGTCTCGAAGCTGCTGGCGCGCGCGCTCCATCAGCTCGGCCGCCGGGTGGCATAGCGCGATGCACCAGCGGGCACCGACTCCGGTGCAGCACCACCGGAGGAACGTCGTGCACCATTCCACCTCGCCGCGCGCGAACGAACGCGGCTTCACCCTCATCGAGCTGATGATCGTCGTCGCGATCATCGCAATTCTCGCCGGCATCCTGATTCCCAATTTCGTCAACGCGCGGGCGCAGGCGCAGACCGCGGCCTGCGAGTCGAACCTGCGCTCGATCGCGACCGCGCTCGAGCTGTACTACGCCGACAATCAGGTCTACCCGACCGCGGCCGGCGTTTCGGTCAGCCAGGCGCTGCTCACCGCGGGCAACGGCGTCGCGTACCTGAACAACACGCCCAAGGACCCGGCCGCGACGACTGCGACCGCGACCTACTCGCTGACGACGAACGCGCAGAGCGGCGCGACGCCGGCCGGCTACACGATCACCTGCCCCGGCACGCACGTCGGCTCGACCCTGGCCAAGCTCCAGTCGGCCGGTGGCGCGTCGGGCAGCGTCTGCGGCACGGCCTGCACCGCCTCGAAGCTGGAGTGGGTGTCGACCCAGGGCCTGCAGGCCGCCCCGTGATCGACGTGCTCGGTGAAGGCCTGCGCGCCGTCGCGCTGCGCTCGCCGCTGGCGTACCCGCTGATGTTCGCGGCCGGCGTCGCGACGAGCGCCGGGCCGTGCGCCGCGCCGCGCTACGTCGCGGTGGCCGAGGAGCATGGCGTCGAGGCGGTGATCCTGCGGGAGCTCCGCGCCAACGCGGCCGCCTTCGCCGCGCTGGAGGACGCCGTCGCGACCGAGCTCGGTGACGCCCGGCCGACCCGCCTGCGGCTGCACGACATCCTGCTGTGGCTCACCACGACGTTGCGCATGGCCCAC
>CAXTNU010000533.1:0-2146 GCA_964245595.1 uncultured bacterium | reverse complement strand
CCGGTAGGCCCAGGCCAGCGCGGCGGCGGCCGCGAGCAAACCGGCCGCGGCGGCGATGAGAACCATGTCGAGCGAAGTCACGGTACTGATCTATCGGCCGCGCGGCCTATTCGTCGTAGCGGTTGACGAGGATCTTGATCTGCCGGTTCTTCGCGCTGCGCAGGAAGGTGATGTTGACGACTTGGCGCCCGAACGAAAACGCGAACACGAAGTCGAACGACTCGGCGCCATCGCCGGGCTCGGAGGCGAAGCGGTCGAAGCGGCCCTGGAACTCCTTGACCGCCGTGCAGGGCGCCACGTCGGCGAAGAAGTTGCGCCCGATGACGCGCTCCTTGGAGAGCCGCGCGAGCTTGGACTCGTAGGCGTTGTACTGCTCGATCGCGCCCGTGCGGTCGACCCCGATCAGGCCGAACGGGAGCGCGTCGATCTCGCCCTCGGGAAGATCGAAGATCTCGGCGGGGCCCTGCACGTCCATCCTCGGCTGGTTCGCGACGGGGGCGCGACGCTCCGGCGGCGCAGAGAGTTCCCGTGGGAGCCTTGAGCGCGGCCGAGCTGGAGCGGCTGACCGGTGCCGGCCGGGTGGCCCGCGTCGCGCGCCGGGCGATCGTGCCGCTGGACGTCCCGACCGTGACCGTCGTGCTCGAGGGCTGGTTCCGGGTCTTCCGCAACGCCGCGTTCGTGCGCGACGTGACGCTGGTGCTGGCCGGCCCGGGCGAGGTGCTCGCGCCCGGCTCGCTGTTCGGCGACCGCTCGGCCGAGAGCGGGGCCCAAGCGATCACGGACGGCGGTATCCTGCTGGTCGCGCCCGAAGCGGTCGCCCGCCAGGGTGAGGCCGACCCGGCCCTCTACGCCCGCATCGCGCGCAGCCTGGCTCGCCGAGCGCTGCGAGTCCAGCGCAAGCTGGAAGCCTTCAGCCGAGCCAGCGTCGAGGCCCGGGTGGCTGCGGCGCTGCTCGACCTGGCCGAGGAGGGCGGCGGCCTGCCCGGCGGAGCGGTTCGGCTGAACTTGCCGCTTTCGCAGGAAGACCTGGCCGGGCTGGCCGGCACGACCCGCGAGTCGTGCTCGAGCGCGGTGGCGGCCTTCGCCCGGGCCGGGCTGGTGCGCGGCGCGCGCCTGCGGGGCCTGGTCCTGCTCGATCCGGCTGGCCTAGCCGAGCTGGCCGCGGTTGACTTCCGAGGGCCCTGAGCCGTATACTTCTCAGGTTGCCGTGGGCCCCGCCCCGGCGTCCTTTACGTTCCGACGGACCAGCATGCGCACGTACCAACAGAAAACGGCCGAGACGAACCACGAGTGGTTCATCGTCGACGCGACCGGGCACCGCCTCGGAACGCTGGCGGTGAAGATCGCTCGCGCGCTCTCGGGCCGCACGAAGCCAACCTGGACGCCCCACATCGACGACGGCGACCACGTCGTGGTCATCAACGCCGACAAGGTCGAGCTCGCCCCGCGGAAGTGGGCCCAGAAGGTCTATCACCGCCATTCGGGCTTCCCGGGCGGCCTGCGCACCGAGACGGCCCAGCAGGTCCGCGACAAGTACCCCGAGCGCCTGATCGAGCGCGCGGTCCGCGGGATGCTCGCGACCAACCGCATGCGCGACGTGCAGCTCACCCGCCTCGCCGTCTACGCCGGCGGCGAGCACCCCCACGCGGCGCAGCAGCCGAAGGCTCTCGTTTGATGCAGACGTCCGACAATTTCCAGGGCACCGGCCGCCGCAAGCGCGGCATCGCGCGGGTTCGTCTCACGCTCGGTCAGGGCGTGATCACGGTCAACAAGAAGCCGGTCGACGAGTACTTCCCGCGGCCGACGCTGCAGATGATCGTTCGCCAGCCGCTCGACGTGACGCAGTCGCTCACGCGCTTCGACGTCGACGTCAAGTGCACGGGCGGCGGGGTCGCGGGCCAGGCCGGCGCGGTGCGGCACGGCATCGCGCGCGCGCTGCTCGAGATGGACGAGTCGCTGCGCGAGCCGCTGCGGCGCAACGGGCTCCTGACGCGCGATCCGCGTGAGAAAGAGTCCAAGAAGTACGGCCGTAAGAAGGCGCGCAAGCGGTTCCAGTTCTCGAAGCGCTGATCGCTTTGGGTTAGGGCGGGTCGCGGGGGGGGGGGGGGGGGGGGGGGGGGGGGGGGGGGGGGGGGGGGGGGGGGGG
>CAXTNU010000532.1:0-2176 GCA_964245595.1 uncultured bacterium | reverse complement strand
CATGTAGACGCTGGCCGTCTTCGAGGCGTCCGCGAAGCTCCCGATCGCCTTGAGGATGAAGCCGTAGAAGAAGGCGCCCAGCCCGAAGCCCATCACGACCATGCCGCTGGCCAGGCCGCGCTTGTCCGGGAACCATTTGGTGACCGTCGCGACCGGCGTGATGTAGGCCATCCCGTTGCCGAAGCCGCCGATGACGCCGTAGGTCAGGTCCCACCACCAGGTGGCGTGCGGGCCGAGCGCCGCCAGCAGGTTGCCGACGCCCCACAGGACGACGCCGGTGATCGTGACGGTGCGCGGGCCGACGCGGTCCTGCCAGCGGCCGCCGAACACCGCGCCGATGCCCAGCGCGAAGATCGCGATGCCGAACACGAGGCTGGTCGAGGTCGCGTCCCAGCCGAATGCCGCTCGAAGCGGGGTGGTGAAGTTGCTCCAGGCGTAAGCCGTGCCGAGCAGGATCATCACGATCACCCCGGCCCAGGCGATCGCCCACCGGTTGGTCCCCGCGGATGCGCTTGTTGCCATGCGGTACTCCCTCGGAAAATTTGAGTTTGTCCGTGCTTTGGATCACATTGCCCGGCTCCTCTTTCTGAACCTTAGGCGCGCGGACTTCGGCCAGGCCGCTTCCGGCCGCCCCGCCGGCCGGTGAGGTATGTGCGCTGATCTCGACCTCTCACTCGCGCCCGGCGGCGCCTGGCGCCCGGTGCTGGGCCTGGCGCTGATTTCTGCCGAGCCGACGTTCCTGGTCTACGCGCCCCTCTGCGCGGCGACCATCGTCTTCACCGCGCTGGTCGTCCCCGCGACGAAGCGCCGAGAACTCGAAGCGATCAGCCGCTAAGCGGTGATTCTTCCGCAGACCTAGCCCTGCGCAAACTTCGTCGTGAAGGACGGGTGTGGGAATCACGTTTTGGCCTGTGCCCGGTACCGTCTTGATGTGCGACTTCAACTCCAACGAGGAACCGGAGACGGTGAAGATCCGCAGAGTCGTCGTCGTGTCGTCCGGCGAGGCGCGTCAGATCATGCTGGTCGTACCGCTCTCGACGACACCGCCTTCGCGTCCCCGCCGGTCCATGTCCGGCTCGGAGGGCACTATGCCTTCCTCGCTGCCGGAGTTTGGGCGAAGTGCGATCTCGTAACGCACGTCGCACCGCACCGTCTCGGGAAATCTGGTCTGCGGCGGCCGCTCGTTTACGGGCGGCCGCTTTGTTTTGCAGGTTCTACCGCTATCTGGTCGGTCGGCTTTCGAGCGGGCCTTTGAAGACGGCGAACAGGAGCAGCAGCGACGGCACGAGGACGAGCGCGCCCGCCGCGGCGGCGATCAGGAAGGCGTGCAGCATCGCGGGTGAAGCGGCCGCGTTCTCCAGCGTGTAGCGGCCGGGGACGATGGCCGGGGCCTGCGCGCCGAACCAGCCGGCGAGCACGGCGAGCACCTCGGCCCCGACCGCGATGCGGGCGAGATCGTCCAGGCCGCGGGCGACGAGCAGCATCACCGCCACGCCGAGCAGCAGCGCGACGAGGATCGCCAGGCGCGCGGCCGGACCGGTCAGGGCCGCGAAAAAGTCCGGCAGGGCGGCATGCGCGAACACTGCCGGGAGAAGCCCCAGCACCCAGACGGCGAGCGTGGCGCGAATCGCGCGCCGGCGGAAGTCGTCGCGCAATTCACCGGGCGGCGTTTCATGCACGAGGAACACCGCCGCGACTTGCGCGCACAGCGCGACGGCGAACGCGCCCACCGCCAGCGCGAAGGGCGACATCCAAGCGTAGGTGCCGGTCGCGATCGCGCCGACCGCGTCGCCCAAAAAGAACGGCGCGATGATCGAGGTCGCGCCGAACACGATCGTCCAGCCGCGCGCCAGCGCGACGTTGTCCGAGGCGTAGTTGCGGAACACGAACGCCGAGCCGCGCAGCACGATGCCGGCCAAGCCCAGCGTGAGCG
Source organism: uncultured bacterium (assembly GCA_964245595.1). Classification (GTDB taxonomy): domain Bacteria; phylum Vulcanimicrobiota; class Vulcanimicrobiia; order Vulcanimicrobiales; family Vulcanimicrobiaceae; genus Vulcanimicrobium. Next base: position 243 of record CAXTNU010000532.1, on the reverse strand, counting down.
GCGCGTTCAAGCCGGTCGCGAGGTCGGCGAAGGCGGGCGGAAAGCACGTGAACATCGCCACGATCGCGAAGATCAGCCAGACGTGGTTGGACTCCCAGACCGGGCCGATGGCGTCCGAGATCGCGTCGCGCTGCGCGTCGCGGCGCGGGCCGCTGGCGAGCAGGTCCCACACCCCGCCGCCGAAGTCGGCTCCGCCGAACACCGCGTAGGCGGCGATCGCGGCCAGCGCGACGAGCGCCACCC
>CAXTNU010000531.1:0-2177 GCA_964245595.1 uncultured bacterium | reverse complement strand
CCCCAGCGCGTGGCTGCGCGAGCCCCGCGTGCTCGTCGCCCGGCACGTCGCCGCGCGCGATCCACGCGTAGAGCGCCGCCCGCTCCGCGTCCGCGCTCGCGGGGTGCGCGAGCCGGAACACGTCGCGGTGGGTGAAGCCCTCGCGGTCGCGGTACTTGAGCGTCTGGTACGCGAGCTCGCGCACCGGCTTGGCCTCGTACCAGCCGCGCACGCCCCGGCGCAACGCGCGCCCCCAGCCGCGAAACTGCTCGACGTAGGAGCAGAACGCAAGCAGGTGCGAACCCGTGCGGCAGACGCGCTGCAGTCCTTCGCCCAGCGCCGCGCGCCGGGTGGCTTCGTCGCCCAAGCCCGCGCACGCCGCCAGCGCGAAGATCGCCGGCTGCACCTTCGGCGCGCGCCCGCTCGCGGAGAGCGCGATCAGGCGCGCGACGACGCGCGGGCCGTCCTCGCGAATCGCTTCGACCAGGCTGGCCGCGTTCTCGAGCGTCAGGCGCTGCTCGCCGGCGTAGTAGGTGCCGCCCTCGCTGCCGAGGATGACGAACCGGTCCACGCGCGCCCAGCGGTCGAGCGGAAAGACGTAGCCGCCGCCGTCACCGCGCACTTGCGCGTCGGACAGCGGTGCGATCTGGGGCGTTCCGGCAACTCGGCCGCGGAACAGCCGCACGAGCAGCTTCATGACGAGATCCTCCCTTCGGAATCGGATGGTGCGGGCATGGTGAAAAAACCGATGCGTTCGCGGGCGAGTGGGCGCTGCGGACACATCCGCACGGCGAACCGGGCGGAGCCGGAGTCGAACCGGGTTGACCAGATAACCGCAACTGCCGGCCCGCGAACGAGCCCGTGGGCGAGTGGTGTCCGAGGGTGAGCTTGCGCTCTCGTGCTCTACCGGGCTGAGCTACGCGCGCTCATCGCAAGCGATGCGCGCGCGGCGGGATTCGAACCCGCGACCACGATCTTATCAAGATAACCTCGAGCGTCCGGCCCACGAGCCGGTTTGGGCTGATCGTTACACAAAAAGAAGCGGAGCGAGCGCATCGCTCACCCCGCTTCACCGAAGACGGACGCGAATCGCGCTGAACTACGCCGAAACGTGGTTGCTCCGGCGGGACGGGATCGTGGCGAATCGTGTATCTTGCTGCATCATGTGAGTCCGTCGAGTAGATTACGCGAACGATACGACTATTGTCAAGGGGCTGCGCGGAACGGCGTCAGAGCCGCTGCACCATCGCGCGGATCGCGGCGGCCTGCACGCCGCTCTGCGCGGCGTAGTCGGTGCCGTCGTAGCCCCACCAGTCCCAGCAGCCGTTGGGGTTGGCGCTGGTCGCGATCGCCTGCGGGTAGAGCACGATCAGGTTGTTCGTGTCGGCCCACTCGTTGAGCCCGGACTTGGTCACGAAGGCGTTGCCGATCGTGGCATAGCCCTGTTTGCAGCCGTGCAGCGCGACGATCAGCTTGCAGGTCTGGCCCGCGGCGCAGCCGGCCGGGACGAACACCCAGCCGTTGGCGTCCATCGAGTACGCCGGCGCGTTGCCGTAGACGAACTCGTTCTGGTCGAACTGGATCAGCGAGCCGGTCAAGGCGCCGGTGCGGCGCGCGGCCAGCGTGCCGTAGAGCAGGGTCAAGAACGTCTGCTCGGCGTCGAAGCCGCAATTGTTGATGTACGGGCTGGCGGTGGAACCGCACGCGCCGCTCGCGTCGGGCGAGATCCAGCCGTGCCCGGCGGCGGTGCTGAAGTTCGACGTGACGCCGACCCCGTAGTGCTGGTAGTAGCTGACCAGGTCGTGCACGACGCTGGGGTACACCGTGGTGTCGCTGGTGCCCGAGAACACGTACGCTTTCTGGCCGCGCAGGTGCGACGTCGCGTCGATGTAGCCGTAGAAGGCGGTGTTGTCGGTGTCTTGCTCGAGCACCGGCAGGTTCGTCGAGTAATAGTCGTTGCTGCAGTTCGAGAGCGCGACGCTCAGGTTGTCCTGCGCGCAGAAGTATGGGCCGCCGGCGAAGATCGCGGCGCCCTTGAACGTGGCGGAGTACGCGACGTGGAGCTGGGTCGCCATGTAGGCGCCCGACGAGATTCCGGCCGTGGTGATCTTGGCCGGATCGACGTGATAGCTCGCCAGCCGCACGCCCTGCGTGGTGCGCGCGACCGCCGCCGGCGGCGCGGCCCCGGCGTGCCCCGG
>CAXTNU010000530.1:567-2190 GCA_964245595.1 uncultured bacterium | reverse complement strand
GGCCACGGGCGGATCGAGTTGGGATTGCGCACGCGCGCGGGCTCGTCGGCCTACGCCGCGCGCATGATGTCCGGCACGAGCCGGTCTTCTCCCCAGTCGCCGCCGCCGATCACGTTGCCGGCGCGCGCCGTCGCGACCACCGCGTCGTTGGCGAAATAGGAGTCGCGGTACGACGCCGCGACGATCTCGGCCGCAGCCTTGGAGGCCGAATAGGGGTCGTGGCCGCCCAGCGGGTCGTCCTCGCGAAACGGCCGGCCGGCGCCGCGCTGCGCGTAGCACTTGTCCGAGGTCACCACCACGACCGCCGCGACGCCGTGCCCGCGCGCCGCTTCGAGCACGTGCGCGGTGCCCATCACGTTGGTCGCCAGCGTCCCGAGCGGGTCGGCGTACGAGGCCCGCACCAGCGGCTGCGCGGCGAGGTGGAAGACGGCCTGGGGCCGGGCCCGCGCGAAGGCCGCCTCGACCGCCGCGCGTTCGCGCACGTCGCCGAACGCGCCGTCGACCCGTGCGCCCAGGTCGAGCAGGTCGTACAAGTTGGGGTGGGTCGCCGGGGGCAGCGCGAAGCCGCTCACCCGCGCGCCGAGCGCGTCGAGCCACGCCGCCAGCCAGGCGCCCTTGAAGCCGGTGTGGCCGGTGACCAGGACGCGCCGGCCGGGCCACGGGTTGGTGCCGTTCACCACGTCTTCCAGGGTGCGTTGCCGCTGGCCCAGTGGCCTTCGAGGATCGTCTTGTCGCGCAGCGTGTCGAGCGGGTGCCAGAAGCCGTCGTGGCGGTACGCCGCCAGGCGGCCCCGGGCGGCCAGCCCTTCGAGCGGCGCGCGCTCCCAGGGCGTCTCGTCGCCCGCGATCAGGTCCAGCGCCTCGGGCTCGATCACGAAGAAGCCGCCGTTGATCCAGCCGCCGTCGCCGTCGGGCTTCTCCATGAAGCGCTCGACTCGCCCGCCGTGGCCGTCCAGCTCCAGCGCGCCGAAGCGGCCGGGCGGCTTGACCGCGGTCAGCGTCGCCAGCGCCCCGCTCGCCCGGTGGTGATCGACGAGCGCGCGCACGTCGACGTTCGCCACGCCGTCGCCGTAGGTCGCGCAGAACGTCTCGCCCGCGACGTAGTCGCGCACCCGCCGCAGGCGCCCGCCGGTCATCGTGTCCGAGCCGGTGTCGACCAGGGTCACCTTCCACGGCTCGGTCACCGTGCGGTGCGTGCACACGTCGCTGGTCGCCAGGTCGATCGTGACGTCGGAATTGTAGGCGTAGTAGTTGAGGAAATACTCCTTGATCGAGGCGCCCTTGTAGCCCAGGCAGATGACGAACTCGTCGATGCCGTGCGAGGCGTAGCCCTTCATCACGTGCCACAGGATCGGGTGCCCGCCGATCTCGATCATCGGCTTGGGCCGGGTCGCGGTCTCCTCGCTGATGCGGGTGCCCAGGCCGCCCGCCAGGATGACGGCCTTCACGCGACACCGTGCAGGACGCGGATCGCGGCGGCGACGGTGTCGGTGGCCGGGTTGGCGCGAGCGCGCTCGGCGGCGGCGCGCAAGCGCTCGCGCCAGTCGCGCCGGCTCGCGCTCATCGAATCGGCCTCCGCGCGCGCGGCGCGGCGGTGCACCTGGACGGGGCGCGGCTGTGGGAG
>CAXTNU010000530.1:0-557 GCA_964245595.1 uncultured bacterium | reverse complement strand
GCGGTGCACCGCGTCGACGATGCTCGCGCACAGCGGCCACTGCGCGATGAACGGTTCGAGCGGGTAGGCCTCGTGACCGACCCGCACGGTGCGGCTGGGCACCGTCGCGACCGGACCGGCGAGCATGGCGCGCAGCGCGAAATCCCAGTCCTCCAGGAACGGCAGCTCCTCGAAGAGGACGCCTTCGAGCAGATCGCGGCGCAGCGCGATGGTCGAAAGCGGCGTCGAGGCGGCCACCAGCGTCGTCGCCGGATCGGCCAGCGGCAAGGCCTCCGTCAGCACCAGCGCGCGATCGTATTCATGCGCGGGATCGCGCCACTCGATTGCCAGTTCGGCGGCCGTGCGCACGACTTGCGCTTCGCTCTGGCGCAGTGCCGCGACGACGGTCTCGAGGTGCTCGGGCGTCCAGCGGTCGAGCTCGTCGAGGAACGCGACCACGTCGCCGCGTGCCAGCTGCGCCGCGGTGTTGCGCACGGAAGCGGCGCTGAAGCCGGTGCGCGGCCGGAAGCGCACGATCCGCTCGCGATACGGCAGATCGCGCAGGAACGGCTCGAGGT
>CAXTNU010000529.1:0-2199 GCA_964245595.1 uncultured bacterium | reverse complement strand
CGTCGGGCTCGGTCAGCCGCCGCTCGTCGTGCAGCGCCGGCTGGTCCAGCCCGGCCGGGTCGAACGCCGTCGCGCCCAGGCGCGCGTCGCGCACGACGTTGGAGCGCAGGGCGAAAGCGATGCTGCGCTCGACGTAGGGCAGCTCGAGCGCGTCCACGTCGTTGCCGAACGCGTCGACTTGCACGCACGTCGCGGCGTCGGGCGAGACGACCAGCGAGCGCGAGAGCCGGCGCTGGTCGCCGTGGACGGCGCGCGGCGCGATCACCAGCCGGTGGCGCAGGTGCCGGATCGGGGCGCTGTAGTCGTAGCGGATCGTCTGGTCGATCCGGTACGCCGCCGCCACGACCCGCGACCAGTCCAGGCCCGCGTGGTCGACGAAGCCTTCTCCGTCCATCATCATACCGATCTATCGGCGCGCACGACCATGTCGTGCAGGGTCGCCATTCCGTAGGTGGTCACCATCGCCACGTCGAGCGCGTCGCGGCCGCGCGCGATGACGACCCGGCCGCGCCGGCGCTGGTTGTTGCGCGGGTCGAACGTCCACCAGCGGCCGCCCAGGTAGGCCTCGAACCAGGCGCAGAAATCCATCGGGGCGTCGACCGGCCCGACGTCGATGTCGGGCAGGTAGCCGAAGACGTAGCGGGCCGGCACGTTGAGCGCGCGAGCGTACGAAATCGCCAGGTGCGCGAAGTCGCGGCAAACGCCGACCCCGGCAGCGAAGACGTCGGCCGCGGTCGTCGTCGGCAAGCTCGTCCCGTACGCGAAGCGGATGGAACCGTTGACGTGGTCGCAGATCGCTTGGACCCGCTCGTAGGTCGGGGGAGTGGCCCCGAACAGGCGCCACGCCTCGTCACCCAGGACGTCCGAAAGACAGTAGCGGCTGGGCAGGGTGTAGACGAGGACCTCGTCGGGCAGCTCGTCGACCGGGTGCTGGACCGCCGCCGGATCGGCCGCATCGAGCGCGTCGGGCACTTCCACCCGGGCGTCGTAGCGCAGCGACGAGTGTCCGGCGGGCAGGGTCGCGCGCCGGCAGACGTTGCCGTAGAGGTCGACGTAGTCGCGGTACGGCGCGGCCGGCTCGGCGTTCCAGCGCTCGTCGACGATGCGCTGGTCCTGGCTGCCGATCGGGCGCAGCATGAACACCGCGGGGGTCGGCACGCTCACCTCGTAGGCGAACGTGCAGCCGACGTCGATGATCAGGGTGCCGGCGGTCAGCATGTCGGCGATGATACGAACCTCATGCCCAGCGATACCTCCACGCCGGACTCGGACCATTTCGCCAAATGGCCGGTCAGACGGAGCCGTTGGGCCTCGTCGGCACCAGCATGTTGACGATCATCTGCTGCACCGGCTTGCCGTCGCCGTTGAGCGTGTCGACCTGCATGCGCACCATGCCGCGATCGGGCTTGGAGCGCGAAGGCTTGGTCTCGAGCACCTCGATGCGCACGTGCAGCGCGTCGCCGGGGAACGTCGGGCGCGGCCAGCGCATCTGCTCGACGCCCGCGCCGAGGTAGCCCCAGCCGGGATCCATCCCGCTCGCGACGATGCCCCGCATCGTCACGGCGGCGGTGTGCCAGCCGCTCGCGGCGAGATCGCCGAAGGCGGACGCCTTGGCCGCCTCGCGGTCGAGGTGGAACGGCTGCGGATCGAACTCGTTGGCGAAGCGGAGCGAGTCGGCTTCGGTGACGGTGAATGCCGGGGACTCGTAGCTGTCACCCGTTTTGAAGTCTTCGAGGTAGCGCGGCATGGCAGCCGAACTTCGCCGCGATGCCGCTCGATCCATTGGCTCTGCTCTTCGTACCGGGCGATCGCCCGGACCGCTTCGCCAAGGCGCTGGCCGGCGGCGCGAGCGGCGCGATCCTCGATCTGGAGGACGCGGTCGCGCTCGACCGCAAGCAGCGCGCGCGCGAAGACGTGCGCGCGTGGCTCGCCGCGCAAGCCGATCTCTCGCGCGTCTGCGTGCGCGTCAACCCGCCCGCGACGGCGGACGGCCGAGCCGACTTGGCGATGCTCGCGAGCGCGCCGCGCGTCGCCGCGGTGGTCGTGCCGAAAGCCGGCGCCGCTAGCGATCTGACACAGGTGTCCGCGCTCGTCGGCGACTTGCCGCAGATCGTGCTGATCGAGTCGGCGCGCGGCGTCGCACGCTGCGAGGCGATCGCGGAGGCGCCGCACGTCGTCGCGCTGGCGTTTGGACCGTAC
>CAXTNU010000528.1:0-2215 GCA_964245595.1 uncultured bacterium | reverse complement strand
GGCCGAGGCGCTGCGCTGGACCGCGCCGGACGGCCAAGTCTCCGACGGTATCCTGGTCCACCCGGTCGGCGAACGGCCGGGCCGCACGTACCCGCTGGTGGTCTGGCACCACGGCGGCCCCGAGTTCGCGAGCACGCTCTCGTTCGACGAAGGCTCCGACGACGGCGCACCGTTCGGCGCGCTGGCGGCGGCGCGCGGCTGGTACGCGTTCTTGCCCAACTACCGCGGCAGCGACGAGCTGGGCACCGCGCACGAGCACGCGATCTACCAGGACCCCGGCGCCGGCCCGATGAGCGACACGATGGCGGGCCTCGCCGCCGTCGAGGAACGTGCCCAGATCGACCGCTCGCGCGAGTGCGTGGGCGGTCATTCCTACGGCGGCTTCATGACGAGCTGGATCATCGGCCACGACAGCCGCTGGCGCTGCGCGGTCGTCGCCGACGGTTCGCTCGACCTCGTCGCGGCATACGATCTGTCGGGGACCGGCAACCTCGCCTTCACCCGCGACTCCATGGGCGGCTCGCCCTGGCGCGGCCCCGCCGCCGCGCTGTACCGCGCCGGCTCGCCGCTCACCTACGCCCCCAAGGTTCGCACGCCGACGCTCATCATCACCGGCCTGGCCGACCAGGTCGTGCCGTACAGCGAGTCGTTCGACTACTACCACGCGCTGCGCGACAACGGCGTCCCGGTGCGCCTGGTCGGCATCCCCACCGCGCACCACACCCCGTCGGACCCGGTTCGGCTCGAGAGCTACCAGCGCACGATCTGGAACTGGCTCGCCGCGCATCTGGGCGCGCGCTGAAGAACGGCGCGCGCCTCGACCCGCCTAGGGCGCGCGGCGAATGCGCCGCACGAGCGCCATCGCGCCCCCTTCGAGCGGCCGAAAGAGCGCTAGCCCCAGCGCTTGCCAGCGGTTCGGGCGGACGTATCCCTCGTCGAGATCCCAGATCGGAATGTACGCGCGGTACGCCGACGCGAACCGCCCCGACCAGCGCCGCACCCGGGCCTCGTCCCAGCGCGCGCGGACGGCGTCGAGCACGGCCTCGTCGTCGGGCGCCCGGCGCACGATCTCCGAGAACGCGTCCGTCGTGAGGTTCAGGCGCAGCAGCAGCGCGCGATCGACCGGCGAGTGACCCAGCAGGTACGTCCCGAGCGCCCCGCGCTGCTGCATGCGCGCTTTGTCGATCAGACGCGGCAGCCAGCGGATGCCGCCCAGCTCGACGTTCCACCGGCGCGGGATCGAAGAAGAAGCCATATCCGCCGTCTTCGCGCCCAGCCCCCCGAGCCCCTGAGCGCATCGTGTGACCCGTTTCGCGAGGCGCCACGGCGGTCGCGTCGTACGCTAGCGTAGTCATCATGAGCGAGCGCGACCTCCCAGCCGACATCTCCGAGCTCGCGCCGCGCAGCCAGGGATCGAGGACGACGATGCACCTCGTCGCCAGCCTGTTCGCGTGCGCTCTCGCGCTCGCCCCGCTCGCTCTTCCGGCCGCCGCGGCGCACGACGATTCGGCCTATGCCCGCACGGTATCGTGGCTGCTCGCGGAGTACCCGCGCGACGCCGCGCCCGGCTACCCGCAATCGATCGCCATCTCCGGCTGCGACCTCCTCGTGACGCGCCGCCCCGACGGCAAGACGAACGTCACGACGCGCGTCCACTTGCGCGACGCCCAAATCTCAGCGTATGCCGGCCCGGGATCGTCACACGTCGACTTCCTCACCAGCGGAATCTTCCCGGTGCGCTTCCGGTTCGCGGACGGTTCGACTTCGACCGGCGGCACCGCGGTCGCCTGGCTGACCGCCCGTCGCGGTGACCAAGCGGTGCGCATCGCGCGCGCGTTCGACCGCCTGCGCGCATCGTGCGCCGACCGGCCGTGAACCCGACCCCGCCCGCAACGCGAGCATCGCCCGCTACGGCAGCACGAGCGCTCGCGTCACGTGAATCCCCGTCCCGCCTTGCTTGGGGTTGAACCGCACCGGATCGAACTCCAGCTCGTGCGGCCCTGACGCCGGCCAGCGCCACGCGAAGAGCACCGTCGCGGGCGAGCCGACCAGCGCCTTGCCCTGCCAGATCCCGATCCGGTTCACCGCCCGCCCGTCGACGCGCAAGCCGACGTGCCCGCCTTCGCACCGCCCGACGGTGAGCGGCCGGCACTCCGGGCTCCCCGCCTCGGGCAACGCCCCGATCAGCGCGATCCCCGACCCGGTGAACCGGTAC
>CAXTNU010000527.1:0-2240 GCA_964245595.1 uncultured bacterium | reverse complement strand
GCGCGCAGCTTGCGCCCGATCAGCACGTCGGTGCCGACCGCGGGGCGGCCGTTGGCCGCGACCCGCGCCAGCATCACGTCGTCGGCGGCGAGCAGCGCGCCCGGCGGGAGATCGCGCGCCGCGACCGCGGTGTGCACGTACGCCGTGACGCGGTAGCCGGCCATGACCGTGCGGGCCAGCTTGCCGTCGACCCGGATGGAGACCGGCACGCCCACGTAGGTCGCGCTGACGAACGGCGCGCCGCTCGGCGCGATCGCGACCTCGCCTTGCGGCAGCTGCTGGTCGGCGATGGCGAAAGCCGGCGCGAGCGTGCGATCCGGCTCGGCGACGAGCCGGTGTGCGACCGGATCGGCGACCGCCGCGACGCGCGCACCGGTGACGACCTGCAGAGTTCCGGCTTGCGCCGGCACACCGAGCTGTGCGCGGAGCGCACAGACCGCACTGACGGCCACCAGCAGGAGCGCGCGTGAGGGTCGCATCAGCGCTTGGTCTGAACCGCCGTTTGGAGCATCTCGTCGGCGGTGGTGATCGCCTTGGAGTTCGCTTCGTACGCGCGCTGGGCGGTGATCAGGTTGACCATCTCCTCGACGACCGCGACGTTGCTCTGCTCGAGATAGCCGCCCTGGAGCGTGCCGGTGCCGTTGAGGCCGGGCTGCGAGATCGTCGGCGCGCCGGACGCGCCGGTCTGGACGTAGAGGTTCTGACCCTTGGGCGCCAGGCCCGCGGCGTTGGTGAAGCGGACCAGGCTGATCTGGCCGAGCTGCTGCGGCGTCTGCTGGCCGGGGATCAGCGCGGTGACCACGCCGTCCTGGCCGATCTGCACCTGCACGGCGTTGGCCGGGATGGTGATCTGCGGGGAGAGCAGGTCGCCGTCGGCGGTGACCATCGAGCCGTTGGCGTCGCGCTTGAACGAGCCGTCGCGGGTGTAGGCTGCGGTGCCGTCGGGCTGCGTCACCTGGAAGAAGCCGTCGCCCTCGATCGCGAGGTCGAGCGGGTTGCTGGTCTGCTGCAGCACGCCTTGGGTGAACGACTTCTCCGAGGCGCCGATCTTGACGCCCAGGCCGACGTCCTGGCCGACCGGGACGACCGACGCGCCGACCGGCGTGCCGGGCGCGCGCAAGTTCTGATAGATCAGATCCTGGAAGTGCGCCATGTTCTTGCGGAAGCCGGTGGTGTTGACGTTGGCCAGGTTGTTGGAGGTCGTGTCGATGCTGTATTGCTGCGCGATCATGCCCGTCGCGGCGGTGTACAGTGCTCTCATCATGGTGCGGAACTACTCCTAGGCAGTCGTGCGGCCGACGGTGGTGATCGCGACGCCGTTCGCGTCGTCTTCGGTCTGGATGACTTTCTCGTTGGCTTGGAACCAGCGCTCGTTGCTGATCAGGTCGACCATCGAGCGCACCACGTCGGCGTTGCTCTTCTCGACCGAGCCTTGCAGCGCGGTGGTGTTGGTCGCGGCCTGCGCGCCGGCGCCGGCGTCGATGAAGCGGTTCGCGCCCTCCGGCCGCAGGGCGACCGGGTTGGTGAACTCCACCACGCTCAGGCGGTCGTAGGGGCGGCCGTCGACGCTGACCGTGCCGTCGCGCGCGATCCCGACCTTGCCGGTCGCGGGCAGCGCGATCGGGGCGCCGTTGCGGCCCAGCACGCGGTCGCCGTTCTGCGCGCTCAGAAAGCCGTTCGCGTCGCGCTCGAACGAGCCGTCGCGGGTATAGCGGAGAGTGTCGTTGCCGCCCCGGATGGCGAAGAAGCCGGGGCCGGAGAGCGCGACGTCCAGATCGTTGCCGGTCGCCGCGATCGTGCCTTGCTCGAACGTCGCGGGCGTGTCGTACACCTGCGCGCCGCTGCCGAGCTTTCCGACGTAGGCCAGCGTGGCGACGCCATCGACGCGCGCGCCGGGCGTGCGGCCGGGATCCGTTTGCGCGCGGTAGACGTCGCGCAAGGGCTGCGACTGGACCTGGAGCAACTGGCGCTTGAAGCCGGCGGTGTTGACGTTCGCCAAGTTGTTGGCGATCGTGTCGACCGCGGATTGCGCGACGAGTGCTCCGGCTGCCGCCGTGTACAGACCACGGACCAAAGGAAAAACCTCCGCACGGAAAGCCGCCCCCGGAGTAACCGGTGACGCCAAGCGCCGATCCGTCAATCAGTCGGGATCGGCAGCGGCCCCGACCGTGCGAGGGTCGTCCAGCCGCTTCTCCTGTGTGATCGGCCCGCCGGGCGGGGACTTTAGCGCAGCGTCTGCC
>CAXTNU010000526.1:0-2252 GCA_964245595.1 uncultured bacterium | reverse complement strand
CGCTGGGGGTCGCGCCGCGTCGCGCTCGCGCGGCGCGACCCCCAGCGCGATCCGCGCGAAGGGCCGCTCGCGCCCGCGCTCGGAACGTGCGCGCAGCAAGTCGCGCACGGCCAGCTCGCGCAGCGCGGCCAGGTTCTCGGTCCGAAAGAAGTTGCCCAGCGCCGCGTCGACCCGCTGGGGCGGGTAGATCTTGCCCTGCCGCAAGCGCTCGCGCAGCACGTCCGGCGTGACGTCGATGAAGATCACCTCGTCGGCGAACTCCAGCACGCTGTCGGGCAGGGTCTCGCGCACGCGGGTTCCGGTCAGCCGCTCGACCGCGTCCGCGACGCCCTCGAGGTGCTGGACGTTGAGCGTCGTGATGACGTCGGTGCCGGACCGCAGCACCGCCAGCACGTCGTCGTAGCGCTTGGCGTGCGCGTCGCCGGCGGCGTTGGTGTGGGCCAGCTCGTCGATCAGCACGACCTTGGGCCGGCGGGCGCTCAGCGCGGCGAGGTCGATCTCGCCGTTGGCCAGGCGCGGCAGCACCTCCAGCCCGGCCAGTTGGGCCGCGGTCTCGGCCCGGCCGTGCGTCTCGACCAGCGCGGCCACCACGTCGGTGCCGTCCTCGGCGAGCTGGTGGCCGCGGTCGAGCATGGCGTAGGTCTTACCGCTCCCGGCGACCGAGCCGAGGTAGATCGTCAGCTTGCCGTAGCCGATCCCCAGCCGGTCGCCCAGCGTGAAGCCGTAGGGATGGCGCGCGCCGTCGAACGCGCGCGGCAGCGGCAGCCGGGCGGGGTCGGCGATGAGCACCTCGCGGTCGACCGGGCGGGTCAGGATGCGGTCGGCCAGCGGGCCGTAGGGCAAGATCACCAGCGACGCGCGTACCGCGCTCAGGTCGCCGCGTACGAGGCGCGCGGGCGGCGGCACGCGCCCGCCGTCCGCGCGCAGGGTCGCCTCGTTCAGGCGGGCCTCGTCGACCGGCTCGACCGCGGTCGTCTCCAGCGCCAGGTCGAGCGCGTCGGCGAAGGAGGCGGCGCGGCGCAGGAACGGGCCGGGATCGTCCGTGCCGCTCACCACGGCCAGCGCGGTGGAGACCTTGCTCGGCGCGACGACCGGGACGGTGAGGTCGTCGACGACGCGCAGCAGCAGCTCGCGCATCATGCTCAGGTTCTTGGGCTGGAACAGGCCGGCCGCGGCGCGCTCGACGTCCTCGTCGCGCACGATTCGCCCGGTGCGCAGGCGCGATTCGAGGATCGAGGGCGCGACGTCGAGCGCGATCACCCGGTCGGCTCGCTTGAGGAACGCCAGCGGCACCAGCTCGCGGATTGGGTGGCCCACGATGCGCTCGGCAACCGGGGCGACCGTGTCGAGGTGCATGACGTTGAACGCGCCCAGCACCGACTTGCCGGCCTCGCGCAGCGCGAGCGCGTCCTGCCAGCGCTTGGCGTGCGCGGCGTCGGCCGGGTTGGCGTGCGCGAGCTCGTCGAGCACGATCGTCTCGTAGTCGCTGCGCAGCGCGGCCTCCAGATCGAAGTCCTCGCTCGCCGTTCCGCCGGCGACGGAACGGCGCGGCGGGATGCGGGGCAGGTCGGCGGTCAGCGCGTCGAGCTGCGGGCGGCCCTTGGTCTCGATCCAGCCGATCGCCACTCGCCGCCCGGCCCGCATCTCGCCGCAGGCGTCGCTCAGCAGCCGGTGCGTCTTGCCGGCGCCGGGCGCTCCGCCCAGGTAGATGGTGAGGCGCGGCGTCAGGCCGAGCTCGGCGAGGAGCGCGGCGGCGTCGGTCCGTCCCTCGTCTCGCACCCCGGCCCCTTCGCAGGCGGGCGCGCCGGCTCCCCGAAGCGCGTCACGGTGCGCTCGCGTGCCGTCGCCGTCACCGCTTTCGCGCTGCTGGTGGGCGCGTTCGTCGCCGACGTGCTGACCCCGCAGACGCTGGTGGTCGCGATCCTGCTCGACGTGCCGATCGTGCTCGCTGCGCTGACCCGCAGCCGCCGGCTGACGGCCGTGCTCGTCACCTGCGCGCTCGCCGCCGACGCCGCCGCCGCGATCGCCAACGCCGCGCACGACGGCTACCGCTGGGACGCGATCGTCGTCGGCGACCGGCTCCTCTCGATGCTCTCGATCGCGATCGTCGGCTATCTCAGCACGGCGGTGCAGGAACGTGCCGAACGGGTCGGCCGGCTGGCGGCGCAGGAAGCCCGCGCGCGCCGCGAGGCGACCCTGGCCGGCGCCGCGGAGCGCATCCGGGCCTCGCTCTCGCCCGAGCTGGTCGTGCG
>CAXTNU010000525.1:0-2257 GCA_964245595.1 uncultured bacterium | reverse complement strand
CGCGGCGTACGCGGCCTTTCGCCTCGCGACGAGCGGGCGCGCCGGCGCGGGCGCGCGGCTGGCCGGCCTCGTCGGCGGCAACCTGCTCGGCGCGGCCCTGGCGGCGGCCATCATCGTGCCTTTCATCCAGCTCCTGCCGCACTCGTCCGACATCCACCAAACCGGGCTGGACAACGCGCGCCGGCTGGGGCTGATCCACGACACCGAGCTCTGGCACGCCCTGATGACCGAGCTCGTGCCGCTCGGCTACGGCACCCCCTGGCACGATCTGGCGCCCAGCGCGTTCTCCTCGTTTCCCGCCTTGCGCGGTTACGTGGGCGTCGTGACCGCCTTCCTCGCCGCCATCGCGGTCGTGGCCAGCGGGGTGCGCGCCTGGCAGCGGCGCTGGGACGCCCGCGACCACGCGACCCTCTTCCTCGCGGTCGTGGTGCTGATCTGCTTCGGCAAGCGCATGGGAGCCGCACCGCTGCAGTGGATCGGGAATCTGCCGCTCCTGCAGTGGGTCATCTTGGAGAAATACCTCGAGCCGATCATGAACTCGGGCGCCGCCCTGCTGGCCGGCTTCGGGCTGGCCGCGGTGATCGAGCGCCGGGCCGGCGCGCGCGCGACGGCGGCCGCGTTCGCCGCGGTGCTGCTCGCGCTGTCGTACGCGTACCTCCACCACGAACCGGCCGCGAACCCGGTCGACACGCGCTCGTTCTACGACGCGATGGCCCTCGCGCTGGCCGCGCTGGGCGTCGCCGGCGTGGCGCTGTACTCGCTCGCCAAAGGCGTGCTCGCGCCCGGCCGGGCGGCTTGGGTCGCGGTCGGGATACTGTTCGCGGAACTGGTCCTGGCCTATCCGCTGCCGACCTTCCTGTGGCTGAACGGGACCCAGTCCCCGTCCCTGAACGCCTACGCCGGCGCACCGTACGTCGACTTCCTGCAAAGGAGCACGCGGGACGACGCGATGCGCGTCTTCGGCACGGCGGGAACGCTCTTTCCGAACTGGGCCGGCTCGTTCGGCCTGTACGATCCCGCGCAGCACAACGCGATGTACCTGCGCGAGTACGTGCGCTTCATGACCGCGTTCGGCGTCGCGGACCCGCCCGTGCGCCTGTTCGACGCGGACCGCTATACCGGCAGCCGAGTGCTCGACCTGGGCACGCGGCTGCGGCGGCGCTGGCTGGCCCTTTCGTCGGTCCGCTACGTCGTCACCCCGCGCGGCCACGACGAGGCCATCGGCGGCAACGAGATCCTCGATGCGCTGTGGAGCCAAAACTACTCGCACGTCCACGACGATTCGCACGGCGTCCGGCTGACGACGGCGACGCTGGGCGGGCGAACCCTGGAAGCGATCGTGGAACAGCCGACCCGCGGCGATCTGCTCGCCACGATTCACGTGCCCGCCGCCCAGCCGGTCCTGACCGTGGAACTGGGCGCGATGCCGGACGCGGTCGTCGACGACGCGCCCGTGGACGCGTGCTCCGCACCGGTCCTGTTCCATCTCGACGTCGAAACACCGGAGGGCCGCCGCCTGCCCGGGCTGAGCGCGCGGATCGACCCGCGCGCCGCGAACGGCTGGACGCGGCGCGTGGTGGACCTGCGCGCCGCCCGCGGCCGCGACGTGCGCATGACCTTTGGCACCCAGAGCCCGGCGGAGGCGAAATGCCGCCCGCAAGCGGTTTGGGGCGGCCCTCGTTTCGGCGCAGCGGCGGCGGCGGGCGCGTTTCGCAGCGCGTTCGCCGATCCGGACGTGACGGTTTACCGCTACGACGGCGCGCTGGCGCGCGTGACGGCGGTTCACGACGTGCGGACCGTCCGCAGCAGCGACGCCGCGCTGCGAGAGCTTACCGGCCCGTCGTTCGACGAGCGCCGCACGGCGGTCGTCGTCGGCCCGCCGGGGAGCGCCGCGGCCGCGCCGGCGAACGGGCCGGAGACGCTGCGCCTGGTTTACGCCGGCAACGGTTCGGTCACGATCGAAGCCGACCTGACGAGCGCCGCGGTCGTGATGCTCAACGACGCAATGTACACCGGCTGGGAAGTTCGCGTCGACGGTGCGCCGCGGGCCGTGCTGCAGACCGACTACCTTTTCCGGGGCGTGGCGGTGTCCGCCGGCCGCCATACGATCGCGTTCTCGTACCGCTCGCCGATCGTTCGGCTGTCGGTGGCCGTTTCGGTCGCGGCGCTCGCGGCGCTCGCGGTATTGCTGGCGCTGGGGCTCGGTCTTCCGCGCGCGCTGCACCGGCTGCGCGCCCCCGTCGCCGCGGTGCCCGAG
>CAXTNU010000524.1:0-2277 GCA_964245595.1 uncultured bacterium | reverse complement strand
ACGGAGGATCTCTCATGGCAGCCACCTGCCCGCCCACCCCGCCCGCCGTCGTCTCGCGCGTCGAAGCCGACTTCCCGGAATTCGCCCGCAAGATGAACGTCGAAGGCGGAACCGCGATCGTCAAGCTGGATCTCGACGGGTCCGGTAGAGTCGCCAAGAGCTCGGTCCAGAAGTCGGCCGGCAACGGCTCGCTCGACGCCGCGGCCGTGAAGGCCGCGCGCGAGACGAGCTACAAGCCGGCGACCGAGGGCTGCAAGCCGGTCGCGTCGGTGTACCTGATGGTCGTCGACATGCGGCCGTAGTGGGGGAACGCGGCGGGGCCGGCGCGTAGCGCAGGCCCATGCCGCGCTACCTGCACACCTCGATCTTCGTCAACGACATGGCGGCGTCGATCGACTTCTACACCGACAAGCTGGGCCTCAAGCTGCTCGGCGGACCGCACCACTACCCGGGCAACGCCGACATGGCGTTCGTCGGGGCCGGCTGGGACTCGTACGTCGAGCTGGTCTACGATCTCGAAGAGCACCCGCCGTACGCGCTGGGCAACCGCTACGAGCACCTCGCGATCGAGGTCGACGGCGACCTCCCAGCCGTGCTGGCCGACCTGCGCGCGAAGGGCGTGAAGGTCACCCAGGACTACAAGAAGTCCCCCGGCGGCTCGCGCGGGATCGCCTTCGTCGAAGACCCCAACGGCATCCCGGTCGAGCTGCTGGAGCCGCGCGAGGGCCCGATTACATAGCGCCTGGGGGCTACGAGCCTTGCATCAGCGATAGACATCGCGGCGGTCAACGACGGCCGTCACGACGATCATCGATCCTTCGATGCGATAGAGCACGCGATGACGTCCCGCCGCGTAGCGGTCGATCGCTGAAATCACTGCATCCGCATCACGGGCAGGGAGCTTCGCAAGATCGCGCAGAGCCGACGGATCGTAGGCGATTCGTGTCATGCCAGGGATATCGGGGGTCGCTTCTCGATCTAGGCCAGTCCCAGCGCACGCCGAACGTCATCGGCCGACAACCGCGTCCCGTCGTCCATGCGGGCTGCTTCGTCGAGCGCCGTAATCTCATCGGGCTCCGGTTGGACTTCCTCAGCCAACAACGACGACACGAGGGCGAGATCACCCGCTCGAACGGCGGCGATCACGTCGTCGGCCAGAACGATGGGCCGGCCGAACGGCACGACGCGGACCAGCAGGTCGGCGACCGCATGCGTCTCACGGTCATCGACACCCATTTCCCGAAGCCGGTCCTCGACGGTCATATCTCCGAGGTTCTCGCTTCCGCTCCTTAGCTCCTCACTGAGGTGGGTTTGAAGGCGCGCTCAAAAGGTTGATCGTCAGACGCGCTACGTGCTGAGTAGCCGGCCGGTTCCGGCGTACAGCTCCGCGATGTCCAGGGTGACGCCGACCGTGCGCAGCTCGACCTGCTCGCCCATGCCGTAGGTCGTCTCGGTCCAGACGCCGCCCGCCATCCGCCGGAAAACGCTGATCCACACTCGGCGTGAATCCACGAGCGCGTACTCCATCACGCTCGGGATGCTCTGGTACGCGTCGAGCTTCTCGCTGCGGTCGCGCGACTTGCTCTCGGGCGAGATCACTTCGACGACCAGGTCCGGCGCGACGATGTGCGAGGCGTTCGGGTCGAGCGTTTCGCAGGTGTGCGAGACGTCGGGGAAGACGTGCGTGGCTCGCTCCGCGAGCCGCAGAGCGACGTCCGAGGTGAAGGTGTGGCACGGGGGCTTGGTCGCGGCCGCGATGCTCGCCACGAGGCGCGTGCAGAGGATGCCGTGCGCGACCGAGCCGCCGGCGAACGCCAGCACCTGGCCCTCGATCAATTCGAGCTTCTGGTCGGATTGGCGGAGAAGCGGTTCGAACTCGGCGAGCGTGGTCGGCCCTGGGATGGGGTCGCGCATAAGAGGTATCTCCGGCGCTGAGCCTGCGCCGAGGTTCGTGGAGAATGCGGTATTTCGCCGTCGGGCGGTAGTCCCATCGAACCAAGGAGACGGCCCCTCCCTCCCCGCGTCTTTGGCGGGCAAAATCGGGTCGGCGGCGAAGGCGGCGGGTCGATGGAGCAGGACGAAGCCGCCCGCGTGCGCGCCCTCGGCGAGATCGCCGCGGAGTTCGACCTGGACGCGATCCGCGTCCGGACCGGCGACACCGAGATCGAGATCGTACGGCGTGACCCGGCCGTCCACGCGGCCGGTCCGGTCGTCTACTCCGCCGCGCCGCAGCCCGCGCCGCCGGGTCCGGCGGCCGCCAACGGCAGCGCCGGGGAA
>CAXTNU010000523.1:0-2298 GCA_964245595.1 uncultured bacterium | reverse complement strand
GCCTGGGCGCCGGCCTCGCGCTGCAGACCGCGCACGAGCTGCGCGCGCGCGAGCGCCCGCAGCCGGCGCGCTTCATCGCGTCGGGCCGGCTGCCGCCGCACCACCCGTGCGAGCGCTGGTCCGAGCGCTCCGACGACGAACTGCTGGGTCACCTGACCGGGCTCGGCGGCATCCCGCCCGCGCTGTTGCGCAACGCCTCGTTCCTGGCGCTCTACCTGCCCCGCATCCGAGCCGACTTTCGCTTGAACGAGTCGCTCCGCTACGCGCGCGTGCCGGCCTTCGGCTTTCCGCTCACGATCGTGAACGGGCGAGCCGATCCGCTGGTGAACGAAGCGGCGCTGGAAGAGTGGCCCCAGTACACTACCGGTGCGTGCGAGCTGGTCTGGCTGCCCGGCGACCACTTCTTCGTGCAGAGCGATCCGGCGCCGTTCTTCGCCCTGCTAGCGCGCGCATTGGCGTCCGGCTGCGATGCGGCTCCGAGCAGCCCGCCTGCCGCAACCCAGCGGCTCTAACGCGGCTCAGACCGGCGCGGGTGTGCCCAGGGTCAGCCGCTCGCGAGCGATCTCGTACTCGCGCCGCAGGCGCTCGACCAGTTCCTCGGCGCCCGGGATGCCGGTGATCGCGCCGATGCCCTGGCCGCAGCCCCAGACGTCCTTCCAGGCCTTCTTGCCGCTGGTCGCCGCGGCGAAATCCATCTTCGACGGATCGGATTTGGGCAGGTCGTCGGGGTCCAGGCCGGCGGCGACGATCGACGCGCGCAGGTAGTTGCCGCGCACGCCGGTCACGAAATCGGTGTAGACGACGTCCGCCGCGCTGCCCTCGACCAAGCCTTGCTTGTAGGCGTCCGAGGCGTTCGCTTCGCGGGTCGCGATGAAAGCCGAGCCGACGTAGGCCAGGTCGGCGCCCATCGCTTGCGCGGCCAGCACCGCGCCGCCGGTGGCGATCGAGCCCGAGAGGATCAGCGGCCCGTCCCACCAGGCCCGGATCTCGTGCACGAAGGCGAACGGCGAGAGCGTGCCGGCGTGCCCGCCCGCGCCGGCCGCGACCGCGATCAGCCCGTCCGCGCCCTTCGCGATCGCCTTGCGCGCGTGCTCGAGGTTGGCCACGTCGTGCAGCACGATCCCGCCGTAGGCGTGGACCGCGGCGTTGACGTCCTCGCGCGCGCCCAGCGACGTGATGACGATCGGCACGCGGTGCGCGACGGTCGCCGCCAGGTCGTGCTCGAGGCGCGGGTTGGACTTGTGCACGATCAGGTTGACCGCGTACGGCGCCGCCGGCCGCTCGGGGTGCGCGGCGTCCCACTCGGCCAGCTCGCGCTCGATCCGGGTCAGCCACTCGTCCAGCGCGCTCTCGGGCCGCGCGTTGAGCGAGGGGAACGAGCCGACCACGCCCGCGCGGCACTGCGCGATGACCAGGTCGGGATTGGAGACGATGAACAGCGGCGCGGCGATGACCGGCAGCGCCAGGCGCTCGCGCAGGACGGGCGGGAGGGACATGGCGGGCTCATTCGCACGAAAGCCTCGGCACCTCTTCGTCGAACGCGAGCGGCGATGACCGAACAGTCCACCATGCGCGCGATCCAGGTTCACGCGCTCGGCCACCCGCGCGATCTGGTCCTGGCCGAGGTCGCCGTGCCGCAGCCCGGCCCGGGCGAGATCGCGCTCGACGTGCACGCCGCGGGGGTGAACTTCCCCGACGCGCTGATGGTCGCCGGCAAGTACCAGGTCAAGCCCGCGCTGCCGTTCACCTTGGGCGTCGAAGTCGCGGGGGTGGTGCGCGCGCTGGGGCCGGGCGTGGAAGGCCTGCGGGTGGGCGAGCGGGTCGCCGCGCTGCCCAAGAGTGCGCTGCTGCTGTCGTTCGGGATGTTCACCTACGAAGGGGACGCCGAGGTCCTGCGCGACATGCTGAAGTCCGCACCGCCGCCGGCCCGGGTGCTGCTCCCGCTGATCGCGCCGCGCGTCTACGCCCGGCGGGCCCGACGGGTCCACGGAACCGCCCGTCCCTAGGGCGTAGATCATGACCGTCGGCGACCGATTCGCTGCCAGCGAAACTTCGGCGCTTGCTGGAGTGCATCTGTAATGCTGTAATCGTTGTAGCAGATGCAAAGGAGGTCCGTCATGAGAGCGTCACACGAACACGGCGGACGGGGACGGGGCCGCGGCTTCGGCCGTCCCGGCGGATGGCAGCAGGCCGATCTGCCGCCCGCGGACGATGCCGGCGCCTGGCTGACCGGTCGGCTGCCCGGGGACTGGTTCACCGGCGCGCCCAGCGTCACCGTCGACCGCGAGGAGATCCTCG
>CAXTNU010000522.1:0-2316 GCA_964245595.1 uncultured bacterium | reverse complement strand
TGCTCGGGCACGGCGTCACCGTGCTCGAGCTGGTGAACGGGATCGACACCGGCGGCCGGGGCCTGCTGCGCAACGGCACGGCGATCAACGTGACCCGCACGGTGCGCCCGCTGTTCGCGGGCGCGACGCTGGCGAGCATCGCCGACTCGTGCGGCGGCACGGTGATCGAGCTGGCGCAAGCCAACAGCGGCGTGCCCGACGTGTTCGTGCCCGGCAGCGCGCTCGCGCTGCCCGGGCTGAAGGCGGGCACGGTGCCGAGCGACGGCTCGTTCGCGGGCGTCGCGCAGGCGCTCGGCGCGAGCCTGGTCGACCTCGCCACCGCGCTGTGGACCGCCGACGTCACCGGCAGCGGCGGCTATACGCTGGACACGAGCGCGAACACGGTGCTGACCGTGCTGCGCGTTCCGCCCCCGTACACGTTCACCACCGCCAAGCTGCCGCTGGCCCAGGGCAGCCAGTACGCGACCTTCCTGTTCGACGCCAAGGACGCGGCGCTCAACCGGGCCGTGTTCCTCGACCTCGACTACGCCATCACCGAGATGGAGTACGACATCGTCGAGGACCAGAACGCGCTGGGCGCCTACCAGGCCTCGTCGTGGCTGACCTTCGTGCTGCCGATCGAGCAGCCGGACCCGGCGGTCTTCCCCGACGACGCCTATCTCGGCCCGGTCGAGATCCCGCTCCCGCTGCGTGCCTATCCCGAACCGTTCGTGCTCGCCGATCCGGCCGCGGTCTACACCAAGCCGCAGACCGCGCTCGGCGCCACCGACGACACGCTGTTCGAGTGGGCGTACGCGTTCGATGCGACCCGCACCATGGCCGCGCAGGACTCGGCCGAGCTGCACGTCGCGTTCAACGTTCCCGACGGCGCGAACAGCCCGGCCCCGATGGCGCTGGCGACGCGCACCGCGCTGTTCGAGGCGCTGGCCGCGTTCGCGTACGTCTACCCCGAGGTCGCCCGGGATCTCAACGAGCTGCGCCAGCCGGTGCCGAACGCGCCGGTGCTGAGCGGCGCGCTCTCGGCCTTCACGACCCTGATGAACGGCATCGTCACGGCCTGGAACGCCAAGACCGTGGCTCGCTTCGCGACCATGGGCGGCGGCGATCTCTATCGCTACGGCATCCAGACGCTGGTGAACGAGACGACCCAGAACGAGTACGGTTACCTGCTGCTCGACGCGCTCGAAGGCCCGCCCGACTTCGGTTTCACCGTGCCGTCGTCGTGCGCGGCCGACCTCGACGCCGGCAAGCTCGATGCCGTGCGCCAGCCGTTCGCCGGCGCGGGCTACCCGCTCTCGAACGGCGCGGCGCTGCGGCAGCCGTACGCCTCGCCCTGGACGATCGTCGACACGGAGAACACCTTCACGCTCACCCAGGGCCCGGCGGCGATCGTCGTCGCGCGCACCTTCCTGTGGCCGGCGCTCGGCACGCCGGCCGTGGCGGCGCTGCCCGCGCGCCAGCTCGGCTCGAGCATGCTGTACACCTTCGCGCAGCCGATCGACCAGCCGGCGCAGCTTCGCTTCGCGTTCGAGCGCGTACAGGTGATCGGCAAGCAGAACGCGCTCGCGGGCCTGGCCGTCACTCGCAACGCCGATCTGGTCGCGAGCCGCCAGACGGCGGACGCGTTCGTGTACCAGACGCCGATGACGTCGTTCCCGAACCCCACCAACCCGTACAAGATCGTGAGCGACCAAGTCGACCTGACCGAGTACCTGGGCGGGAAGCAGGGGCTGGCGAACGCGCTGAGCGGCTTCTTCGACACGGTCTTCGCCTCGCAGCTCGCGGCCGGCTCGACCGGCACCCGGCAGATCTCGCTGACCGCCGTGTACGCCTACGCGCTGACGACCGTGCCCAGCGGCTCCGATCCGCTGGTGACCAAGTTCCCGCTCGCGCTGGTGCCGCAGTACGACTACCCGGTCGCGAGCGGAACGAGCTTCGTGCAGCAGTTCGCGGCGTTCGTCGAAGATCAGGCGAAGCTGGCCGGGATCGCCGGGAACGCGGGCTGGTACGGCTTCGAGTTCACCGTGTACTCCTCGCTCGGCACGGGCACGGCGAACCGCCCGCTGCTGACCTTCGAGAACCTCGTCTACCCGCTCGCGAACGGTCCCTGATGGCGGCGTCCCGGCGCGACTTCCTGGCGCTGGCCGCGCTGGGCGCGGCGCAGCCGGCGTTCCCCGACACGGGGCCGCTGCTCGCCGCGCCGCACCGGCACCGCATCGCGTTCGGGTTCACCCGCGTCGCCGACGGCGCGGGCTTGGGGCAGATGAAGAACGCGCTCAACGCCTACGAGTACAGCCGCCGCGAAGGGCCGGGGAC
>CAXTNU010000521.1:0-2345 GCA_964245595.1 uncultured bacterium | reverse complement strand
CTACGGCGGCGCCCAGCGCGGCGACCGCGCGCGGGGTGGTCTTGTGCGGGGTGCCCAGCGGCAGCACCGGCTGCAGCATCACCGCCGCGAGCGCGCCGCCGTAGAGCAGCGCCATCACCACCAAGTACCAGACCCGCACCCGGTCGACCAGCGCCAGCACGACCGTGACGACCAGCGCGCCCAGTGCCGCGTCGAGCACGATTCGGATCAGGTACTCCAGGAACCACTGCGGGAGGCGCTCGTCGCTCAGCCCGGCGCTGAAGCCGATCCGGTAGCTCGCCAGCGCGAACGGGAGCGCCACGACCGGCCCGAGCCCCCCCAAGACCGCGCCGAACACCGCCCGCTGGGCGAGCCGGCTGCGGGTGCTGCGGCGGCGCATCGTATCGCGGATGCGCGCCGCGGCGCCCGAGCGCCAGAGCCACCAGAAGGCCAGGATCTGGGCGATTCCCCAGCCGGCCGACGCGACGTGGCGCAGGTCGGCGATGGCGCGCGCGCGCCGCTGCCTGGCTTGGTCGACCAACCCCGCCGGGTCGTGGCCGAGCAGGGCGGCCGGCGCGAGCGCGTCGACCCGCGCGTCGAGCCGGGTACGCGCCTGGGCCGGCGCCGCGACGAGCAGGACCAGCCCGGCGAGCACGGCGACCAGCAGCCGCCGCAGGACGATCAGGATAGCGCCGGTTCCGCCAGGCCGGCGAACGAGGCCACGTACTCGGCCGGGAAGCGCTTGCGGAACTGCTCCCAGCCGTGGAAGTTGCCCGACCAGGCCTGCGGATCGGGCAGCGGCGTGGCGACGTGCTCGAAGGGCGACCAGTGGCCGTTCGCACCGCCTCCCAAGAGGCGCTCGTAGAGCTCGAGGTCCTTGGCGTGATCCCGCACGCCGTCGTGCGAGAGGTACGAGATGCGGGCGCTGCGGGCGACCGAAATCTTCAGCCGCAGGTCGAGCGGCAGCGTCGCCTCTTCGTCGGTCTGGATCAGCGGGGTGTGCCAGTCGCCCACCCCGAGCGGGCGCGGTTCGCTCGCCCGATAGGCCGCCAGCATCAGCTCGGCGGTGTGCTTGAGCTCGGGCTGCGCGTCGGGGTGCGTCCGCTGGGTGAAGAAGTTCGCCCACTCCGTCGCGGTGACGAGCACCGTGATCCAGGCGAACGGCTCGAGGATGCGGTTCACGAGCTGCTTGTGCAGGCCGATGTCGCTCGCCGCCAGGCGTTCGGCCGTCGCGAGCGCGTTGTCGAGCGCGCGCCGCCACTCCGCTTCGGCCAGGGCCTGCGCGGCGGGATCGAGCTGCTCGCGGGCCTGCATCCCGCTCTGGTTGCGCCCCCACCACAGCGGCATGGCGGGCTCGGCCCGCACCGCGTCGATCATCTTGCGGATCGGGATGGCTCTAGAGCTCGCCGCGCTCCGAGAAAACACGCGGTGGGTCATGAGCTCGCTGTGGATGAAGCGCGGGTAGCGAATCTCCATCGTAATGAGCCGGACGCCCGCCGACGAGACGCTGTCGAGGAGAACGCGCGCGGAGAACGGCATCCCCGCTCGTTCGCCGCCGAGCTTCGGCACCCCCAGCCGCCGGGTCGCCGGGCACACACCTCGACCGCCGCGCAAGAAGCCCTCGCCAGGCTCGCGAAAGCCCAGGGGATGTGGCATGAGGTCATCCGGCCGGTCTCTCTGGACGAGGCGCTGGGCGTGCTCGCGGAGCGCGGTTCGGGTGCGCGCGTCGTCGCGGGCGGGACCGACGTCCTGGTCGAGCTGCAGCGCGGGGTCAAGCCGACCGCGACCTTGATCGACGTCTCCGCGCTGAGCGAGCTGAAGTACGTCCGCCGCACGGGCGACACGATCGCGCTGGGCGGCCTCGCGACCCACAACGACGTGCTGGCCGCGCCGTTCGCGCAGAGCGCGATGCTGCCGCTGGCCCAGGCCTGCGCCGAGGTCGGCGCACCGCAGATCCGCACCCGCGGCACGATCGCCGGCAACCTGGTCACCGCCTCGCCGGCCAACGACACGATCGCCCCGCTGATCGCGCTCGAAGCCGAGATCGTGCTCGCCTCGGCGCATGGCGAGCGCACGCTGGCGCTGCTGGATTTCTACACCGGCTTCCGGCGGACGGCGCTGCGCGCCGACGAGCTGGTGCGCGAGGTCCGCTTCCGCGCGCTCGACGAGACCCGGCGGGGAATCTTCCTCAAGCTGGGGCTGCGGCGCGCGCAGGCGATCTCGGTGATCGACCTCGCGCTCGTGGTCGAGCTGGCCGCCGACGGGACGGTGCGCGAGGCGCGCATCGCGCTGGGCTGCCTGGCGCCGACCGTCGTGCGCGCGCCCGGTGCCGAAGCCTTCCTGCGCGGATGCCGCCCGATCGACGA
>CAXTNU010000520.1:0-2346 GCA_964245595.1 uncultured bacterium | reverse complement strand
TCAGAAGCGCGGCGATCACGCCCTCATCGGCGACGCCGGTGCTGGCGCCGCGCAGCACGGGCTTCGAAAGCGCCGGCGTGTTCAACCCCTCGGCCGTGCGCACGGCCGAGGGCGTCACGCTGCTCTACCGCGCGCAGGACAAGGCGGGCACGTCGCGGATCGGCCTGGCGACCAGCGCCGACGGCCTCCACTTCACCCGGCGCGACCGCCCGGTGCTCGTGCCCGAGGCGCCCTACGAGTTCCAAGGCGGCGTCGAGGACCCGCGCCTGGTGCTCATCGACGGCACCTACTACCTGACCTATACCGGCTACGACTCGGTCAACCAGATCGCGCAACTGTGCATGGCGACGTCGAAGGACCTCGTGCGGTGGGAGCGCGTCGGGCCGATCATGCCGGCGAACCGCGGCACCTGGCAGGTCCACTGGACGAAGTCCGGTGCGATCGTGCCGCAGAAGATCGGCGGGCGCTGGTGGATGTACTACCTCGGCGACGCGCCCTCCGAACCGCCGGGCCAGATGGGTCTGGCCGTCTCCGACGACCTGATCCGCTGGAAGGACGCGACGCCCGAGCCCGTGCTGCGCACGCGGCCGCGCATGTTCGACAGCCGGGTGGCGGAGCCGGGCCCGGCGCCGCTGGTCACCGACGAGGGCATCCTGCTGATCTACAACGGCGCCGACGACGGGCTGGTGTACTCGCCGGGCTGGGCGCTGTTCGACAAGACCGACCCGGCCAAGCTGCTCGCGCGCGCGCAAACGCCGGTGTTCGCGGCGTACGAACCGTGGGAGCGCATCGGCCAGGTGCCCAACGTCGTCTTCGTCGAGGGCCTGGTGCGCGACGGCGACCGGCTGACGTTCTACTACGGCGCCGCCGACACGAACATCGGCGCGGCGGTGACCTCGCTGCGGCACGGCTGGCTGGGCTGACCGCTGGCATGAGATCGGTACGGCGGGGTACGCTGTGAGCCTATGCGCACGACCGCCCGGCCCGCCGCTCCGACGGCGGCCGATCTCACGTTTCACATCAACGGCCGCGACGTCCGCGCGGCCGTCGAGCCGCACGTCACCCTGCTCGACCTGCTGCGCGAGCGTGCGGGGCTGACCGGGACGAAGAAGGGCTGCGACCGCGGCCAGTGCGGCGCCTGCACCGTCTTGGTGAACGGCCGGCGCACGCTGTCTTGCCTGGCGCTCGCGCTGGCGCACGCGCGCGACGAGATCACCACCATCGAAGGCCTCGCCGCGGGCGACGAGCTGCACCCGGTGCAGGCCGCGTTCGTGGAGCACGATGCGTTCCAGTGCGGGTTCTGCACGCCCGGCCAGATCGTCTCGGCGGTCGGCGTGCTGAGCGAAGGCCATGCCAAGACCGACGACGAGGTCCGCGAGGCGATGAGCGGCAACCTCTGCCGCTGCGCCGCCTACCCGAACATCGTCGCGGCCGTGCAGGCCGCGCGCGGGAGCGCCTGATGCGCCGCTTCGAGTTCGTCGAGGCCGATTCGGCCGCCGCGGCCCGGGCGCTGGTGCGCGACGATCCCGACGCGCGCTTCTACGCCGGCGGCACGACCCTGGTCGACCTGATGAAGGGCGGGGTCGAGGTGCCCTCGCGCGTCGTGGACATCTCGCGCCTGCCGCTGGCGGGCATCGAGGTGCGAGGCGACCGGCTGCGCATCGGTGCGCTGGCGCGCAACAGCGACGTCGCCTACGATCCGACCGTGGCGGCGCGCTTTCCGGCTCTTTCGCAAGCGCTGCTCAGCGGTGCGTCGGGCCAGATCCGCAACGCCGCGACGATCGGCGGCAACCTCTTGCAGCGCACGCGCTGCACGTACTTCCGCGAGACGCGCTGGCGCTGCAACAAGCGCGAGCCGGGCAGCGGCTGCGACGCGCTCGAGGGCTTCAACCGCTCGCACGCGCTGCTCGGCACGAGCGAGGCCTGCATCGCGACCAACCCCAGCGACATGGCGGTGGCGCTGGCGGCGCTCTCGGCCCAAGTCGTGATCGACGGCAACGGCGGCGAGCGGGTCGTGCCGCTGGACGAGTTCTACCTGCTGCCCGGCGACCGGCCGCAGCACGAGACTTCGCTCGCGCACGGCGAGCTGATCAGCGCGGTCGAGCTGCGCTTCGAGCCCGTGCACGAGCGCTCGCGCTACCTCAAGCTGCGCGACCGCGCCTCGTACGAGTTCGCGCTGGTCTCGGTCGCGGCGGGCGTCGAGCTCGACGGCGACCGGATCGCCAAAGCGCGGCTGGCGATGGGCGGGGTGGCGACGGTGCCCTGGCGCGCGCTCGCGGCGGAAGACGTGCTGGCCGGCGGGAGCGCCGACGAGGCGACCTTCCGGCGCGCGGCGGATGCCGCGGG
>CAXTNU010000519.1:0-2368 GCA_964245595.1 uncultured bacterium | reverse complement strand
CGGCCGACCCGGCGGTGCGCGCGTTCTTCGACTCGCACGTCGCGCTCGTCGCCCGGCCGGTCGAGCGGGACGCCGCGCGCCGCCTGTCGGTCGTGATCCCGGTCTACAACGAAGCCGCCACCTGCGGCGAGCTGATCGACCGGGTTCTGGCCAAGCACATCCCCGGGGTGGAGATCGAGGCCGTCATCGTCGAGTCCAACTCGACCGACGGGTCGCGCGCGATCGTCGAGCGGTACGAGAACCACCCGCGCGTGCGCCTGCTGCTCGAGGACCGGCCGCGCGGCAAGGGCAGCGCGGTGCGGCGGGGCTTCGTCGAGGCCGGCGGCGAGGTGATCCTGATCCAGGACGCCGACCTCGAGTACGACGTCAATGACTACGACGTGCTGGTCGAGCCGCTCTTCGCGCTGCGCCGGACGTTCGTGCTGGGCTCGCGCCACGGCGCGACCGGCGAGGGCTGGAAGATCCGCCGCTTCGACTCGATGCCGCTGATCGGCACGGTGATGAACGTCGCCCACCTGGCGCTGCTGACGCTGTTCAACACGCTCTACGAGCAGCGGCTGTTCGACCCGTTCACGATGTTCAAGGTGTTCCGGGCCGACTGCCTGCACGGGCTGTTCTTCGAGTGCAACCGGTTCGACTTCGACTACGAGATCACGTGCAAGCTGCTGCGCCGCGGCTGCCACGTGATCGAGATTCCGGTCAACTACCGCTCGCGCTCGTACGCGGCCGGCAAGAAGACGCGCTTCTTCGCCGACCCGCCGCAGTGGGTGCGCGCGATGCTGCGCCTGCGGCACGTTCCGCTCTACCGCTTCGCGGCCGAGCCGCTCCCCGCCGACGCGACCAGGGGGCCCAAGACGCTCGCGTAGCGCGCGCGGAGTTCGGGTTTGGTTTTCAGCAGCGAAGTCTTCCTCTTCGTCTTTCTTCCCGCGGTCCTCGCGGCGTACACGGTCGTCCGGCCGAGCTGGGCGAAGAACGCGGTCCTCGTCATCGCCAGCCTGCTGTTCTACGCTTGGGGCGAGGCGCGCTTCGTCGGGCTGATCCTGGGCTCGGCGCTGGTGAACTACGGCTTCGGGCTGTGGCTTTCGCGCCTGCCCGACGGGCTGGCGAAGCAGCGCCGCGCGCTGCTCGGGATCGCGGTCGCGGTCGACCTCGCGGTGCTCGTCTTCTTCAAGTACTCGAACTTCCTGGCCGACAACTGGAACTTCGCGCTGGGCAGCCGGGTCGGCCGGGAGGTCGCGCTGTCGCAGGTCTACCTGCCGCTGGGGATCTCGTTCTTCACGTTTCACGCGATCTCGTACGTCGTCGACGTCTACCGCCGCACGTCGGCGGCGCGCAAGAACCCGCTCGAGGTCGTCCTCTACTTCGTGTTCTTCCCGCAACTGATCGCCGGCCCGATCATCCGCTACAAGGACATCGCGGGACAGCTCTCGCGCCACCGGGTGACGATCGACGACTTCGCCGAGGGCGTGCGGCGGTTCGTGGTGGGCCTGGCGAAGAAGGTGCTGATCGCCAACGTCCTGGGGAGCGCGGTCGACCGCATCTTCGCGACCCCGCCGGCCGGGATTCCGCAGTGGATGGCGTGGTTCGGGATCGCCGCCTACACGCTCCAGATCTACTTCGACTTCTCCGGCTACTCCGACATGGCGATCGGGCTGGCCCGGATGTTCGGGTTCCGGCTGCTCGAGAACTTCGACTTCCCGTACGTCGCCGGTTCGATCCAGGAGTTCTGGCGGCGCTGGCACATTTCGCTCTCGCGCTGGTTCCGCGATTACCTGTACGTCCCGCTGGGCGGCAACCGCGTCTCGCCCTGGCGCGTCTACGCCAACCTCGTCCTCGTCTTCTTCCTGTGCGGGCTCTGGCACGGGGCGAAGTGGACGTTCGTGATCTGGGGCATGCTGCACGGGCTCTTTCTCGTGCTCGAGCGCGTCGGCTGGCTGCGCCGCGTGACGGCGGCGCCGGTGCTCCGCCGCGTCTACGTCCTGGCCGTCGTCGCCTTCGCGTGGGTGTTCTTCCGCGCCGACTCGCTCGCGTACGCGCTCGGCTATCTCGGCGCGCTGGTCCGCCCGTCACCGGGGCCGGTGCTGGCCGCCGACGTCGTCAGCCATCAGGCGATGGTCACGCTGTTGATCGGGTGCTGGTTCGCGACGCCCGTCACCGCGCGCGCGGTGGAGCGCGCTCGCACCGCGCTGCTGGCCCCCGCGCGCGCGGCGCTGGTCCACGGCGCGGTCGTCGCCTGCGTCTGCGCGCTGCTGCTGCTGTCGGCGGCTGCCGGAATGCTGCTCGAGCCGGTTCCGGAGGTCCGTCCGCCGTCGCGGCCGGCGCCGGACGGGGGCCCCACACGGTCCGCGTCCTGACCAGTCAGAAAAGC
>CAXTNU010000518.1:872-2369 GCA_964245595.1 uncultured bacterium | reverse complement strand
GGCGTTGACGTCGGCGAGCTTGGCGCGCAGCGGGTCGCCCGGCGTGCCGCGCGGCAGCAGCGCGTTGAGCACGATCGTCGCGCCGGGCAGCTTCGCCTGCACCGCGGCGACGACCGCGGCGACGCCGCGCGCGACGTTCAGGGGCTTGGCCGCGCCGAGGTTGTTGGTGCCGATCATCAGCACCACCACGCGCGCGCCGGTGCCGTCGAGCTCACCGTGCTGCACCCGCCAGAGCAGCCACTGCGTGCGGTCGCCGCTGAGCCCGAAGTCGGCCACCGCGCCGAGCGGCGCGATGTCGCGGTTCCACGCCTCCGCGCCGCGGGTGGCGAAGAAGTCGGTGATCGAGTCGCCCAGGAACACGACGTCGAGCGCGCCCTGCCGCGCGCGCGCGACGAACGCGGCGTGGCGCGCGAGCCAAGCCGCCGTGCCGTACGGCCGCTTCGCGGCGATCCATGCCCCGGCGGGCGCCGCGGCCGGAGCCGGGACACGAGCAGAGGGCGCCAGCGCGGGTGAGACCACGGCCGGTGGGGTGGGCGGCACGGCTTGCATCAGCGCGCGGCGAGCGTCACGTCGGAGGCGTAGGGGTACTCGGAGTCGGCGCTGTGCAGCGCGGGCGGCGCGGCCGGGAGCAGCATCACGCCGCCAGCCGTTCCAGCACCGCCGCCCGCCGCCGGGCGTAGGCGTCCATCGGGTCGCGCTTGTCGCAAACGAAGAGGCCGCCCTGCCGGGCGGCCTCTAGCCGGTTCGCGTGCCGACGCGTTACGCTAGCGCGTCAGCGCGGCGGGCGCGGCGCCGGGCTGGCGTTGTTGGTGCTCGAGGCCGGGTTGTTGGGCGTCTGGCCGCCGGCGCCGGGCGCGCCGGTGTTGCCCTGGTTACCCGACGCGCTGCCCATCGAGCCGCCCATCGAGCCGCCCGACGACGTCGGGTTGGGCGAGCTCATCGTGCCGGTCGTCGAACCGCTTCCGGCGCGGTTCTGCTCCGCGCCTGCCGGCGGGGTGCTGGCCGTCGGGCCGGGCGAGCCCATCGAGCCGCCCATGGAACCGCCGCTCATCGAGCCGCCGCTGTTCGCCGGGGTGGGCGCGGTATTCTGCGTGCCGCCCGCCGGGGGCGTCATGCTGCCGCTGGAGCTGCCGCCCATGCTGCCGCTGCCCATGGAGCCCTTGTTCATCGAGCCCTTGCTCATGGAGCCCTTGCTCATCGAACCCATCGAGCCCATCTTCGAGCCCTTCATGCCTGCGGCGGTCGCTTTGCAGACATACTTGCCGCTGCCTTTGCCGTACATCGACGAGCCCTTGGCGTAATACGTCTTCGTCGCGGTGTTGTACCAGACGACGGGGCCCATCGCGCTGCTACACTTCGGCATCATCATCGAGCTGGCGGCCAGCGCGGGAGCGGGGGCGGCGGCGGTCGCGGCCCCGCTGGCGAGCGCCAGCACGGCGACGCCGGTCAACAAGTTTCGCAATCGCTTCTCCTGTTTTTACACGGTCGCGGCATCGC
>CAXTNU010000518.1:0-862 GCA_964245595.1 uncultured bacterium | reverse complement strand
ATATGAGGGTGTGCTCAGGATGTTCCGAGCGAACGCTCCCGCTAAGCGTTGACCGCTCGGCTGGCTGGTCTCATCGCAAGCTGTCCCCGGCTTGTGCGATCGCTTCGGCGGCGGCGTTCGCGGCCGTGCGCACCGCGGCATCGTCATGCCGGGCGTAGGCGGCGTCGAGCTCCGGGTACGCGACGCCGGCGTAGCCGTTCGCGCCGTAGGCCACCCGATCGAGCTGCTGCGCGGCGGCGAGCGTGCGTTCGTTTGCCGGACCGGCGCCGCGCGCGATCGCGTCGTCGGCCGTGCGCGCCGCGCCGGCGAAGCGGTCGATCGCTGCGGCGAGACCAGCGAGATCGAGCGTGCGCGCGTCGTGCCGCGCACGCGTCTGCAAGCGCAGCACGCCCGCGCGCAGCGCCTGGACGTACGAGGCGAACGCGTACGGGAGCGCATCGGCGGCGGCGAGGCGCATCGCGACGATGCCGTAGAGCTGCGCCGCGGTGCGGTGCATGACGAAGCCCGGATCGCTCCAGGCGGTCGCGTAGCGCAGGGTGTCGTAGCTGGAATGATACGGTCCGAACGGGCCGGCGAAGGCGATCTCCGCGACCGGCGTGCCGAAGCCGAACAGGAACGTCTCGTGATCGCTGCCGCCGCCCGGGGATCCGACCGTGATGCCGCCGCGCTGCGCGCGCCAGTGGTCGTGCAGCGTGGTGAGATCGCGGGCCGGATCGGCGACCGCGCGGCTGGCCTCGATCAGCACCGGGCCCAGCGCGCCGGCGGCGCTGGCTTCCAGCCGCGCGCCGGTGACGTTGGGGCCGACCAGGTCCACCTGGTCCTTCAGCTTGGCATAGTAGGCGGCATGCGTGCCGGGAAGCCA
>CAXTNU010000517.1:0-2374 GCA_964245595.1 uncultured bacterium | reverse complement strand
CTGCTGGGCGCGGTGCTGGTCCACGACACGCGCCTGTTTCCGCCGCTGGCGCATCCCTGGGCCGGGCTGGTGTTCTTCGCCGCCGCGCTGGCGGTGACGGCGTTTCCCGTCATGGCGGTGATCATCAGCGAGCGCGGTCTGCTCGGCAGCGAGGTGGCCAACCTGTGCCTGGTCTGCGGCTGCTTCAGCGACTTCACCGCCTGGACGCTGCTGGCGCTGGTACTGGCCGCGATGGCGGGCAACTACGCGACCGCGGCGACGACGCTGTTCGGCGCGATCTTCTACGCCGGCATCGTGGTGATGGCCGTGCGGCCGCTGGTGCGCTGGCTGTTCAGCCGCCTGGACGCGGTGGCTCCGCCGGGCTGGGCCGAAGTGGTGGTGCTGGCGGCGCTGTTCGCCGGCGCCTGGACGACCGAGTTCATCGGCATCGACGCGGCATTCGGCACGTTCGTGATGGGCGCCGCGATGCCGCGCATTCCCGCCCTGCACACCGCGGAGGAGCGGCTGCGCCCGTTCGTGCTGGCCTTCCTGATGCCGCTCTACTTCACGGTCAGCGGGTTGAACGCGCGGCTCGACCTGCTCAACGACGGCGGCCTGCTGCTGCTCACCGCGCTGATCGTGGTGGTCGCCTGCACGAGCAAGGGCGTGGTGTGCACGGTCGCCGCCAGGCTGACCGGCCGCTCGATGCGCGATTCGCTCGCCATCGGCGCGCTGATGAACGCGCGCGGCCTGGTGCAGCTGGTGATCCTCACCATCGGCTTGCAGCACGACGTCATCACGCCCACCCTCTATGCGATGATGGTCGTGATGACGATCGTCACCACCATGATGGCCTCGCCCGCGCTGAACTTGATCTACGGGAAGTTGCCGCTCGGGCAGGCGGCGGCGCGGGCAGGCGCGCGCGAAGCGGCCGCCGCCGACGGCTGACCGTTGCGACGTAGCTAGCCCCGCTAGCCGAACGAGGTGACGACGTCCAGGCCGTGGGTCGCGAAGGTGTCGAAGTCGCGCAGCACGCCGGTGACGTCGTGCAAGCCGACGCGGCGAGCGATCAGCGAAGCGGGGTCGAGCTTGCCCTGCGCGATGAGGGCGAAGATCTCGCCGTAGCTGCCGTGCGGGTTGGAGGCCGAGCCGACGAGCTCAAGCTCGGTGTTCACCAGCAGGTCGGCCGGGATCGCGATCTGTCCCTTGTCCTCAGCCGAGGTCAGGCCGACTTGAACGTGCCGCCCGCCGGGCCGCAGCGACGCGATCGCCTGCTGGGTGGTGGCGGCGCTGGCGATCGCGTCGACGCTGCGCGTGACGCCGCCGCCGCTGATCTCGCGGATGCGCTGCGGGACCGGCCCGTCGCCTTCGCCGCCCGCTCGCACGGTCGCCACCGCCCCCGCGCGCTCGGCCAGTTCCAGCTTGCCGGCGTCGATGTCCACCGCGATGGCCCGCGCCCCGAGCGCGGCCGCGGTCTGGATCGCCGAGAGCCCGACCCCGCCCGCGCCGAAGATCGCGATCCAGTCGCCGGCCCGTACCTGCGCGCGGTGCGCGATGGCGTGGTAGCCGGTCGTGAAGCGGCAGCCCAGCGCCGCCGCGACCTCGTCGGAGATCGAGTCGGGCAGCGGCACGCAGTTCAGGTCGGCGTTGCGCACCAGCACGTACTCGGCGAAGCCGCCGTCGCGGTTGAAGCCCGCGAACTGGCCCCGCAGGCACAGGTTGTCGCGCCCGGCGACGCAGTTGTCGCATCGCCCGCACGACTGCAGGAACGGCACCGTGACGCGCTGCCCCGGCCGCACCGCGCGCACGTCCTCGCCGACGGCCTCGATCGTGCCGCCGATCTCGTGCCCGAGCGTCATCGGCAGGCGCGGCTTGACCCCGACCCAGCCCAGGTCGCCGTTCCAGCGGTGCCAGTCGCTGCGGCAGATGCCGACCGCGGTCAGCCGCACCAGCGCCTCGTCGCCCTGCGGCGAGGGGGTCGGCACGTCTTCGACGGCGAGCGGTTCGCGAAAAGCGACCAGACGAGCGGCTTTCATGGTGAAAACCGCATTGTCGGATGGAGCGAGAGCGCTCCTGCCGACTCGCGCCGCGCGGCGCTCAGTCCGGACGCGCCAGAAGCTCGGCCAGCTTGCGGTCGACGAACGCGCCGTCGGCGGGATCGAAGTTGGCGCCGGCGGCGTGGCCGAAGACGCTCTCGATCACCGCCAGCTCCGCATCGCGCAGGCAAGCGACTTCGCGCGCGCTGTCCTCAGGCGGAAAGTAGCAGTCGGTGCGCCCCGGCATCACCAGCGCGCGGGCCTCGCCCGCGGCCAGCGCGGCGCGCCAGTCGCCGCCGTCGCGCGCGAGCGCGCCGACGTCGGCCGCGCGCCCGGTGCGCAGCATGGCCCGCATGTCG
>CAXTNU010000516.1:0-2382 GCA_964245595.1 uncultured bacterium | reverse complement strand
TTCGTCAACTGGTCCGTCACCGCGCCGAAGCTTTCGGTCAGCCGCGAGTGAAGCGTCTTCTGCAGCTTCTCGTCCACCGTCTGCCGCATCTGCTCGAGCTTCGCGGAGTTTGACTCGTTCAGTTTTTCCAGCCGCGCTTCCACCGTGCCGGGAAGCCGCAGCAGCCGCGCGACGACCCGCGCGCGCTGTTCCTCGAGCTCGTCGTCGCGAACGGTGAGCGCGAGCGCGAGCGCGAGCGGAATCGCGTGCAGCACGAGCGCGAGGTGGGAGATCAGCTCGAGCGAAGCGAGGTCGCTCCACTGCGCGTCTTCGAAGATCAGCCGAACCGGCGCGCGTGCGGCGTAGAGCGCCAGTGCTTCGGCCGCGGCATCGAAGAGGCGGCGCTTGCGCTCGTCGCCGTCCGTCTCGGCCGCTTGGGCTCGTGCCGCCGCATCCGCTCCCGCGATCCCGGCCAGCGCGGCGCGCAGGTCGGGCCGGCGCCGGAGCACGACGGGATCGCGCCCGTCGAGCTGGCGCCACAGGGCGTGGAACGGGGCATACGGCGCCGCCGTATCGGGCGTGCACGCGGCCAGCACCGCGCCGCCGGCGGCGAACTCCTCGATCAGGCGCGACTTGCCGACGCCGGCTTGGCCGAATACGGCCAGCACCCGGACGCGCCCGGCCAGCAGGTCGCGCTCGACCTCGCGCACGACGGCCAAAGCGTCCGCGCGGCCCACCAGCGGCAGGCGGCCGGGGGCCGTGTTGCGCGAACGTTCGGCACCCTGCCCCCCGTTGGCCACGACCGCTGCAGTTCGCTCCGCCTAGGGGGTTTCCCCGATCCGCGCGCCCGGCGGGACCGCTATGCTGGCGTCGCGGCGCTGCCGCCTCGCCTCAACCGCCCTCATGCCCGACGGAGCCTTCGATGAGCAGCAAGTTTCCGAACGACACCATGCCCACGTCCCCGCATACCGCACTTGAATTCCCGCCCGATCCGATGGTCGTCGCCCGGGCCGCGGCAACGACCTATCTCAATCACGTGAGCACCGCGATCGCCCACCCGACTCAGTCCAATGCGCTCGGGGTCGCAACACCCAACGTGGGAATGCTGGCGCTGGCCGCACTCGAGTTCGAAACCGACATCACCCTGCTCGCCCAGGGCCGGACGCCGGAGATCCTCTTCGCCCCGAATCCGTACCTGCGCGAGCCGCTCGATAATCCCACGAACGATCCGGTCGTCCAAACGGCCAACGATCTGATCCCGATCGCGCAGTGCATCTGGAGGCTGCCGCAGTGTGGGTCGCGGCTGAGCGCCGCCGATTACGCGAACGGCGTAGGACTGTACATTGCCCTCCGCAACCAGTTGCGCGAAATGCTCTCGACGATGTCGCCTCTCTCGTCGAACGTTCCCTGGGCCAAGCGCTAAGCGCCGGTCCAGCGGGCGAACAGGCTGTTGTCGATTCCGAATTGGTCGAGCGCCTTGCCGACCGTGTGCAGCACGATCTCCTCGACGGATTTGGGGCGGGTGTACATGCCGGGGATCGGCGGCAGGATCACCGCGCCCAGCTCCGCGAGCTGCACGAGGGTGCGCAGGTGACCCAGGTGGAGCGGCGTCTCGCGCACGACCAGCACGAGGCGCCGCTTCTCCTTGAGGCACACGTCGGCCGCCCGCACCAAGAGGTTGGCGTTGAAGCTGTAGGCGATCGCCGAGGCGCTCTTCATCGAGCACGGGATCACCAGCATGCCGTCGGTCTTGAACGAGCCCGACGAGATCGCGGCCGCTAGGTCGTCGTCGCGATGGCCGACGTCGGCCAGCGCCTCGACCTCTTCGGCCGTCGAATCCGTTTCCAGCGCGATCGTCTGGCGGGCCTGATCCGACAGCACGAGGTGCGTCTCGACGTCGGGCACGGCGCGCAGCGCGCGCAGCGCGGCGATCGCGTAGACGCTGCCGCTCGCTCCCGACACGCCCACGATCAAGCGTTTGGTCACGCGGCGCTCCGTCCCGAGCTACGCGCCTCCCACCAACGATCACACCGCGCGCGGTCCATCACCATATCATCCCCCGATTCCACATGCGTCCACAGATTCCGCAAGCTGGGACGCCGCCCAGGGGCGAGCCCGCACGCGGCCCGAACCCTGCGGAGTGCTCCTCGTCGACGAACGCCGGCTCCCCGCGGGTGACGCGCTCGCGCCGGCCGTGTTCTTGAGCGGTCTGGTCGGCCGGCGCGTGCTCGGCGACGGCGAGCGGCGGGCCATCGTGCGCCGCATCGCGGCGACCCGCGAGGACGTCGGGCTGCCGCCGCACGTCAGCAGCTCGCCCTCGTTCGCCGGCCGGGTGCTGAGCGCGCTCGACCGCGATGCGGTCCCGGCGCCGTTCGAGGCGCTGGCCGGCCACGTCCGCACGCT
>CAXTNU010000515.1:0-2383 GCA_964245595.1 uncultured bacterium | reverse complement strand
ACCGGCGGCGCCGAGCCGGGCCGCCGGCTAGGCGCTGCGCGCGGGCGGCAGGGGCAGCGCGCGCGAGCCGTCGTCGCCGAGCAGCCCGTAGGCGCCCAGCTCGTCCTTCGAGGGGACGATCTTGTTGAGCACCGCGCCCAGGATGTTGCGCACGCCCGACCCGTGCAGGCGGCGCATCGACTTGAGCGCGATCCGGATGTCGGTCTCGTCGCGCGCGACGACGAACACCGAGCCGTCCACCCGGCTGCAGACCATCGTCGCGTCGGCGACCGGGCCGCAGGCGGTCGCGTCGACGATGACCATCGCGTACGCCTCGCGCGCCGTCGCCAGAAATCGCTCGAAGGCTTCGGACTGCAAGAGGCCGGCCGGGTTGGTGGTGTGCGTTCCGCTCGTCACCGCGTCCAGGCCGGGGTGCTGGGTGGGGCGCACGACCTCGTGGAACGAGGCGGTGCCGACGAGCGCGTCGGACAGCCCGCGCTCGTTGTCCAGCCCCAGCTTGGCGTGCAGGGTCGGGCAGCGCAGGTCGGCGTCGACGATCAGCGCGCGCGGCTTCATCGCGGCGTAGGCGATCGCCGCGGCCAGCGCGACGGTGGATTTGCCCTCGCCCGGCGAGGCGCTGGTGAAGGCCACCGTCTTGAGCTCGGTGCTCGAGGCGTAGCGCAGCGAGGTCACCAGGTGCAGGATCGACTCGATCATCACCCGCTGGACCCACGGCGGCGCGGGCTTGGCGGCCGTGCCGAGCATCGGCAGGGTGGCCAGCAGCGGCAGCGATAGCCGCCCCTCCACGTCGTGCTCGGTCTTGATGCTGTTGTCGAGGAAATCGACCACGAGCGCACCGGTCAGCGCGATGATCAGGCCGACGATCGCGCCCAGGACCAGGTTCAGCGGCAGGTTGGGGGTGACCGTCGCGTCGCTCGCGGAGGCGGCTTGGATGACCGCGACGTCGGACAAGGTCGTGGTGCGCGCGATCGTCGCGTCGCTGAGCTTGCGGTTGAGCGCGTCGTAGACGAACTCGTTCATCCGGGCCCGGCGCTGCAGGTCGGCCAGGTGCTGCGTCTGGGCCGGCAGCCGGCGGATCTGGGCGTCGAACTGGGCCCGCTGGCGGCGCACGGTGTCCATCTGCGACTGCGCGGCGGCGAGCTGGACGCGCAACTGCGACGCGGCCTGGGTGAGCTGCTGCGCGATCGGGTTGGCGACGGTGCTCTCCGAGGCGACGATCATCGCCGGCTGCTTGGCGAGCTCGCGCTCGAGCTGCGTCTTCTGCGCGCGCAGCGCCTTCACCGTGGGATAGTCCTCGGTGTACTGCTTGAGCGCGGTCTGGAGCTGGACCTCGACCTGCGAGAGCTGGGAGCGCAACTGCGCCGCGATCGGATTGGGCTGCGACGAGCCGCCGCCCGAGATGCTGGCCGGCGTGCGCGCGAGCTGCGCTTCGACCACCTTGAGCGACGCCGCGGCCTGCTGGGCCTCGATCGGCGCCTGAGCCGCCTTCTGGTCGAGCGCGGCCGACGCGGTGAGCGTGTTCTGGGTCTGGGCGGCGGCGTCGGCGACGCCGATCCGAGACTGGTACTGGGCCAGGTCGTCGGCGGTGCGGCGCATGTCGGCCGCGGCCGGCACGAGCTGGCGCTGCAGCTCGGCGATGGTGGTGTCGGCTTGGCGGGTGACCAGATCGCGCCGGAACGAGACGATCGATGCCGCGAGCCCGTTGGCGACGCGGGCCGAGCCTTGGGGATCGCGCCAGCTCACCGCGACGTCGACGATCGAGGTGTTCGTCACCGGCTTGACCGTGACGTGGTCGAGCAGGCGCTGCGGGCTCAGGCCCAGGTGCAGGTCGCTGATGGTCCGCATCATCACCGGCGTCTCGCGCAGCATCTGCACGTACGTCTCGGACGACTGCATGTTCGAGGCGGCGAGCAGCGCGTTGAGCACCGGCAGGGTGGTCTGCGCCGCGGCCGACGAGTCGCCGGCGCTGCCCGACGCGCCCGCGATCAGCTCGACGTGGGTCGTGTAGCTCTTGGGCGAGATGGCGGTCAGCGCTCCGACCGTCGCCAGCGTCACCGCGAAGATGCCCGCCGCCAGCCGGCGCCGGCGGGCCAGGGTCTCGAGGAACGGCCAGACCGCCTCGCGCTCGCCGGGCGCCGGGGCGAAGCCGGCCTGGCTCCCGCCAGGCAGATCGGGCCCGGGAACGACGATCGATGCTTGCTTCATGCGCTTGAATTCCTCACGAGACGGTCGGGACGCGGCGTTCGGGTTCATCGTACCTGGGGCGGTCCTCGCCGGGCGGCAGTCCCCCGTTGCCGCCGACCGGGCCTTTGGTCCGTCGCGGCGCGCGCTGCGCCCGCGCGGCGAGCGGGTTGACGCGGGCCAGGCTGAGCGCGTACCAGAG
>CAXTNU010000514.1:2002-2384 GCA_964245595.1 uncultured bacterium | reverse complement strand
GCGGCGGCGGTCCCCGGCCTGGCCGGCCCGGCGTTGCGAAACGGCGTGGAGTGGCCGGCCTCGTTCCGCCCCTACGCGCCGACCTCGTTCTGGAACCGGCCGATGCCGGACACCGCGCATCCCAAGCTGCTGGCGGATTCCGCCGCGATGGTGCACCGCGCCGAGGACGGCTCCCCGGGCCGCACGGTGCGGGTCGGCGCGCTGGGCTCGGGCTGGGACGAGGGCCACCCGGTCGTGTTCGCGTCCGCGCGCGACCCGCTGGTCAGACCGCACTGCAAGATCTACTGCAATCCGGTCTTCCTGACCCGGCCGTTTCACATCCCGGCGCGCGCGCGCGCCGGGCCCGGGCGCCCGCGCCAAAACGCGGGCGGGGCGCCCGCCC
>CAXTNU010000514.1:0-1992 GCA_964245595.1 uncultured bacterium | reverse complement strand
CCCCCGCGGGCCCCCCCCCCCCCCACCACCTCCCCCCACCCGCCCTCCCGCCCCCGCCCGTGCCACCCCCCGCCGCGCGCGCGCGCCGGCGACGGCAGCGATCGCCATCTCGCGGTCGTGCAGCCCGACGGCACCGAGATCGACCTGTGGGCGGTCGACCAGCCCGACCGCGACTGGCGCGACGGCGACGAGATCGCCTACGGCTCGGGCAACTTCTGCGGCAACTTCTTCCACGGGCCGGGCTTCGGGCGCGAGACGTCGACCGTCGGCGGGGCGTGCTTGGGCGCGGGTTTGATTCGGGCCGCCGAACTGCGCGCGGAGCTGATCCCGCACGCGCTGTTCACTACCGTCGACTGCGGCGCGCGCGCGTTCGTCTACCCGGCCACGCAGCCGATCGACCACGCCTGCAGCGGACCCGGTCCGCACGTTCCCAACGGCGCGCACCTGTGGCTCGACCTGTCCGACGCGCAGGTCGCCGCGCTGCCGCTGCGCGGCTGGGAGAAGACGGTCCTGCGCGCGCTGCACCACTACGGCGCGTACGTCGAGGACACGGTCTCCGAGGGCGAGCGCGCGCACGGGCTGTTCGCGCCGTGGTTCGAGGACGACGCCCAGTACAGCGCGTTCGGCCGGCCCAGCCCGCTCGCGGCTTGGGCGCGCGAGCAGAACTGGCGTCCGGTCCCGATCCGCCCGCGCAGCTTGGCGCAGCGGTCCACGACGTGGTTCACCTTCAGCGAGAGCTGGGCGCCGCTGGACTGGGCAAGCCACCTGCACGTCGTCGATCCCTGTTACGCGCAAGGCACCTGCTGAACGCTAGGGCCGCCGCCGCGTAGCAGCCCGGCGCGCACGGCTCGGTATTCAACCCAAAAGGATTCGGACTGCCGCTCCGCGGCTACGCGATCGGCTTCTTTCAGCGCGTCCGGCGCAATGGACCACAGTCGCAGCGAGACAGTGAAGCATCGCACAGGGGCCGATCTTTGCGAAAGTTTGTCGCTCCGAGCCCCGATACACGGACTGAGAGCGGAGCGCACGTATCGCGACGAGCGAGTTCCAACGCGCTGCCCGCTCGCACTGTTCATCGCTGCTACGGAGCCGGCGTAGTTTTCTACGTCCTCGAGCGGCCATCCGAAGCGAGAGGTCCTCCGTTGAACTCGACTACGAAACGCACCATCGCCGCCCTCAGCGCCTCAGCCATTCTGGCTGGGTGCGGCGGAGGCGGTGCCGCCGTGTCGCCGCCGGTCGTTCCTCCCGTATCGGCACCCATCACGGACAGCTTCGTGCCGGTCCCAAGCGCCGCCCCGGCCACCAGCGTGCCCGCGTCCTCGACCGCGCCGTTCGTCGCCCAGTCCGCCACGGCAGGCACCAAGGGCAACGCGACGTCGATCTCCGCCCGGCTCGCCGCGGCCCCCAGCTCGGGCAGTCTGCTGATCGCCTTCCTCGGCAACGGCGACACCTCGTCCAAAACGACCGCGCCCGCCGGCTGGGCCGCCGCGGTCGATGCCGCCGGCCACGCCTGCCAGCAGATGGACGGCCCGGCCGGCACGCAAGGCCAGCAGATCTTCACCCACCGCGTCGGCGCGAACGAAGCCGCCGCCACGTACAGCTTCGGCTTTAGCAGCAAGGCGCCGTCGCCGTACGCGGTCGCGGTGCTGGAGGTTCGCAACGCGAACGCGACCGCCCCGATCGACACCTGTTCCGCCGCGAACCCGGCCAAGCAGACCGCGACGGCTCACGTCGCCGCGGCGCCGCTCAAGGCGAGCAGCGCCGGCGAGCTCCCGCTGGTCGCCTACGCTCCCTCGACGTCCGCGCTCACCGTCACCCCGCCGGCCGGCTGGTCCAGCACGGTCTACAGCAACGCCCAGACGCCCTGGCTGACCCTCGACGTCGAAGCCGGGCCGGTGACCGCGGCGAGCGGCAGCGTCGTCACCCCCGCGACGACGTTCGGCAACCTGCGCGCCACGACGATCGTCTTCGCGCCCTCGGTCGGCATGCTGA
>CAXTNU010000513.1:0-2395 GCA_964245595.1 uncultured bacterium | reverse complement strand
GCCGGACGCCGTGCGCGCGGGCGTGCTTGCGCACGTTGCTCAGCGCCTCGGCCGCGATGCGGAACAGCTCTTCTTCCGCTTCGGCGCCGAGCGCCGCGTGCGGGTCGATGCGGACCTGCGCCGTCACGCCCGTCTCGGAGGTGAAATCGTGCGCGAGCGAAGCCAGCGCCGCGGCCAGACCGCCGCTGCCCAGAATCCCCGAGCGCAGCGCGAGCAGCGCGCCGCGCGCACTCTCGATCGAGCGGCGCGCCACGGAAAGCGCACTCTCCAGCGCCGCCCGCGCGCGCGCCGAGGGCGACTCGTTCAGCGCCGCCTCGAGCTGGAGCGCGATCGCGACCAGATCCTGGGTGACCGTGTCGTGGAGGTCGCGCGCCAGCCGCGCGCGCTCGTCGATGCGCGCCGCTTCGATCGCCTGCCCGGCCAGCCGCGCGCGTTCGACCGCGAGGCCGATCTGCGCCCCGGCGGCGGTCAGCGTGGTGAGCGCCGCGGGCGGCAGTTCCGTGCCCGGCGCCGGGCAGACGTTGAGCAGGCCCAGGCTCGTCCGGCCGAAGCGCAGCGCGATCGAGGCGTGCGCTTGCAGACCCAGCGTGTCGGCGCCGCGCCCGGCGCGCAGCGCGCGCCGCAGCCGCGAGCACGAGATCACGTCGAGGTTGCGCGAGACGAAGTCGCCGTCGCGGAACGACTCCATGCACCAGCACGGCTCGCCGGTCATCTCGACCGGTTGCGCGAGCGCCGGCGGCAGCCGGTGCGCCGCCGCCAGGTAGAAACGGTCGCTGCTGGGCTCGAGCAGCCAGATCCAGCCCGACGCCAGTTCCAGCCCGGCGACGACCACGGCCAGCACGTCACGCAGCGCCGCGTCGAGGTCGGGCTGGTTGAGCGCGGCCGCGATCCCGTCGAAGAGCTGCGCTCCGCCGGCATCGAACTGCGCGGAGCTCGTCGCCATCGGCGGTTCCATTCGCCCGCGCGCCCCGCCGGCCTCGGCAGGCGTTCGATCTCGACGCCGTCCACCGAGCGGGTTCGCCCGGGACGCGGGGAACGTACACCGGGATGACCGTGACCGCTCGTCTCTGCCGGGCTTTCGCGCTCGGAATTGCGGCGCTCGCGCTCGCGGCGCCGGCGAGTGCGAGCGAGGTCGCGGCGGCCGGCAAACGAGCGCCCGCCTTTCGGCTGGCCGACCTGCGCGGCGCGCCGGTCACGCTCGAGCGCTTCCGCGGCCGGCCGCTCTACATCAACGTCTTCGCGAGCTGGTGCCCGCCGTGCCGGACCGAGCTGCCGGCGATCGTCGCGGCGCACGCGCGCTACGGCGACCGGGTCGGTTTCCTCGGGGTGGACGCGCAAGAACCGTCCGCCGCCGCACGCCGTTTCATCGCCCAGATGAAGATCGCGTTCCCGGTCGCGCTCGACCGCGGCCAGATGGCGGTCAGCTACGGCGCCGCCGCGCTGCCCGACTCGTACTTCGTCGACCGCGCCGGCGTGGTGCGCGCGGTCGTGCACGGCCCGATCGCCCCCGCCGCCCTCGAGCGCGACCTCGCGCTCATCGCGCCGTGAAGCGGGCCGCGTTCGCCGCCGGCCTAGCCGGTGTCACATCGCTGGCGGCCCTATCCTCTGCGACAGCAGTACTCGCGCTTGGCGAGACTGCACTTGGCGCGACCACGAACCTCCGCTTCACCACGGCCGGACGCACGCTCACCATTCCGCCGGTCGGTACGCGCACGACGCTCGACGCGCTGCTCGCGACGGTGCCGCCGGTCGCGCCGCGGGCCTGGGTGCAGTACGTGCTGGGCTCGGGCGTCCGCTATCTCAAGAAGATCGGCTACGGCACGGAGCGCACGTCGCTGGGCGAACTCGCCTTCATCGAGACCCAGATCGGCAGCGACGAAGCAGCCTGCAACCCCAACACGGTCAAAAAAGGCTACCTCGAGACGGCGCGCTACGGCGACCTCCTCCAGCCGCACGCCGTCTCGCGCTACGTGATGAAGGCCGGCACGACGTTCTTGCTGGTGAACGCCACCAGCGCCGACACGCTCTGGCTGCTCGACGAGGACAATTTGTACTCGCCTCACCAGGCGCGCGTGACCGCCGCCGGCAGCGAGACCGTCGTGATGCGCAAGCGCGGCTTCACCACCCGGCGGGTGTCGCTCGCGTTCGGCGGCGGCGGAAAACAGGCGCTGCGCACGATGACGCTCTGGCTGACGCCGGCGATCCCCAACGGCATCGCCAAGCTGCACGCGACGACCGCCGGCGGCGACCCGTTCGACCTGCGCATCGACGCCTTCGGCGACAACTACTCCTCGCTGGTCGACGCATCGTTCGACGCGCTGCGTCAGACCGCGACGTAGGCGTAGCGCGCTTCTTGCGCGTCGGCCAGCGCG
This sequence comes from uncultured bacterium, assembly GCA_964245595.1. Classification (GTDB taxonomy): domain Bacteria; phylum Vulcanimicrobiota; class Vulcanimicrobiia; order Vulcanimicrobiales; family Vulcanimicrobiaceae; genus Vulcanimicrobium. Next base: position 23 of record CAXTNU010000513.1, on the reverse strand, counting down.
GCGACGCCGGCCGGGACCAGCAC
>CAXTNU010000512.1:0-2404 GCA_964245595.1 uncultured bacterium | reverse complement strand
GGCTGCGGGTGCGGGTGAATCACGGCGGGCGGGAGCTTCGCGCTGAGCGTCGGCGTGACGGTGTGCGCTCGCGGCGCCGCGCACGCTTGCGGCGCGCCGCGGCGCTCCGTGCACGCCCGCGCCGTTCGTTCGTGCGGACGCGGCCGCGGTGAGCGGCGCCGAACGTGCGCGCGGCGCGCGCTCGGCGAGGTGGAGCGCGCTGTACCAGGCTTGCGAGAGCGCGCGGCGGTCGGTAGCGGGCAGCTCGGTTGCGAGAACTGCGACGCCGGTGGTCTGTTGCATGTGTCGGTGCCTCCCGACCCCAGCCTGCGCGCTCGCGATGACGCGCGCGCTACCGCCGTGTTGCCGAAGTGCGCCGGCTCGCCGGCACTTGCGCGACGCGCCGCCGCCCATCGTCGAACGCCGAGCTCGGCTGCAGGTACAGCGCGCCGCCGCCCAGGTCGAACGTCGCGATGAAGTTGCGCAGCACGCCCAAGCCGACGTTGCCGGCGTCGATGCGGTCGGCGAACGCGCCCTGGTCGGCCAGCACGACGTCGACCGAGCGGTGGTAGAGCTGCACGCCACCCAGGCCCAGCGTGTCCAGCGTCGTGCGGTAGGCCGCGTTCGCGCCGCCCAGGCCGTAGTTCAAGGTCGCTGCCGTCGAGAGCGGGACGATCCCGGGGTGCGCGCTGACGAACGGGCGGTAGAGGAACATCTCGCCGCCGTTGCCGGTGTCGACGATGAAGGGCGCGTCGAGCCGGTCGTCGAGCCGGAAGGTCGCCTCGGCCAGCTCGCGGTCGACGTCGAGCTCGACCCGGTTTCCGCTCGGCGCGAACGAGCCGGGCGGCCCGAAGCGCAGCAGCTTGCGCGCGAAGTCCATCTCCACCAGCGCCGAGGCGAAGAACGGGTAGCCCAGGATACCGTCGAAGCGCAGCCCGCCGCTCATGCTCTTGCCGAGGTCGATCGACGACACCACGACGTCGTCCAGGCGCGCGCCGTCGAGCTCGATGCTCGCCAGCGTCGCGACCCGCAAGCCGCCGCTGCGCGTCGCGCCGCGCACTTCGAGCGCGCCCGCGCCGTCGACGCCGGCCGCCTTGAGCACCGCGCCGTCGACCAGGATCGACTGCGCGCCGGTGTCGAGCAGAAAGAACCAGTCGCGGTTCGCGATCCGCACGTTCACCCCGAAGTGGCCCTCGCGCTCGATCATCGGCAGGGTGTGGACGCGGTCGGTGCCCAGCTTGCGCGCGGCCAGCGGCGCGAACTTCGCCGGGTCGACCGGCACGTCGATCGCGACCGACGTGGTCTGCTCGACGGTGTCGAACTGGTGGCTGCCGTCGGTGACCGTGCTGCGGAACGCGATCTTGCGCCCCTGCACGTCGCGCCAGTCGGCGTAGTCGACGTACGACGGGCCGTCGCCGTCGAGGAACTCGAGCCGCAGCGGCAAGCCGCTCGCGGGGTCGATCCAGAGCGTCTCGGGCACGCCGCCCTTTGCGTTGACTTCCAAGCGCCAGGCGTGCACGCCGTTCGCATCGCCCCAGCCGACGAAGCGCGTCAGCTCGGGGTGCTTCACGAAATCGCCCGAGTCGATCAAGTCCTCGGTCAAGCCGCGGCGGCGCAGGTAGCCGCGCAGCTCGCGCACGTTGCCGTTGGCGTTGCGCACGAAGATGCGGTCGCCCAGGTGCAAGGTCGTCTCGTAGCGCGGGCCGAGGATCTCGTCGTCGAGCTCGTTCTCGCCCGCCCGCCAGGTGTGGAACGTCCCGCTCAAACCTTCGCCGACCAGCGTGCCCTCGGCGACGTAGCTCGTCATGTCGGCCGCGTGCGTGGCGCGGTCGTACGCGCTCAGGACGGTCGCGACGGGAACGTCCGGTTCCGCGCGCTTGGCGGCCGCGGGCGCGGCCAGGGCGAGCGCCAGCGCGACCGCCGCAACGCTAGCGAGGCAGCGGGCCGCCCTTGTATTTCTCGAACGAGGCGAGGACGTTTTGAACGTAATTTTTGGTCTCCGCGTAGGGCGGAACGTCGCCGTACTTCTCGACGGCTCCGGGACCAGCATTATACGCCGCCACGGCAAGCCGCGCATCTCCGCCGAAGCGGTCGAGCAGGCCTTTGAGGTAGCGCGCGCCGCCGGCGACGTTCTGCGCCGGGTCGTACGCGTCGCGCACGCCCAAGCCGGCGGCCGTCGCGGGCATGAGCTGCATCAGCCCCTGCGCCCCGACGCCCGAGGTGGCGTTCGCGTTGAAGCCGGACTCGTTGGCGATCACGGCCTTGATCAGCGCGGGATCGACCTGCCAGGTGGCCGCGTTCTGCTCGACCAGGGCGTCGATCTGGGCCGGCGCGACCGGGGCGGGCCCGCGCGCGGGCTCGCCGCTCAGCAGGCCCGGGTCGCCGCCCGGCATGACCGGCGGCATCTGCATCGCCGAGGCGAGGG
>CAXTNU010000511.1:0-2408 GCA_964245595.1 uncultured bacterium | reverse complement strand
GCCCTTCGTCGAGCAGCGCCTCGAGCTGCGCGACGGTCTCGGGCGACGCCGCGCGCGGCGTGCCCAGCGCGTCGCCGTACGAGCGCGCGACGCGGCTCGGCCCGCTCACCGCACGCTGCCCGCGAAGACGGCCAGCGAGCGCGACACCATCGGGTAGTTCACGATTTCGTCGCCCGGCACGTCGCGCCGCTCGCCGCCCTCGATCGCGGTGTCGAGCGCCAGCGACCAGGTCACCCGCCCGACGTCGGGCAGCGCGAACGCCGCGTCGTGCGGAGCGGCGTTCATCGCCACGAACAGCATCGGGCGCGCGCCCAGGAAGAAGCCGATCGTGCGCCGCTCGGGCGACCAATCCTCGGGCCGCATCTCGTACCCGTCGGGCTTGACCCAGGCGATGTCCTTGCGCCCGCTGTCGTCGACCGGCTGGCCGCGAAAGAACGCGTCGCGCTCGAAGGCCGGGTGGCGGCGGCGCAGCCGCAGCACCGTCTTGACGAACTCCGCCAGCGCGAGGTCGCGCGGGCCGCGCCCGTTCCAGTCGAGCCAACTGACCTCGTTGTCCTGGCAGTAGGCGTTGTTGTTGCCGCCCTGCGTGTGGCCGTGCTCGTCGCCGGCCAGCAGCAGCGGCACGCCCAGCGACAGCAGCAGCGTCGCCAGCAGATTGCGCTTCATGCGCTCGCGCAGGTTGAGGATGTCGGGATCGTCGCTCGGGCCTTCCACGCCGCCGTTCCAGCTCTGGTTATCGTCGGCGCCGTCGCGGTTGTCCTCGTGGTTGGCCGCGTTGTGCTTCTCGTTGTACGAGACCAGGTCGGTCAGGGTGAAGCCGTCGTGCACGGTGACGAAGTTGACGCTCGCGCGCGGGCGCCGGCCCTGGTGCTCGAACAGGTCCGATGAGCCGGCCAGGCGCGAGGCCAGCTCGGGCAGCATCCCCAGGTCGCCGCGCCAGTACTTGCGCACCACGTCGCGGTACTTGCCGTTCCACTCCGACCACCCGGGCGGAAAGTTGCCCACCTGATAGCCGCCAAGGCCGACGTCCCACGGTTCGGCGATCATCTTGACCCGCGAGAGCACCGGGTCTTGCGCGATCGCTTTGAAGAAGGCGGCGTTGCGCGCGAACCCGTGGTCCTCGCGCGCCAGCGCGGGCGCAAGGTCGAAGCGGAAGCCGTCGACGTGCATCTCCTCGACCCAGTAGCGCAGCGAGTCGGTGACGAGCTGGAGCACGCGCGGGTGGCGCAGGTCGAGCGTGTTGCCCGTGCCGGTCACGTCCTCGTAGAAGCGCCGGTCGTGCGTAAGCCGGTAGTACGAGGCGTTGTCGATGCCGCGAAACGAGAAGGTCGGGCCGAGCTGGTTGCCTTCGGCGGTGTGGTTGTAGACGACGTCGAGCACGACCTCGATGCCCGCTTCGTGCAGGTGCTTGACCATCGTCTTGAACTCGCTGGGGTCGCCCTGCAGATAGCGCGGGTCGGGCGCGAAGAAGCCGAGCGAGTTGTAGCCCCAGTAGTTGCGCAGCCGCTTCTCGACCAGATAGCGGTCGTCGACGAAGGCGTGCACGGGCAGCAGCTCGAGGGTGGTCACGCCCAAGTCGTGCAGGTAGGAGATGACCGCCGGCGTCGAGAGCGCGCCGAAGGTGCCGCGCAGTGCGGGCTGCACGCCGGGGTGCTGGGCGGTGAACCCCTTGACGTGCAGCTCGTAGAAGATCGTGTCGGTCCAGGGCACCGCGGGCCGCTTGTCGTCGCCCCAGGTGAACGCGCTCTCGACCACCGCGCACTTGGGCATGCCCGAGGCGTTGTCGCGCCGGTCGAACGACAGGTCGGCCTGCGGCGAGCGGATGCGGTAGCCGTAGTTCGCGTCGCTCCAGGTCACCCGGCCGGTCAGCGCCTTGGCGTACGGGTCGAGCAGCAGCTTGTGGTTGTTGAAGCGGTGCCCGCGCGCGGGATCGTACGGCCCGTAGACGCGGTAGCCGTAGAGCATCCCCGGCCGCGCGTCGGGCAGATAGCCGTGCCACACCTCGTCGGTGTATTCGGGCAGCGGAATCCGCGCCAGCTCGCGCCGGCCGCGCTGATCGAAGATGCACAGCTCGACCTTCTCGGCGTTGGCCGAGAAGAGCGCGAAGTTGACCCCCGCGCCGTCCCACGTCGCCCCGAGCGGGTAGGGAACGCCCGGCTCGACCCGCGGCTTGCCCGCGATCACGACGCCGGCCGCAGCGCCGTCCGCGCCGGAGGGAACGGCAGGCTGGCGGAACGCCCGTGAGACGCTCGGTTGGTCGCTTTCACGACGGGTGCTTTACCCAGCTCGGTCCGCCGACATGCCGCCGGTCAGGGCGCGATCACGGCCGCGGCCGCGGCTGGATGCGCGTCGCGCGGACGAGCGCGAGCGCGGCCTTCTGGTAGCGGCGTATCGAGCTCAGCAGCCGC
>CAXTNU010000510.1:0-2413 GCA_964245595.1 uncultured bacterium | reverse complement strand
GCGGCGGCCTTCGCCGCCGCGCGCGCGCGGCACGGCGAAATCGGCGTGCTGGTGAACAACGCCGGCGTCGCGCTGAGCCGGCCGTTCACGCGGCTGGAGCCCGCCGACTGGGAGACGGTGCTCGGCGTCAACCTGACCGGCACGTATCACTGCACGCGCGAGGTCGTGCCGGCGATGATCGCCGCGCGCGCCGGGCGGATCGTCAACGTCGCCAGCACCGCCGGCCTGGTCGGACGCGCGTACGTCAGCGCCTACACCGCGGCCAAGCACGGCGTGATCGGCCTGACCCGGGCGCTGGCGACCGAACTGGCGCCGCGGGGAATCACCGTGAACGCGGTCTGCCCCGGCTTCACCGAGTCGCCGCTGCTGGAGCGGACGCTGGCGAACATCGTCTCGACCACCGGCCGCACGCGCGACGATGCGAGCGGCGCGCTGCTGGCCCGCAGCCCGCTCGGCCGCTTCGTGCGGCCGGAGGAAGTCGCGAGCGCGGTCGTCTGGCTGTGCGGCGACGCGGCAGCGGCGATCACCGGCCAGGCGATCGTGATCGACGGGGGCGAGGTCACGCCGTGACCGACCCCGTCGACACCGAGTCGCGCGCCAGCGCGGACGACCAGCTCTCGCTCCGGCTGTGGCTGCGGCTGCTGGCCTGCACCAACCTGATCGAGCACCGGGTCAGCGGCGGCCTGCGCGAGCAGTTCGACACGACGCTGCCGCGCTTCGACTTCCTCTCCCAGCTCGAACGCAGCCCGGCCGGCCTGCGCATGAGCGAGATCTCGCGCCGGATGATGGTGACCGCCGGCAACATCACCCGCATCGCCGACGGCCTGCTGGCCGACGGCCTGATCACGCGCAAGGCCGCGCCCGGCGACCGGCGCGCCTCGGTGGTGCGCCTGACCGCCGCCGGCCGGCGCGCGTTCGCCGAGATGGCGCGCCGCCACGAGGACTGGATCGGGGAGACGTTCGCCGGCCTCACCGAGCGCGAGCGCAACCAGCTCCACGGCCTGCTCGCGAAACTCAAGCGCCACCTCGCCGCCCGCGAAAGCGACCCCACCGCATGAACCGCAGCACGCCCTTCGCGCCCTACGAAGCGCGCCATTTCCGCTGGGAAGTCGATGCCGGCGTCGCGACGCTGACGCTGAACCGGCCCGAGCGCAAGAACCCGCTCACCTTCGAGTCCTACGCCGAGCTGCGCGATCTGTTCCGCGGCTTGGCGTACGCCGCGGACGTCGATGCGGTCGTGCTGGTGGGCGCGGGCGGCAACTTCTGCTCGGGCGGCGACGTGCACGAGATCATCGGCCCGCTCACCGCGCTGGCGATGCCCGAGCTGCTGGCCTTCACCCGCATGACCGGCGACGTGGTGAAGGCCATGCGGGCCTGCCCGCAGCCGATCGTCGCGGCGGTCGACGGCGTCTGCGCGGGCGCGGGGGCGATGCTCGCGCTGGCTTCCGATCTTCGTTACGGCACGCCGAGCGCGCGGGTCGCGTTCCTGTTCACCCGGGTCGGGCTGGCCGGCGCCGACATGGGCGCGTGCAGCCTGCTGCCGCGGATGATCGGCCAGGGCCGCGCGTCCGAGCTGCTGTTCAGCGGCCGCGCGCTGCCCGCCGACGAGGCGCTGGCCTGGGGTTTCTTCAACCGGCTGTGCGCGCCGGACGAGCTGCTCGCCCAGGCGCAGGCCTTCGCACGCACGCTCGCGCACGGCCCGAGCTTCGGCCACGCGATGACCAAGACGATGCTGCACCAGGAGTGGTCGATCGGCCTGGACGAGGCGATCGAAGCCGAAGCGCAAGCGCAGGCGATCTGCATGCAGACCCAGGACTTCCGCCGCGCCTACGAAGCGTTCGCGGCGAAGCGCACGCCGCACTTCGAGGGCGACTGATGGCCGACGCGTCGTTTCTGGCCTGGCCCTTCTTCGCCGCCGAGCACCGCGCGCTCGGGCCGGCGCTGGACGCCTGGGCCGCGCAGCACGTCAGCGACGAGGAGTACCCCGACGTCGACGCCGGCTGCCGCACGCTGGTGGCCGACCTCGGGCGCGACGGCTGGCTGCGCTACGCCGTGCCGGCCGCGCACGGCGGCGCCTTCGAGGCGGTCGACTCGCGCGCGGTCTGCCTGGTGCGCGAGACGCTCGCCCGGCGCAACGCGCTGGCCGACTTCGCCTTCGCCATGCAGGGCCTGGGCAGCGCGCCGATCGTGCTCGGCGGCAGCGCCGAGCTGCAGCGGCGCTACCTGCCGCGCGTCGCCGACGGCAGCGCGATCGCGGCCTTCGCGCGCGCCGAGCGCGACGGCAAGCGCGTGCAGGAGATTCCCATTCACATCGTCGAGAAGCGGCCGCCGAGCATCAATTTGTTCAAGCGCGTCCCGAAAGTTTTGCGCGACATCACGCGGCTGACCTATATCATCCGCGTCAAAGGCTGAC
>CAXTNU010000509.1:0-2419 GCA_964245595.1 uncultured bacterium | reverse complement strand
GACGTTGCGGTTCGGCACGGCTTGGGCGGTGAATTGCGAGACTATCGTTTACCGGCCGCGGTCTTCGGTCGGGGCCGGCGGGGCGGCGGGGCCGCAGGTGGGGATGTGCTTGAAGAGGTCGAGCTTGTGTTCGACGAGGCCGCGGTAGAACTTGCGAACGCAGTCGGGGTGGCCGAAGTAGTACGTCCGCGCGTACGCCAGATCGTCCCCCGAACTGTCCGGCACGTAGTGGCTGATTTCGATCTCTTCCATCTGCGCCCGGTCGACCGGGTGCGGACAGAAATCGCAGGGGATCGTCGACATGTCTTTACCTCGAGAAAAACCTGACTCGGGTAGGATTTGAACCTACGACCTAGGGCTTATGAGTCCCCCGCTCTACCGCTGAGCTACCGAGCCACGTACGTGCGACGTGTCGAACCGCACGTCAATTTTCTCAAACCCGTGAAGTCCCTCCATGGCTGCAGCGTTAGGCAGGTTCGCCCCAGGCGGCATGGTTAATTCGGCATGATGATCGAGCGGGTGTTCCTCACCGCCGCCGCGCTGGCGTGCGCGCTGCTCGCCGTGCCGGCTCCGGCCGCGCCTGCCGCGCAGGGCGAAAGTACGGCCGCGGCCGCGCTGCTGGCCAAGCACCGGGCCTATGCCGGCTGGTCGGCCGGGGACGGCAGCCTCCGCAGCCTCCACGCGGTCGGCGCCGTCACGCGGAACGGCAGGCGGACCGGCGAGCTGGAGGCGTTCCATGCCGGCCCGCTCGAGCGGTTCGTGGAACGGGGCCCGACGGGCGTCCGCCAGAACGGCTTCGACGGCCGCCGCTTCTGGAGCTCGAACGAGAACGGGTTCGTCGTGCCGACCCTGGGCGAGCCCGTCAAGCGGCTGATCGCCGAGGACGCCGTCTTCGGCGAGGGCCTCGACGACGCGCCGGCTACCGTCGTCGGCGATGCGACGGTCGGCGCGCACGCGCTGACCGTGGTGCACGTCCAGCCGCAGGTCGGCTTCGCGGTCGACCTCGCCATCGACCCGGGCTCGGGCGCGCTCGAGCGCGCGGTGATCGACCCCGGCGGGTTGTACGAGGAGCGCATCAACGTCACCGGCTACAGCGAGGTCGCGCCCGGCAAGCGGGTGATCTCGGCCTGGAACTACGGCGGCAAGGCGCTGCTGGCGTACACCACGATCGAAGCCAACGGCAACCTCGCGCCCGAGGCGCTGCAAGCCCCCAAACCGAGCGCGAGCTGGACCTTCGGCGGCGACGGCGCGACGGCCGTGCGGATCGTCGGCGACGCGATCCGTTTCCAGGCCACGGTGAACGGCCACCGCGGAACGTTCGTGCTCGACACGGGCGCGGGCGGCATGGCGCTGACCGACAGCTTTGCCCGCAGCGCGGGAGCCGTGCGCGTCGGGCGGACCGGCATCGCGGGGATCGGGGGCGGCGCGGCGGCCAACGTCTACCGCGTCGACAGCTTCGCGGTCGGGCCGCACGTGCTGCACGACGTGCGCGTCCTCACCGGCCTGGACGAAGCGCTGGCGCGGGACGCGGACGGCTACATCGGCTTCGACCTGCTGGCCGGCGCGATCGTCGACCTCAACCTCGACGAGCTGACGATGCGCCTCGCCGATCCGGCCAAGATCGAGCCCAATCCCGAGCAGGGCTTCACCGTCAACGCCGACCTCACCGACGGCGTGCCGCGCGTGCCGATGACGCTCAGTGGGCACGCCCGGGTGATCGCGACGCTCGACAGCGGCAACTCCGCGCCGGTCCTGTTCAGCCGCGAGGTTCTGGCCGACAAGCGGATCTCGTTCATCGGGCGCCAGCAAGGCCACATCTACGGCGTGAACGGCAGCGAGGTCGACCTGTGCGGAAAGCTGCAGAACTTGCTGCTCGGCCCGATCACCTTCGCCGACGTCACCGGCTGCGCGTCGGAGTCGATGGGCGCGCACGACGTGCTGGTCGGCTTCGATTTCATGAAGCACTTCAACTACGTGTTCGACTACGCCGACGGCAAGCTGCTCTTGACCCCACGCAAACGCGGCTAAACCGCATCCGCGGCCGACAACGAAACGGCCTCGCGCGTCGCGCGAAGCCGTTTCAGATATGCGGTCGGAGGGACTCGAACCCCCAACCTACAAGTTCGTAGCCTGTTGCTCTATCCAATTGAGCTACGACCGCATGCGCTCGCCGTGGCGGGCGACCTCCTGGAATACGGCGCGGTCGGCGTGATTCCTTTTCATCCGCGGCGACTCGGAGAGGGAGGGATTCGAACCCTCGATACGCTGTTATGCGTATAACGATTTAGCAAACCGCCGCCTTCAGCCGCTCGGCCACCTCTCCACGCCGCGCTCAACGGTTCGGACGCCCGCGCACGACTCCTGCCGCGGGCACGTCGCGCGCCAGCCCGGCGATGCGGGCCGCGATGCGCTCGGCGGC
>CAXTNU010000508.1:0-2429 GCA_964245595.1 uncultured bacterium | reverse complement strand
GCTCAGCGCCGCGGCGTTCGCCGCGGGCTTCGGCAGCCGCGACCGCGACGGCGTGCTGACCGACCGCCTGATCCTCGAGGAGGACGCGCTGGTGCACGTGCCCGCGTACCTCAGCGACGCGGAGGCCGCGACCCTGCCGTGCGCGGCGCTCACCGCCTGGCACACGATCGTGGGCCTGGGCGCGGCGCAGGCCGGCGACACCGTCGCGATCGAGACGACCGGCGGGGTCGCGGTGTTCGCGCTCCAGTTCGCGCTCGCGCAGGGCCTGCGCCCGATCGTCACCTCGCGCTCGGCCGAGAAGCTGGCCCGCGCGACGGCGCTCGGCGCGGCGCACACGATCGACACGACCCGCACGCCGGCCTGGCACGACGAGGTGCTGGCGTTCACCGGCGGCGCCGGCGCGCGGCTGGTGGTCGACATGGGCCTCAACGGCGGGCTGGCGCGCTCGTCGGCCGCCGCCGCGTTCGAAGGCACGGTCGCGATCGTCGGCGTGGTCGACGGCTGGAGCACGACGCTGGAGATCGGGCCGGTGATGAACAAGAACCTGCGCGTGCGCGGGGTCGAGACCGGCTCGCGCACGATGTTCGAGCGGATGAACGAGCTCGTCGCGGCGCGCGCGCTGCGGCCGGTCATCGACCGCAGCGTTCCGTTCGCCGACGCGCCGGCGGCGTTCGCGCGCCTGCGCGAGAGCCCGTTCGGCAAGGTCGTCGTCAGCTTGGGCTGACGGCGACCGTTCGCCGATCCGCGCGCCGAGTCAGCAGCCCGTCGCGGCGTTCCCCGTCACGGCGCCGGCCACGGCGGTCAGCTTGCGCCCGTAGCAGCGCCCGGTCGTGTCGCGGTAGGTGTACGTCTGCATGCTCGTGTCGTTGGTGGTGCTGACCAGCGCGCCCGACGCGTCGAAGGTGAGCGTGTCGCTCGGGCTGACGACGTCCGACAGCCAGCTGGCGAACAGCGGGCGGTTGCGCTCGCTGCGCTCGACCGCCGCGACGTAGCCTTGCTGGACCGACGTCGTCTGCGCGGCGCTGCCGTCCGCGGCCACCACGTAGCTGAAATTCAGCCTCAGCGGCCAGTCGAACGTCGCGCCCTCGCTGGCCGGACCGCCGCCGCCCTCGTGCAAGCTGAGCGACGCGATGCGCGTGCGCTGGGTGATGTTCTGGCCGAACTGGGTCGCCGAACTCACGACGTCCTGGTGCTGGGTGAAGACGATCGTCTGCGCGACCTGGCTGCGCACCGTGCCGTGCGAGGTGCGCAGGTGACCCGCGATGACGAACTCGCGCCGCGAACTGGTGTCGATCGTGCCGCGGCCGCTGCCCGAAGCGTCGAACGAGCCGCCTTCGAGCACGCTCACCGCGGGCGCCGCGGCCAGCGTGTCGGCGTCGATCCCGCCCGCCAGCGGCCCGCGCGCGTCGCGGTCCAGGAACAGCAGCAGGTTGCCCGTCACCGAGAACGAGTGGTCGGCGTTGAACACGGCGAGCGCGACCTGGTGCGTGCCGCCGCTGTCGAGCGGGCCCGCGAACGGGGTCAGGTCGACCCGGTAGGGCGTGAAGTTCAGCGTCTGCACGCCGGGAATCGGGCGCCACAGATACGGGTCGATGCCGCCGGTGTAGATCCACGGGTAGACCGGTGCGACGCCCGCGGCGCGGCCGTCGACCGCGACCTCGGTCTCGCGGAAGGCCGTGTTGCCGCAGTTGTTCAGCAGCGCGGCGAGGTCGTCGGGAAAGCAGGTGTACCAGAACTCGTCGCCGCCCTGGCTCTGGGCGATCACGTCGAGATACGCGCGCTCGACGTTGGTCGGCGGCACGAACGATTTGCTCAGCGAGTCCATGCCGGTCTGCAAGCCGACCGGATTGCCCTGCGCGTCGGCCAGCGGAACGACGGCGTCGGCCACGCGCGGCGCCGGATTGCGCTCGTCGGGCGGATAGAAGTCGAGCTTCGCGCTCGCGCCCAGGATGCCGGTGTAGGTGGCGTTGACGACGTTGCCGATCGAGATCTGGCCGCTCTGCGGGCCGGCGAACAGCGCGCTCAGGTCGGTCAGATCGCGCTCGACGTGCCACGAGGGGGCGAGCGTGCGCGACGGTTCGGCCGTCGTGCCGAAGTAGATCGTCGCGCCGCCCAGGCCGATCGTCGCGGTGCGGTCGAACTGCCGCCCCGCGGTCACCGAGAAGTCCGCTTCGAGCACGACCTTCGCCCACGGCCCGGGGCAGCCGGCCGGCGGCGCGTACTGGAACGGCTTGGGCGAGAAATCCGCGAACGTCAAGCCGGAAAACAGCGGCACGACGCAGGGCGTGGTGCCGGGCCGCGGCACCGGCATGTCGGCGGTGGCGACGTTGGACGGGTTCGCCGGCGTGCTGCGCGCCGCGCGCTGAGCAGCGCCGAACGTGCGCTCCTCGATCCGCGCCGCGGCGGTCGCGATGCGCGCCGTCTTCGCC
>CAXTNU010000507.1:0-2430 GCA_964245595.1 uncultured bacterium | reverse complement strand
AGCGGCGCCCGTCGCGGCGGCGGCGCGCGGCCGCGCACGGCGACCGGTTCGACTTTCGCGCCACGCTGCGCGGGGCCGCGCGGACCCAGGGCGAACTGCTGCGCCGGCGCGCGACCCGCCGGCGCGAGCGCTTGCGGCCGCTCGTCTTCCTGCTCGACGTCTCGGGCTCGATGGTGCCCTTCTCGCGCGCGCTGCTGCAGTACGCGCGGGTCAGCGCGGTCGCCCGGCCCAAGGTGCGCGCGTTCGCCTTCGCGACCCAGCTCACCGACCTCACCCCGCTGCTGGCCCGGGCCCGCGACGAGCGCCTGATGGCGGCGCTGGGCGAAGCGATCCGCGACTACGGCGGCGGTACCCGGATCGGCGCCGCGCTGCGGGCCTTCAACGACCGCTACGCCCAGCGCGGCGCGGCCCGCGGCGGCACGGTGGTCATCTTGTCGGACGGCTGGGAGCGCGACGACCCGCGGGTGCTGCGGGGCGAGATGGAACGCCTGCGCAAGCTGGCCCGTCGGATCGTCTGGGTCAACCCGCACAAGCGCCACCCGGCCTACGAGCCGCTGGCGGGCGGGATGGCCGCCGCGCTGCCGTATCTCGACGCGTTCGTCTCGGGTCACAGCGTGCGTACGCTCGAAGCCGTGGCCGACGCCATCGAAGGGAGAAGCGCGTGATCGATGTCCTGGATGCGATCGAGCGCTGGCGCGGGGAGCGCCAGCGGGTCGCGGTGGCGACCGTGGTGGCGGTCGAGAACTCGGCCCCGCGCGATCCGGGCGCGACGATGGCGGTCAACGAGCGCGGCGACGTGGCCGGCTCGGTCAGCGGCGGCTGCGTCGAGGCGGCGGTCTACGACGAGGCCCAGGACGCGATCGCGAGCGGGCGCCCGCGCCTGGTGACCTACGGCATCAGCGACGACGAGGCGATCGCGGTCGGGCTGACCTGCGGCGGCACGATCCACGTCTTCGTGGAACGGCTGGACTGGTGATCTTCGAGCGCCTCGCCCACGCCTTGCGCACCGACACGCCGGTCGCGCTGGTGACCCGGCTCGACGGCGCCTACGCGGGCGCCAAGCTGCTCGTGCTGGGCGACGAGGTGCTGGGCGATCTGGGCACGCCGGGGCTCAACGCCGGCGCGGCGGGCGAAGCGCGCGCGCTGCTGGCGGTCGGCGAGAACGCGATCCGCACCCTGGGCGAGGACGGCGAGCCGGTCGGCATGGAAGTGCGGCTGTTCGTCGCGGCCTACGCGCCCAAGCCGCAGATGTACGTGTTCGGCGCGATCGACTTCTCGCGCGCGATGGCGCGGATCGGCAAGTACCTCGGCTACACGGTGACCGTGATCGACGCGCGCCCCGTGTTCGCCACCAAGCAGCGCATCCCCGACGCCGACCGGATCGTGGTCCAGTGGCCCGACGAGTTCTTGGCTGGCGCCCCGGTCGACGAGCGCACCGCGCTGATCGTGCTGACCCACGACGTCAAGTTCGACATCCCGATCCTGCAGATCGCGCTGCGCTCGAAAGCGGGCTACATCGGCGCGATGGGCAGCCGCCGCACGCATGCCAACCGCATCGCGGCGCTGCGCGAGGCGGGCGTGAGCGAGGCCGACATCGCGCGTATCAGCGCCCCGATCGGGCTGGACGTCGGCGCCCGCACCCCCGAGGAGACGGCGATCTCGATCGCCGCGGAGATCATCGCCCTGCGCGAGCGGCGCCGCGGCGGACGCTTGAGCGAAGGAACGTTGCCCGTGCACAACTCGCGCGATACGGTTTCGCTGTGATCATCGACGACGGCTTCGACGTCGACGCGCCCGTCGACCGGGTGTGGGCGGTGCTGTGCGACGTGCCGCGCGTCGCGACGTGCATCCCCAACGCCGCCATCACCGAGATCGTCGACGCCCAGACCTACAAAGCCAAGGTGTCGATCAAGGTCGGCCCGGTGGCGGTCAGCTACGGCGCGACGATCGGGGTGGAGTCGCTCGACGACGCCACCCACACCGCGACGCTGAACGTGAGCGGCAACGAGCTTCGTGGTCGCGGCGGCGTGAAAGCGAAGGTCGTCTCGACCGCGACCGATACCGGCGGCAAAACGCACGTCGCACTGCACACCGACGCCCAGATCAGCGGCATCATCGCGACGGTCGGCGGCCGGCTGATCGAAGGCGTGGCGAAGAAAACCGTCGCCGAGTTCGCGGCGAACTTGAACGAGCTGCTGTAGCGCGGGCCGTGATCGCCGCTCCGGTCGCCGCCAAGCGGATCGTCGGGCGTGTTGCGGAACGCACCTTCTTCGCCGCGCGGCTCGAGGCGGCACGCCACGGCGACGGCTCGGTCGTGCTCGTGCTGGGCGAGGCCGGCAGCGGCAAGACGCGCCTGCAGGAGGCGTGGCTGGAGTTCGCCGCGGCGCACGGCGCGCGCTTCGTGGTCGCTCGCGCGATGGGCATGGAGGT
>CAXTNU010000506.1:0-2435 GCA_964245595.1 uncultured bacterium | reverse complement strand
TCGCCCGTCACCGGCCGGCTCGACGCGGCCTTCCTGCTCGCCCACGCCGGCGGGGTGACCCGGGCCGAGATGATCGCCCACCGCGAGCGCGAGCTGCCGCCCGAGGCTGCAGCCCGCTTCGCCGCGGACGTGGACGCCCGCGAGCGCGGCGTGCCGATCCCGTACATCACCGGCGAGGCCGGTTTCTACGGCCGGATGTTCGGGGTCGACCAGCGGGTGCTGGTGCCTCGCCCCGAGACGGAGCTGGCGGTGGAGTGGGCGGTGCGCCACCTGCGCGCGATCGGGCGCGAGGCGGGCCGCGCGGCCGACACCGGGACCGGCAGCGGGGCGATCGCGATCAGCCTGGCCTGCGAGCTGCGCGAGCTCAACGTGTACGCCGGCGACGTCTCGCAGGACGCGCTCGCGGTCGCGCGCCGCAACGCCGCCCGCAACGACGTCTTCCAGCACGTCACGTTCCTGCACGGCGACCTGGCCGCGCCGCTGCTGGCCTATGCGCCCTACGACGCGCTGGTCGCCAACCTGCCCTACGTCCCGACGGCCGAGATCGCGCCCGCGCCCGATCCGGTCTCGTTCGAGCCGCGCCTGGCGCTGGACGGCGGTCCGGACGGCCTCGACCTCTACCGCCGTATGCTGCCCGCCCTGGCAGCCCTGGTCGCTCCGCGCGGGATCGCGATCCTGGAAGCCGGTCCGGCCAACGCCCGCGCGCTCGAAGAGCTGGTGCGCCGGGCCCTGCCGGCGGCGGGGGTGGAGACGATCCAGGACTACGCCGGGCTGGACCGGCTGGTGGTCGCGGTGATCCCGCCCTAGTCGACCGACCTAGCCGCCGCCAGCGGGTCCGCCCGGGCCGTATACCGAAGCGAAGCATCCCCCATGGCCAAGTTCATCTTCTTCACCGGCGGGGTCGTCAGTTCGCTCGGGAAGGGGATCACGGCCGCCTCGCTGGGGAGGCTGCTGAAGAGTCGCGGTGTCTCGGTGTCGATCCAGAAGCTCGACCCGTACATCAACGTCGACGCCGGCACGATGAACCCGTACCAGCACGGCGAGGTCTTCGTCACCGACGACGGAGCCGAGACCGACTTGGACCTGGGCCACTACGAGCGCTTCATCGACGAGACGCTGACCCGCGACAACAACGTCACGACGGGCCAGATCTACAAATCCGTGATCGAGAAGGAGCGGCGCGGCGACTACCTCGGCGCGACCGTCCAGGTGATTCCGCACATCACCAACGAGATCAAGGGCCACGTCACCCGGGTCGCGGAGCGCAGCGGGGCCGACGTCTGCATCGTCGAGGTCGGCGGCACGGTCGGCGACATCGAGTCGCTCCCGTTCCTCGAAGCGATCCGCCAGGTGCGCCACCTGGTCGGCGAAGAGAACGTGATGTTCGTCCACCTCACGCTGCTGCCGCACCTGGGCGCGGCGGACGAGCTCAAGACCAAGCCCACCCAGCACTCGGTGCGCGAGCTGCGGGCGATCGGGATCACGCCCGACGCGATCGTGCTGCGCACCGGCTCCTCCGTCCCGATCCCCCACGAGTTGAAAGAGAAGATCGCGCTGTTCTGCGACGTGACCGCGGGCAGCGTGGTGCAGAACGGCGACGCGGCGACGATCTACCAGGTGCCGCTCAACCTCGAGGCCGAGGGTTTGGCCGACATCGCGGTGCGCAAGCTGCGCCTGCGCACCACCCAGCCGGCATTGGAGGACTGGAGCGCGATCGCGCACCGCATCCAGCATCCCGCGGGCGGCCGGCTCAAGGTGGCGCTGGTCGGCAAGTACGTGGAGCTCAAGGACGCCTACATCTCGATCACCGAGGCGATCGGGCACGCCGGCATCTACCACGACGTCGCGGTCGACGTGGTGCGGATCGACTCCGAGCGGATCGAGACCGAGGGGCTGGGCGCGCTCGACGACGTCGACGGCGTGCTGGTCGCGCCCGGCTTCGGCGCGCGCGGGGTCGAAGGAAAGCTGATCGCCATGCAGCGCGTCCGCGAGCACAAGCTCCCGTTCCTGGGCATCTGCTACGGCATGCAGATGGCGTGCATCGAGTTCGCGCGCAACGTGTGCGGCTTGCCCGGCGCGATGACCACCGAGGTCGAGGAGACCACCTCCGACCCGGTGATCGACTTCATTCCCGAGCAGCGCCATCTCGATCTCAAGGGCGGCACCATGCGGCTGGGCGCGTACGCCTGCACGCTCGAGCCCGGCTCGCTCGCGGCGCGCGCGTACGGCGAGACCGAGATCAGCGAGCGGCATCGCCACCGCTACGAGTTCAACAACAAGTACAAGGCGCTGTTCGAGCGGCACGGGATGAGCTTCTCGGGTCATCATCCGCTCGGGCGCACGTCGCTGGTCGAGCTGATCGAGCTGCCTAGCGACGTGCACCCGTGGTTCGTCGGGACGCAGGCCCACCCCGAGTACAAGAGCCGCCCCAACCG
>CAXTNU010000505.1:0-2443 GCA_964245595.1 uncultured bacterium | reverse complement strand
CGCGCTGAGCGCGGCCGACGTGGCGAACTTCCGCGCGCTCGGCGCCGAGCGCGGCAGCGGCGCCGCGCTCGCCGCGACGAGCAAGGTCGCGCGCGCGGTGGACGAGATCGTCACCTGGCACCTGGGCCGCCGCCCCAAGGCGCGCGCGCTCGTGCACGAGCTGTCCCAGTGAGCGCGGAGCGCCCGCAGCCGTGAGCACGGTCATCGCACTGGACGTCGGCACGCGGCGCATCGGCGTCGCGGTCGGCGAGGGAACCTTCGCGTTTCCGCACAGCACGCTCGAGCGCACGAACGTGCGCGACGACGTGGCGCGCATCGTCGCGCTGGCCGCCGAGCGCGGCGTGCGCACGATCGTCGTCGGCGACCCGCTCACGCTGAGCGGCGAGCGCGGGCTCGCCTCGACCGCGATCGACGCCTTCGTGGCGCACCTCGCGCGCGCGTACGACGGCGAGGTCGAGCGGGTCGACGAGCGGCTGACCACCGCGGCGGCACAGAAATCCCTGATCGCAGCCGACGTCTCGCGCGCCAAGCGCAAGCACGTCGTCGACCAGCTCGCGGCGGTGGGAATCCTCGAGACGTGGCTGGCCCGCAGACCGCGCTGAGCCGCGCCCGCGCCGCGCTGCTGGGCGTCGCGCTGGCCACGCTGGTCGGGGTGGCGGTGACCGTGTTCGCGGCCGCGACCTGGTTCCGCGACGCGGTGTACGCCCGCCCCGATCTGCCCGCCAAGCAGACGGACGTGGTGATCCCGCGCGGCGCGACGTTCGCCGACGTCGTCGCCACGTTGCGCGCGGACGAGGTGCTGGCCCACCCGCTGGCGTTCCGCATCCTGGCCCGGCTGCGCCACGTCGACGGCGCGGTCAAGGCCGGCGAGTACCGCTTCCCGCCCCACCAGACCAGCGACCAGGTGCTGCAGCGGCTGGTGCGCGGCGAGCAGACCGCGGTCTGGGTGACGATCCCCGAGGGCTACACGGCCAAGGAAGTCGCCCGCGTGCTGGGCGAGCGCGGCCTGGGCGACGCGGGCGCGTTCGACCGCATCTTCCTGCACGGCGGGGTCGAGATCGGCGGCCGGCGGACGGCGACGATGGAAGGCTATCTGTTTCCCAGCACCTACCTGATCCCGACCGACGACACGCCCGCCGGCGCGGCCCGCATCCTGGTCGACCAGTTCCGGCGCGAGCTGCCGGCGGACGCCCCGGTGCGGGCGCGCGAGCTCGGCCGCACCGTGCCCGAAGTGGTGACCGTCGCCTCGATCATCGAGCGCGAAGGCAAGCTCGACGCCGACCGGCCGCTCATCGGCTCGGTGATCTACAACCGGCTTCGGCTGGGTATGCCGCTGGAGGTCGACGCCTCGATCGAGTACGTCTTCGCGGAACATCACGACGTGATCACGAAGCGAGACCTGCAGATCGACTCGCCCTACAACACGTACCGGCATACCGGCCTGCCGCCCACGCCGATCGCCAATCCCGGCAAGGCTTCACTCGACGCGGCGTTCCACCCGGCCCGCAGCGACTATCTCTACTACGTCGCCAAGAGCGACGGCCACAGCGTGTTCGCCAAGACGCTGGCCGAGCACGACGCCAACGTCAACCGCTACCTCAAATAAGGAGTCCGGTCATCGACACCAACGGCCCGAACGGCACCAACGGAAACGGCGCCGCCCCCGACGGCGGCGGCGAAGCGAAGCAGCCGCTCGACCTCAAGGACGTGCTCGAGCTGCACATGGAGGACGGCTCGTCGCTGCGCTTCGAGGTCGTCGGCCTGGTCGAGGACGACGAGAACAACGCCTACGCGGTCTGCTACAACGACGGCGGCGACGAGTTCGTGGTGACCGACCAGTTCGGCGACCTGCTCGACGACGACGAGCTGGCGCAAGAGATCCTGGACGACTTCTTCGTGCTGGCCGAGGAATCGACGCCGCCGGAGGCTCAAGCGTAGGCCCGGTCCTCTTCCTGTCGGCGCGCGTCGGCGAGGGCCACAAGGCCGCCGCCGACGCGGTGCGCGCCCGCCTGGCGGCGCGCGGCATGCGCGGCGAGGTGGTCGACAGCTACCGCTACGCGGCTTCGCTGTTCTCGAAGGTGGTCAGCGACGGCTACATCGGGATGGTGCGCACGATTCCGCAGGTCTACGGCTTCATCTACGACCGGGCCGAGCGCGCGACCGTCGCGGGCGGCTTCCGGGTCTGGGCGGGCGAGTTCACCGCCCGCAACATCCACGGCTTGATCGAGCGCCTGCGGCCCAGCGCCGTGGTCTGCACGCACGCCTTCCCGTGCGGCGTGATGGCGGCGTACAAGCGCGAGTTCGACGCCGCGCTGCCGGTGATGGGCATCGTCACCGACTTCGTCGTGCACCCGTTCTGGGTCTACAAGAACATCGACACCTACGCCGTCGCGACGCCCGAGATCCGAGCCGCGCTGATCGCGCGCGGGATCGAGGATGCGAT
>CAXTNU010000504.1:0-2464 GCA_964245595.1 uncultured bacterium | reverse complement strand
GTGCGCGTGCGCGAGCGACGCGCCGATGAGCGCCGGCGCCGCCGCGACGACGTGGTAGTACTCGGTCACGTAGGCGACCAGCTCGCGCGCACCGGCCGCGCCGGCGCCCAGCGCGGCGTGGAAGGCCGAGCCGGCCCGCCCGCGCGCTCGTTCGGCGAAGGCGGTGACCTGCTCGGCGAACAGCGCGCCGTCGAGCGCGTCGAGCGCATCCGGCGCCGCCAGGGCGGACTCGCGCAGGTAGCCGTAGCGGTCGAAGCTGCGCAGCAGCTCGTGCGCGTGGGGCGCGAAGTCGCCGAACAGGGCCGGGATCGCCGCGGCGTCGAGCCCGTCGGCCAGCCGCTCGCACAGCGCCGCGACCAGCGCGCTCGCCGCAGGCGAGAACTCCGCGTCGAACGAGATCGAGCCGTAGGCGAACACGGCCCGCTCGGCCTCGACCCGCGCGCGCACGCCGGCGCGAAACGCCGGGCGCCGGTAGTAGGTCGCCGTCAGCGGCTCGGTACTCGCGCTCATCGTCTCGCCGCCCGCGGCCGCCGCCGCGCCGTTCGCGCTCATAGCTCGGTCACCGGGCGCACCAGCGCGCCGCCGGCCGCGTAGTGCCGCCAGACGCCGGCGTAGAAGCGCGCGTAGATGCGCCCGAACAGGCCCGTCAGGCGGCGCAGGCGCGCCAGGTCGGCCGCCGCGACGACCGGGATCGCGTCGAAGATCGCCCGCGCCAGCAAGCCGTGCGCGCCGTCCTTGTTGATTCGCGCGTGCGCCGCGACCGGCTCGACGAAGGCCGCCGAAAGACCGCGCCGGCGGGCGGCGGTGACGAACGAGTCGATCTCCACCTCGCGCCCCTCCAGCGGGCCCAGCGTCGTGAAGAAGAACAGCGGGTCGTAGCGCGCCCAGTACGCCAGCGCGTTGTAGAGCGCCGCGGTCTCGGGCAGCGGCGCGGTGCGAAAGAGGTCCTCGCGCGTCACGCCCAGGGACGCGAGCGATTTGAGCAAGAGCTCGTCGTGACCGAACTCCTCGAGGTAGAACTCGTTGATCAGCTTGCGCGCGGCGGTGCTGCCGGCGTACGAGAGGACCGGCGAGTCGAAGTAGCTCTCGCGGAACAGCAGGTGGTAGTTCTCCGCGCACAGCCCGTGAAAGACGTTCTCGGGCACCGCCGCGGGATCGTCGACCAGCGCGCGCCAGAACGGCTCGCGCTGCACGGTCTGCTCGCCCAGGCGGTTCTGCAGGTCCTCGATCTCGAGGATCGCCTCGCGGCCCGAGACGCAGGTCCGCTCAGCGGCGGAACGCATGCGGGTCGCCGCCTCCGTACGCGCGCGCAACCTGCTTGCCCGAGATGGTCAGCTCCTCGCGCCGCACGCTGGGGTCGAGCAGCACGTTGAGCAGGGCCGGCACGCCGGCGTCGAACGCGCGCCGCAAGGCGGGCCGGATCTCGCTCGCGCGCTCGACCCGCTCGCCGTGCCCGCCCAGCCCGCGCACCACGGTTTCGTAGGCCGTGTCGCGGCTGAGGTACTGCGCCTCCATGTGCTCGGGCCCGAAGATGTCCTCGTGGAAGGTGCGCATCTCGCCCCACGCGCCGTCGTTGCCCATCACGCCGACGAAGGGCAGCTTCTGGCGCACCGCGGCCTCGTACTCGAAGCCGTTGAAGCCGAACGCGCCGTCGCCGAACAGCACCGCGATCTGGGCGTCCGGGCGAGCCAGCCGCGCGCCCATCGCGAAGGGCGTGCCGATTCCCAGGCAGCCGAACGGGCCGGGGTCCATCCAGCAGCCCGGCCCGCCCGGCCGCAGCACGCTCGCGCCCTGGGTGACGACGTCGCCGCCGTCGCCGATGACGACCGCGTCGGAATCGAGGTAGCCGGCCAGCTCTTGCGCCAGGCGCAGCGGGTGGATCGGCGCGTCGGCCCCGATGAGAACGCGCATCCGCGCCTCGCCGTCCGCGTCGCGGCGGCGCAGCGCCTCGCTGCGCTCGGGCTCGTCCGGGCGGCCGAAGCGCGCTTCGTAGCGCAGCAGCGCGCGCAGGAAGCGCTCGACGTCGGCGCACACCGCGAGCGCCACGTCGCGGTTGCGGCCCAGCGCGGCGGCCTGCGGGTCGACCTGCACGACCGTCACGCCCTCGGCCAGGCTGCCCGCCGCCCCGAAGCCCAGCCGGAAGTCGAAGTCCGCCCCGAGCACGAGCACCAGGTCGGCGCCGGCCAGCACCTCGCGCCGGCGGTGGTGGAGCTGGTAGGGGTTGCGCGCCCCGAGCAGACCGCGCGCCATGCCGTTGCAGTACACCGGGCAGCGCGCCGCGGCCAGCAGCGCCGCCAGCGCTTCGCCCGCGCCGGCCCAGTACGCCCCGCTGCCGGCGAACACGACCGGCGCGGCGGCGCGGCCGAGCGCGTCGGCCACCCGGCGCACCGCCTCGTCGTCCGGCTCGCCCGCCGTCGGAGCCGCGGAACGGCGGATCGCGGGCGCGTCGTCGGGTGCGTAGCGG
>CAXTNU010000503.1:0-2484 GCA_964245595.1 uncultured bacterium | reverse complement strand
ACCTGAATTTACCCACGGTTTCGCGGGTCGCACGCGTGCGCGAGATGCTGCTGCTGGCCCCGCGCGACGACGCGCAGCCGCCGTCGCCCTGAGCGCTCACAACAGGTAGCTGATGCCGAAGCCGACGTAGTGCCGGCGCACGCCCGGCGCGCCCGGCGCCGGGCTGATCCGGTTCGAGGTACCGACGTTGAGGTCGACCTGCGCGTGGCCGGTGTCCTTCGAGAGGGCCGCGTCGAACCAGGTGTGGCTCGGCGTCGCGATCCCCTCGCCGTTGGACTGGCGGTACGCCTCGACGGCCAGGCCGAACGACGCCGGCAGCGACACGGTGACGTCGACCGACGGGATCACGGACGTGTAGCGCGCCGTCGTCGTGCCGAGCGCGCCCGCGCCGTTTCCACCGCTCACCGACACGGTCGTCAAACGGTCGACGCTCAGCGTCGCGCCGTAGCCGAACACCTTACCCAGCGAACCTTGGAGGTTGGCGTTCGCGACGTACGTGCCGGCGTTGGCGCTGCCCAGGCCGTTGGGGTTCGTCGCGGGATCGCTCCCGGTGGGTGCCGTCGCGATGACGTTCACGCCGTACGCGAACGCCGGCGTGGCGCCGATCTGCCACTTGAGGCCGGCGCCGGTGTCGGACGTCGCCGGCACGCCGCCCGAGCGGATCGCGCTCGGCGGCAGCACTTGCAGCTCGACGCCGCGCAGCTTCGTGCCGATGCGGATCGCCGCGAGCGGATAGGACTGATACGTGTACGAGCCGCCCGCGACGTCGACGGTTTGCGACTGGTAGCCCGTCTCGATCAGCACCTGGTTCGGCTCGACCGCGCACGCCGAGGTGGTCTGCGTCGGGCGGCTGACGACCGCGCTCAAGCCGCTGGAGCAGAGATCGGGGGCGGTCTGGGCCGAGGCGAGGCCCGGCAGCGCGACGAGCGCGGCGACGATGAGCGAACGGATCACGGGTGTGCGGCAGCTCCTTGCGCGTCGAGCGCGCGGTTGAGGTCGAGAACGTTGACGCGCGGCTCGCCCAGGATGCCGAGCTGGCGCGGCGTGATGTGGGCCGCGATCTGGGCGCGCACCACGCCGAGCGAGACGCCGCGCGCCTGCGCGACCCGGGCGGCCTGGTAGTACGCGCCCGCGGGCGAGATGTCGGGGTCGATGCCGCTGCCGCTCGACGTGACGAGGTCCATCGGAACGGGGCCGCTCGCGGCGGGGTTCTCCTTCTTCAGCGCGGCGATCGTGCGCTTGGTGGCGGCGATGAGCTTCTGGCTGGTCGGGCCCAGGTTCGTGCCGCCGGTCGCGGTGGGATCGTACCCTTTTCCGGCGGCCGAGGGGCGGCCGTGGAAGTATCGCGGCTTGCTGAACGCCTGCCCGACCAGCTCCGAGCCCACGACCGTGCCGTCGACCTCGATCAGCGAGCCCATGGCCTGGTGGTGGAACAGCAGCGCCGACAGGGCCCAGATCGCGAGCGGGTAGATCAGCCCCAGCGCGATCACGGTGACGACCGTGTAGAGCACCGATGTGACGAGGTGGCGCAGCGTGCTGTCGCGCGCCGGTTCGGGTGGCGTGGTGGGCGGTGCGTGCATGGCGTTAGGCTCCGGTGAGGTGCAGGCCGACGAGGATGAGGTCGATGAGCTTGATCCCGGCGAACGGGACCACCAGGCCGCCCAGGCCGTAGATTAGCACGTTCTCGCGCAGCACGGCGTTCGCGCCGCGCGGCCGGTAGGCCACGCCGCGCAGGGCCAGCGGGATCAGCGCGACGATGATCAGCGCGTTGAAGACGATCGCCGAGAGGATCGCGCTCTGCGGCGTCGCGAGGTGCATCACGTTGAGTGCCGCCATCGCCGGGTACGCGGTCGTGAACATCGCCGGCAGGATCGCGAAATACTTCGCGACGTCGTTGGCGATCGAGAAGGTCGTCAGCGAGCCGCGGGTCATCAGCAGTTGCTTGCCGACCTCGACGATCTCGATCAGCTTGGTGGGATCGGAGTCGAGATCGACCATGTTGCCGGCCTCTTTGGCGGCCTGCGTGCCGCTGTTCATCGCGACGCCGACGTCGGCTTGCGCCAGCGCGGGCGCGTCGTTGGTGCCGTCGCCGGTCATCGCGACGAGCCGGCCCTCGGCCTGCTCGCGCCGGATCAGCGCCATCTTGGTCTCGGGCGTCGCCTCGGCCAGAAAGTCGTCGACCCCGGCTTCCTTGGCGATCGCGCTCGCGGTGAGCGGGTTGTCGCCGGTGATCATCACGGTGCGGATCCCCATCGCGCGCAGGCGGTCGAAGCGCGCGCGCGTGTTGGGCTTGAGGATGTCGCGCAGGTAGATCGCGCCCAGGATGCGCCGGCCGTCGGCCAGCAGCAGCGGCGTGCCGCCGGCGCGCGCGATCCGCTCGACCTCGGGGGCGAGCAGGTCGGTCGCGGTCGCGACGGCCCCGTTGCCGTTGCTCGCGACCCAGCTCCGGACGGCGTCGGGCGCGCCCTTGCGCAACCGCGTGCC
>CAXTNU010000502.1:0-2498 GCA_964245595.1 uncultured bacterium | reverse complement strand
GTCCACTCAGCGCGGGTTCGCGTTGCCGTACGGCTTGCCGCGCAGCGACTCGGTGCGCAGCGGGTTGAGGCCGTACTCGTCGCGCCCGGAGACCAGCACCGAGCCGAAGTTGTCCAGGCCGAAGCTGCCGCCGAGCTCGTCCACCCGCCGGGTCTCCTTCATCGCCGCGTAGACGCTGACCGACGTCGGCACGTAGCGCGCGGTGAAGCCCAGCCGCATGTTCTTGGTCTTGCCCAGGTGCGGCAGCGACGCGTGCATCAGGGTCGACCAGAAGATCACGAACTGACCCGCCTTGCACGGCACCGACACGGCCTTGGACTCATCGGGCTCCCAGTTCGGGTCTTTCTGGATCTCGCGCCAGTCGTAGCCGAAGAAGCCGCGCAGGACGCCGTTGACTTCCTTCTGGTTGACGCGGGTGGGATCGTAGTGCATGCCGCGGCTCTCGTCGAAGTTCATCACGCCCTGCGTGCCGGGGATGAACTGCAGGCAGCCCGTCTCCTCGCTGGCCTCGGTGAACGCCATCCACATGGTCAGCGCGCCGCCGAAGTCCGAGCCGTTGGGCCAGACGATGTGCGGGATGCCGTTGCCGCCCCCAAAGGTGTCGGCCTGGTGCCAGTCGGTGCCCTCGCTGCCCGGGTATTTCGGGAAGAACTCCGAGCGCCAGCAGATCACGTCGGGGCCCAGAATACTCGCCACCGGGTGCACGATCTCGGGCCGGCAGACGAGCTCGGCCAGGAAGTCGTTGTCGAGGTGGCGGTCGTAGTCGTACACGCCGGTCCCCGGTTTGGTGTCGGGATAGGGCGCTTTGCTGCGGTCCCACAGCGCGAGGCGCTCGCGCTTCCAGAGCGCGTTCATCTCCGCGGGCTCGAACAGGGTGAACGGGCCGAGGTAGCCGCGCGTGCGGAACTGCTCGAGCTCCTCGCGGCCGAGGAAGAACTTTTTGGTGGGCTGCTCGATCTGGGTCGACATCACGCTGTCTCCACTTCGGCTGCGTCCGGGCGGCGCTGGGTGTTGAACGGCACGCCCTGCACGGTCTGCGTCGCGATCTTGTTGTGCGGCTCGAGATTGCGGCCCGACACGATCACCGCGCCGTAGTCGTCGAGGTCGGCCCGGCCGCCGAACTCGTTCAGCCCGGTCGACTCCGGGTAGACCTTGACGAACGAGGGCACGTAGCGGGCCGCGTAGCCCAGGCGCATCTTCTTGGTCGCACCGTTGTGCGGGTGCGACGCGTGCAGCAGGGTCGACCAGAAGATGATGAACTGGCCCGGCCGCATGACCATCGACAGCGCCTGGCTCTCGTCGGGCCGCCAGTCGGGATCGACTTGCAGCTGGCGGTAGTCGTAGCCGAAGAAGCCGCGCCGGGTGCCCTCTTTGGCGACCTGGTTGATCTTGCCGGCGTCGTACTCCATCCGCTTGGTCTCGTCGTAGTAGATCGTCCGGTGGCTGCCGGGAATGATCTGCATGCAGCCGTTCTCGACCGTCGACTCGGTGAACGCCGTCCAGACGGTGAGCGTGCCGCGCCCGTTGGTCTCGGGCGGCCAGAGAATCTGCGGCTTCTTCTCGCTGTCGACGTTGGCGAACGTGCCGGCCTGGTGCCAGTCGGTGCCTTCGTCGCCCGGATACTTGGGGAAGAACTCGCTGCGCCAGCACAGGATGTCGGGCCCGAACACGCTCGCCAACCGGTCGACGATCTCGGGCCGGCAGACGTGCTCGGCTAAAAATGGGACGTCGAAGTGGCGGTCGTAGTTGGCCAGGTTGGTGACGCCCGAAGCGGTCCCTTCGCGCTTGTAGATCGCCTTGCTGGAGTCGATCAGCTGCGGGCGGACCACGCGCATGGTCCGCTCCATCTCGTCGGGCTCGTAGAGCGTGAACGGGCCGGCGTAACCCCGCTCGTGGAAAGCCGTCAATTCGTCCGGGCTGAAGGCGAATTTTCCGGCGGGTTCGGCTAATCGCATGTGCGTGCTCCTGTGCGTGTCTGCTACGCCGGGTGCGCTTGGGCGGCGAAGTCGAGCGCGCTGCGGGTGAGCGCGCGCACCGTCGCGCCCTTGGCGACGATGTCGGTCGGCAGGTCGGCATCGAGATACTGACCCATCTTGGTCACGACCGCGACCAGCGAGAGCGACGTCCCGCCCAGTTCGAAGAAGTCGTCGTCCAGGCCGATCTCCGGCGGAGCGTCCTCGTCCAACACCTCTTTCCAGATCGCGCGGACGGTGTTCTGCGCGTCTTCCAGACGCGCGCTCGCGTCCGCGGAAGCCGTGATTTCACCCGTGCTCATAAAAGCTGCCTCATTCTGTTGCGGTTGGTGGAGGTTGGTTCTGATCGCGTCGACCAGGCTTGCGATCGTCGTGGTGCGCGGGTCGAGCCCGCGCGGAGCGAAGCCGTAGCGCGCGCGAACGCGCTCGAGCAGCGCCGCGAGCGCGGTGTCGTTTCCGCCGGCCTCGCTCAGGCCGGCGCGAATGTCGGGCGCCTCCGCGCTGCCCGGCACGCCGCCCCAGAGC
>CAXTNU010000501.1:0-2499 GCA_964245595.1 uncultured bacterium | reverse complement strand
CATCAACGCCTCCTTGGGCACGCTGACCGTGACGGTCGCCGACCCGACCGTCGCCGTGGCCGTCATCGACCAGCCCCAGCGCGTGCTCTACGTCGACGGCCTCAAACTGGGCTCGACGACCGTCACCGTGACCGACGCGCGCGGCGTGAGCCGCACGATCCCGGTGCTGGTCGCCTACGCCGCCGGCACGGTCGCCGACGAGACGACGCTGCGGGTGACCGGCAACCCGGCCTCCCCCACCTACCTGCGCGACGCGCTGGCCGAGGCCGCCGCGCGCGCCGCGACGATGCGCCCGGGCGCGACCATCCGGGTCAGCCCCGACACGATCGCCGTCCGCGGCGAGCTCAAGCTCGACAACCGCACCCAGGTCGACGTCCCGGTGACGATCGACGGCAACGGCTACTTCGGCGTCACCGGCACGACCCACGTCTCGGTCGAGAACGTCGCGCTCCCGCCGATCTTCCCCAACCGCCTGCTGGTGAGCGACTACCCCGAGCGCCTGGCCGCCGACGGCGTGCTGTTCAGCGCGCGCCTGGATACCAAGGCGCCGCAGCGCTTCCTGTACTACCATTTCAACCCCGCGACCGAACCCGCGCGCCGCATCCTGCTCAAAGCCCGCAACGGCTCGAACGCCCCCGCGACCGTGCAGATGGTCGCCGGCAGCGCGGGCCCGGGTATCAACGAGGCCGAGGTCGGCCACCTCTCGACCAAACGCTTCCTGGTGCACGAAGCCCGCAACGAGGGCACGATCGTGACCGTCGCCCCCGGCGCGACGATGAACCTGGTCGACCACGCGCTCCCGCCGACCAACGTGGTCAGCGCGATCCTGCAGCTGCGGCTGGTGAGCGGCGACCCGCTCGAGCTCACCCTCGTCGCGCAGAACGCCAACGCCCCGCTCGACCAAGACGTGAACACCACCCAACTGCTCTCGGGCGGAGCCCCGCACGCGCGCGGCGTCTACCCCGTCCCGACGTTCTACTTCGACCGCACGTACGACGTCGACGGCGCCGACCTCGAGATCCCGATCGGGCAATTACCGCTGCCCAACCTGCGCGAAGGCGAAGCGCTCAGCGGCGACTACGGCGTCGAGCAGTCGATGACGGTCGTCCTCAAGAACCAAACTCGCGGCCCGCGCAACGTCGCGCTCTACGCCAACCCGCGCGGCGGCAAAGCGACGGGCACGTTCCTGGTCGACGGCACGCTCGTGCAAGCGCACGGCCTAGCCGCCTTCTCGAAGTACAAGCTCTGGCAAGAACGCATCAACCCCGGCACCTTCCGCCGCATCCACGTCGTCACGATGCCCGAAGGCGGCTCGTCGTACCCCCTGCGCCTGATCTTCGCCCCGGACGACGGCAGCGTGCCGCCCTTCGCGCCGGGGTCGCCGATCTACTGACCCCTGCGCCCAGCGAGCCGGCGAGCCGGCGAGCACGCTCTGCCCTCAGCTCGCTGAAGCGGACAGAGCCGACCCGATAGTCTGAGCGAGCCTCGCCCTCATGGCGGTACTCAACACCGAACGGCAACGCATGCGGCCTGACGAGCCTGCTCCGTCGGCGGGACGCCATGCGCGTACCGAGGAACCTTCAGGAATGACCGTTCACGATCGGCTAGTCGCGCTGGGCGCCGACGATCGCGAGACCCTCGATGCCGAGGCCCTCCTCGCGCGGGTCGTTCCTTTGGGACGGCCGGTCGTTCTGACCGAGGAAGTCGTGGCCGCGGCACGCGCCGGCGACGCGGCGCTCGTCGCGATGCTGCTCGCCCCCGAAGTCACCCCAGACGAAGACGACTTGTCCGCGATCGCCGAAGCAGCAGAGCTCGACGACGGGTCGCGGCTATCGATGGAGCAAGTTCGAGCCGAACTCGGCCTCTAACGACAAGCCGACCTCAGAGAAGGGGGTCTCCTTTCATTGTTCAGGGATTGCGCTCACTGCATTCCCTGCCCAAGAGCGATCCATCTGTCTCTCAGAAGCTCGGGCGCTAGTAAGCACTTTCCGTACTAACGCCCGGCGGTATTTTATTCCAGGAGACACTTGAGCACTGGCAAGACTTTTGACCGTTCAATTCGATCGCACAGCGCGTCGTGATCTTGCGCGCCTTCCAGCGCCTGACCGTACTGTCGTAGTCGCTGGCATCGCCGGATTTGCAGAACGTGGAATCGGAGACGTACTGAAGCTGCAAGCTCGACACCCACCCGAATGGCGCTTACGAGTGGGCCGGTACCGCGTGCTGTTCCGCCGGGATGCCGACGCGATCACTGTGTTCGCCGTACGCGACCGCAAGGACGCATATCGGTAAGCACCATTCGGCAGCTTTAACACGGCCGATCAGCATGCAACCGGCGACTCACCGTGCCGAGGCGGGTGGCGGACGGTGCGGTGGCGGGGCGTCGCGCAATCGCGAAGCGCAGGATGCGCGAGAGCGATGGAGCGCCGAGCGACCGGAGCGCAGGATGCGCGCAGGGAGCGTCCCCCACGGCACACCATCGCCGCTCCGGCGCCCGCG
>CAXTNU010000500.1:0-2506 GCA_964245595.1 uncultured bacterium | reverse complement strand
GCCGGCGCGCTCGCGCTCCGCCGGCCAGGAACGCCGCGACCGTGCCGTCGCCGCCGTCGGCCATCGGCACCAGCACGCACTCCGCGTCCGGCAGCACGTCGCGCACCCCGGCGGCGAGCGCCGCCGCGGCCTCCGCCGCGCCCAGGCTGCCCTTGAACTTGTCCGGCGCGACGACGACGCGCACGCCGGCTTACCGCGTCTTCGTCAGCGGTATGTCGACCGTGATCGTCTCGCCTGCGGCGACGCTGCCCTGGTAGAGCGGGCTGGCCTGCACGGTGTAGCCGGAGGGCGGCTGGATCTGGAGCGGCCCGTACTGCCCGATCGGCACGTTGGCGAGCCGATAGGTGCCGTCGCTGCCGGTGTTCGCGGTGATGATCACGTCGACGGTCACCCCCACACCGGCGACGGGCTGGCTCGTGGCCGCGTCGTACGCCCGGCCGCGGATGGTGGCGTAGTTCTGGGCCGGCGGAACTTGCCCGCCGCCGCAGGCGGCGAGCAGGGCGCAGCCGAGCGCCAGGAGGGCGAAACGCGCGCGTGTCACGCGTCCGCCGTTCGCGTCAGGCCGGGACGACGCCCTCTTCGGCATCCTGGCGATCCAGGTTCTCGATCTTCTCCCGAGTCAGCCAGCGGTTGGCTTCGTCGCGCCGCGCGGCGGGAACCCGGGCCTTGATCCAGGCCAGGATCTCGTCGTCGGTCGCGCAGGTATCGAGCGCGGCGTCGAACATCCGCGAGGTGATGCCCCAGCGGTCGAAGATTCCCCGGTCCATCGGACAGGGGTAGATGTAATCGTAGATCGTACCGTTGCGGGCGGCGCGAGCCTTGTCGAAGACGCGCGCCAGCCACAGGTAGTCGTCGAGCGCTTCGCGCCCGCGACGCGGAAACGCACCGGTACGAAAATCGGTAGCCATGACACTTCCTCCGTCAGCATAGGATTGGACGCAGGCAGGGCTCTGGAGGTTGCGGAACCGCGACACGCCATGGCGATGACCGAACCGCACCCGCCCGCGACGGGCATGACGTACTACGAGAACGCGCTCCAGGCCGTCGGACACACCCCGCTCGTGCGCCTCAACCGGGTGCTCGACGGCGCGCAGTGTCTCGTGCTGGCCAAGGTGGAGTACGTCAATCCCGGCGGCTCGGTCAAGGACCGCCCGGCCGTGGCGATGATCGAGGACGCCGAGCGGCGCGGCATCCTCAAGCCCGGCGCGACGATCATCGAGGCCACCTCGGGCAACACCGGCACGGGCCTGGCGATGGCGGCCGCGATCCGCGGCTACCGCTGCATCCTGGTCATGCCCGACAAGTTCTCGGGCGAGAAGACCGACCTGCTCAAGGCCTACGGGGCCGAGGTCGTCATCACGCCCACCAACGTGCCCAACGACTCGCCCGAGTCGTACTACGGGGTGGCGAACCGGCTCACGGCCGAGATTCCCGGCGCGATCCAGCCCGACCAGTGGCACAACGCGCAGAACCCCGGTGCGCACTACGTCAGCACCGGTCCCGAGATCTGGGAACAGACCGCCGGCCGCATCACCCACTTCGTGAGCGGGATGGGCACCGGCGGAACGATCTCGGGCACGGCCCGCTACCTCAAGGAAAAGAACCCCGCGATCGTCGTGGTCGGAGCCGACCCCGAAGGCTCGATCTACAGCGGCGACACGCCCAAGTCGTACAAGGTCGAAGGCATCGGGATGAGCTACCTGCCGCAGACCGTCGACATGCGGGTGATCGACAAGATCCTGCGCATCACCGACAAGGAGAGCTTCCTGATGGCGCGCCGGATCACGCGCGAGGAAGGCTTGCTGGTCGGGGGCTCGTCGGGCACCGCGGTCGCCGCCGCGGCGCGGGTCGCCAAGGACCTGCCCGCGGACGCGATCATGGTCGTGATGATGCCCGACTCCGGGCGCGGCTACATGTCCAAGATCTTCAACGACGAGTGGATGCGCACCAACGGCTTCCTCGAGGACGAGCGGCGCAAGGACACCGTCGGCGACGTGCTGCGCGCCAAGCAGCCGCTGCCGCCGCTGATCACCGTCACCGAACTGCAGCCGGTGAAGGAAGCGCTCGACATGCTGCGCCGCTACGAGATCTCGCAGCTGCCGGTCATGCGCGGGCACGACGTCGTCGGCTCGATCAACGATGTCGCGGTGATGCAGGCCGTGTTCGACCACGCCGACATCGTGCACAAGCCCATCGGCGACGTGATGGGACGCGCTTTTCCCGCGCTCGAGCACGACGCCGAGGTGACGCTCGCCTACAAGCTGCTCACGATGGGCAACTCGGCGATCGTGGTGACCCAGGACAAGAAGCCGGTCGGCGTGGTCACCCGCCAGGACATCATCGGCTTCCTCTCCGCCCAGACGAGCTGAGCCGCGGCCCACCTGCAAACAAACGGCCGGGCCACCCGGTTGACGGACCCGGAGGATTTTGATGGACTTCGCGACGCGCGCCATTCACGTCGGGCAAGACGCCGACCCCACGACCGGGGCGACGATCGTCCCGATCT
>CAXTNU010000499.1:0-2510 GCA_964245595.1 uncultured bacterium | reverse complement strand
ATGAAGTTCGCGGTCGGCATCATGCTGACGTCGTTCGGTACGTTCTGGGCCGGCGAGGGGCTGGGGATCATCTGGTGGCGGGCGGACCTTTCGCTGCTCGTGCTGATCGCCGGTTATCTGGCCCTCAGCGGGCTGCTGGTGCTGGCCGCGCGGCGGCCGGTTCGCGCGCAGGCCGCGTCGTGACGGCGCTGGCCGCGCTCTGGGACTTCATCGCGGGCGAGTCGCGCCTGGGACCGCTGGGCCTGGCGGCGGCGTTCGTCGCGGCGCTCGCCTTATTGCGAGCGCCCGGCGTGCCCGGCGCGCTGGTCGGCGCGGTCTTCGCCGGCATCATCGCCGTCGCGCTCGCGGTCTCGGTGTTCGAGCGCACCTGACGGCCCGTGGCGTTCGTCCACTACGAGAACACCGAAGCGCGCGTCGCCGCGGTCGTCGACCGCCGGGTCGACCAGAAGACCGGCGTGGCGCGGCTCGGAGCACGTCTGATCGCGCACCACTGCGGCTGGTGGTCAACCGGGACGGCCTGCGCAATCAGATCGAGGGCAACGTGCTGCAGGCCGCGAGCCGCGCGCTCAAGGAGGAAGTCACGCTCGCCGACGGCCGCGTGACCAGCATCGACTGGGTCGGCTACCCGATCCTGACCTTCGCCGAAGTGCCCGAGGTGACGATCCGGCTACTCGACCGTCCCGCCGGGAAGATCGTCGGCGCGGGCGAGGCGACGACGACCGTCATGGCGCCCGCGATCGCAAACGCCATCTTCGCCCAGACGGGGTGCGGCTACGCGGGGTGCCCTTCACGCCGCACGCGGTGCTGTTCGCGCTCGGCCAAGCCCTGCCGGCGTAGCGCCATCCAGAGCACGCGGGGCGCGAGCCCGAGCACCAGTACGACGGTGATCGCGAAGAACGTCGGGTGCACCGCTTCGAGCGCCGCGTGCGGGATGAAGCGGCAGCCGATGTTGGTGCCGGCCATCGCCATCCCGAACAGCCCGTAGCCGAGCTGCAAGCGGTAGCGCGGATCGACCGCGCGCGAAAAGAACGCCCGCCGGTGCTCGGGCAGCCACCACCACAACGTCGGCACCGCCACCGCGAGGCAGAAACCCGCCGCGACCAAGCCCCAGACCTCGTCGAACAGCCGGCTCCCTTCCATCCACTCGAAGCTCATGCCCGGGAGGTACGGCCTTTTTTGGGGGAAGCCCCGCTAGAATTCACGGGAGCAACTCATTCTCTGGAGACTCAATGATTAGCAATGCAGGGAGCCGTGTCGGATACGACCGTCCATGACCGCCTCGTCACGCTTGGTGCTGACGACTCGGAGGCGCGCGAGGTCGCGGAGTTTCTCTCCCGCTTTCTACCGGTCGACCGCCCGGTCGTCCTTACCGATGAGATCCTCACCGCGGCACGAGAACGCGATCATGTGCTCGTCGTATGTCTTCTCGCAGAGGAAGTCGAACCTGACGAGGAAGACATTCAAGCGCTAAAAGATGCCGATGCGATGGAAGACGGTTCGGGGGTCGACCTCGACGAATTTCATCAAAGATTGCTCGCGAGGACTGAGTAACCACTTTCGGCCGCGAAGGTGAAGAACGAGCGACGCGTTGTTCTCATGCGTGCGGCTGAGCGCGATCTGGAACGAATCGATCCTCTTGAAGCAAATGGTATCGTGAGCGCTATAAAGCGCTTTGCGGAGAGCGGTTCGGCGACGTCAAGAAGCTGCAAGGTTACTCTCCGGCGTCGTGGCGGCGTCGTGGCGGCGTCGTGGCGGCTTCGGGTGGGGCGGTATCGGGTGATCTATTCGGTCGAGGCGAGCGTTATCGTGGTCCGCAAAGTGTCTGACCGTCGCGATGTCTATGATCGCTAGTTCGTCCTACGCTCGGATCGCTGACCCGACAGCGGCCGCGCTTACCACGACGATCCATGGTACGAGCTTGAACCGGCTCAGCACCACGAACGCAACGGCTGCGACTGCGATGCGGGCCCAGTGCCAGCCCAGGCCGGTGAGCACGGGGTCGTAGAGGACCGCCGCGAGCAGGCCGACGACCGCGGCGTTCGCGCCGCGCAGGGCGCCGGCGGCATGCGGGCTGGCGACGACGCGGTTCCAGACCGGCGCCAGCGCGAAGATCAGCGCGAACGACGGGGCGAAGATCAGCACCGTCGCGACCAGCGCGCCGAGCGCGCCGTGCAGCGGCGAGCGGTTCGCCTCGCCCAGGAACGCGGCGAAGCTGGAGAGCGGGCCGGGCATCGCCTGAACCGCGCCGTAGCCGGCGAAGAACGCGTGCTCGTCGAGCAGGCCGTCGCGCGCCGTCGTCTGCAGCAGCGGCAGCACCACGTGGCCGCCGCCGAAGACCAGCGTGCCGGCGCGCACCAGCGTCGCGACCAGCGTCAGCGCCGGGCCCGCGTGCGGCACGAGCGTCAGGCCGACCAGCGCGACGACGAGCGCCGCCGCGCCGAGCGCGACCGCGCGCGGAACGCGGAACGGCAGCCCTTGCGCGGCCCTCACCTCACCGCGCAGCACGAGCG
>CAXTNU010000498.1:0-2514 GCA_964245595.1 uncultured bacterium | reverse complement strand
CGCGATGCTGCTGGTCGATGCGCGCCTGCGCGCGGCCGGCGCGCACGCCCAGTGCGCCCGCGACGACGTCCGCGCCGCCTTCGCCTACCTCACCTCGCCGCTGGTCGCGCGCGCGCTGCCGCTCGAAGCCGACCCCGGCGCGATCGTGATCACCGCCGCCCCGCCGGCCTGACCCGCGCGCCGTCGCCGGCGGCGCGTGCCGAGAGGTTGGGCAGGAACGCCGCGAGCAGCCCGATCAGCGGCAGGAACGCGCACAGGCGGTACACCGCGTCGATGCCGATCGTATCGGCGAACGCGCCGAGCACCGCCGCCCCCAGACCGCCGATGCCGAACGCCAAGCCGAAGAACAAGCCGGAGATCATCCCGACCCGCCCGGGCACCAGCTCCTGGGCGAACACCACGATCGCGGGAAACGCCGACGCCAGGATCGCCCCGGTCGCCGGCGTGAGCGAAAGCGTCCAGGCCAGGCTCGCGTACGGCAGCGCGAGCGTGAACGGCAGGGTCGCCGCGATGGAGAACCAGATGACGCGCTTGCGCCCGAACCGGTCGCCGAGCGGCCCCGCCCAGGACCGTTCCCACCGCAACCGCCGCGAGCAGCGCGAACAGATGGAGCTGCGCGGCCTGAACCGTCACGCCGAAGCGGTGGATCAGGTAGAACGTCAGGAAGTTCGTCAAGCTCGCGAGGTAGACGTACTTCGAGAAGATCAAGGCGACGAGGATCGCGATGGCGCTCCGAACCTTGCCGCGGGGCAAACTCGCCGCGCGGTTCGCGCGCGTGCGCGCGGCGAGCCGGCCCAAACCGTGCCGGCGGTACCAGAGGGCGACCTTCCAGAGCAGCCCCGTCGAGAGCAGCGCCGGCTCGGCTGCGACGGCGATCTGTTCGTTCACGAATCCGGCTCCCACGATGGCTTGGCTCCCGAGATGGCTCGGCTCAAAGGTAGGGCCTGGGAACCGTGTCCGCACGGCGCCTGGGCCGCACCCGCGGAGCGCGCGGTGTGGGTGCCCGGAACGGTGCCGCACGCGGTGAAGATGGTCGGGGCGGTACGCTTGCGCAGCGTGCTGATCGAGCCGGCGGTCTGGCGCTCGCGCGACGACCGCTGCCAGGTGATCGGCGTGTCCGCGCTGTTGGCAGCCTCTTGGTCGCCGCCGGCGACGTCGCGGCGGAATACGACCCGGCCGGCCGCGACGGTCTGGTGATGGCGCCGCTGGTCGCCGAGCTCGCCGCGGCGCCCGTGATCCCGCTCGCCGTGCCGTATGCGCTCAGCCCCGCGCTCGCGGCGAGATGCCATGCGTTTCTCGAACGGCCGAACGCGCACGACGCGATCGATACCTGGAGCGCGGAACTGGGCCTGGGCCGGCGCGCGTTCACGCGCGCCTTTCGGCGCGAGACGGGCATGAGCTTCGCTCAATGGCGCCAGCAGGCGTGCCTGCTGGCGGCATTGCCGCGGCTCGCCTCGGGCGAGCCCGTGACGTCCGTCGCGCTCGACCTCGGCTACGACAGCCCGGCCGCCTTCACCGCGATGTTCAAGCGCGTGCTCGGCACCGCACCGAGCCGTTACGCCCGCTGAACCCGCTTCGGCGCCGCGCCGAGGTGACGTACGCCGGCGCCGACGGGCTCGAGCGGAGCGCGCGGGTACTAGGCGATGTGCACTTCGTGCGTATCGACGTCTTGCGCGCCGTCGACGCCGCGCGCGATGGTGACCAGCTGGTCGACGATCTCCTGCGAGTGGGCGTTGCCTTTGAACACGACGGTCGTGCCGGTCTGGGCGACGTAGAGGTGCGGTGCGTCCGCGACTCCCTGCTGATCGAATGCCTGCACCACCCGCTTCGCCAGGCCGCTCTGGTCGTAGGTTCCCTCCGGGCCGCGGCGCTCGGGCGGAATAGCGTTGGCGTCGGTCCCCGCCGGAGCTTCGGCTGCCGCCGCGGCGGGATCGTGGTGGGGAAAGAGTCGCTCGAACCAGCCCATCGCGTGCTCCTTACTGATCGGTAGTGAGATATATTCGCTACGCGGTACCCAGACCAGACGCCGGTGAAGCGCGCTCGCTCGGCGCTGGCGGTCGCGCTCGCGGCAAGCCGGAAGGTGCGCGCATGCCGAAGCCGTAGCGCCCCGTGATGCCCGACGTTCTCACGCTCGCCGCGCTGCACGCGCTCGTCACGTTTTCCGATCCGCGCATCTCACCCGACGGCACGCGCGTCGCCTACGTCCGGACGACCCGCGACTACGCGCACGACCGCTTCGCGAGCGCGCTCGTCGTGGTCCGCACCGACGGCCGCGCGCGCCGCGTGCTCGACCTTGGGCCGTTCGTCGGCGCGCCGCGCTGGGCGCCCGACGGCCGCCGCCTGGCGTACCTGCGCCACGACGCCAAGCACGCCGAGGACCAGATCGCCGTGGTGCGCGCGGCCGGCGGCCCGGCGCGCGCGGGGGCCCCCGCGCCCCACCGCGGGCAGCCCTTAGCCAGGGGCCCCGCCCGCCCGCGCGTCGGCAACCGCACGCCCGCCCGCGCGCCCCACGCC
>CAXTNU010000497.1:0-2566 GCA_964245595.1 uncultured bacterium | reverse complement strand
GGAGAGCGCTAGGCGCTCGTCGCCGCGCAAGGCATCCTGCGCCGCGGCAGTCAGCTCGGGGATCAGCGACGCGGCCAGCGCGACATCGAGCCCGCCCGCATCGCGCGGCGTGTCGGCCGCGACGTCGATGCCGACGCTCGTGCGGTTGTCGGTCGTGCCGGTCTGCACCACCGCTTCGGCGACGTCGGCGTCGCGCACCGGAACCTTGACCTCGAACGCGTCGCTCGCGCCCGCCGCGCGCACGCGAATGGTCGCCGTGGCCTCGCCCCCGCGGGACGCGCCTGTGCCGTCGGCAGCGCCGCCGGTCGCGATCATCGCAAAGCGGTACGCCTTGGTGATGCGGTCGAGCGGGGCGTCGAGCATGGTCGTCGCGGCCGGTTTGTCGTCGATCAGGAACGCGAGCGGCCCGGCGAGCGCGGCGTCGACGTGCAGGGTGCCGGTGGCCCCGGTGCCGTTGGTCACCGCGACGCCGCCGTCGAAGCGGTCGCCCGGGCGGGCGAACTGCGGGATGACGGGGTTCGCGACCAGCGGCTTGGTGGTGCGGAAGGTCGTCTCGCCGTTGCCGAAGCGGCCGTCGGCGGTCGCGCCGACGACCAGCACGCGCCAGGTCGTCAGGTCGTCGGGCAGCGCGAACGATGCGCGCGCGTTCCCCTGGGCGTCGGTGCGCACGGTGCCGAAATAGGCCAGCGGCGAGAACGCGCGCCGCACGCGCGGGTCGGCGTCGCCGCTGGAGAGCCCGCCGCCGAAGCCCCAGCCCTTCTCGAGCGGCTTTTCGGGCGTGCCGAGCACGAGCGCGCTGCGGTTGTCGGCGAAGCGCGTCGAGATCGGCTGGTCGGCGTAGACGGTCTTCACCAGGTCCGGCGGGCGGTAGCCGGTCAGGCGCAGCACCGCGTCGTTGGCGACGATCACCGTCACCTCGCCCTGGACCGGTTTGCGCGCCGCGTCGGCGAGGTGCACGCTGACGGTCTGGCGCGCGCCCGGTTCGAGCGACGGCGACGCGGCGCGCGCGCTCGCGACGACGTACTTGCCGTCGAGCGCGACCGCGAACGGCGCGAAGCCCACCCGCGCGAGCGCGTTGCCCTTGTCGGCCAGCTCGCCAGCCGGCGGCGGGCCGCGGCGCACGGCGAAGGCTTGCACCGCGGCGTTGGGCAGCATGCCGGGCGTGACGGTGAAGCGCACCGTCGGCGCGGCGGAGTGCGTGCGCTGGGTCGTCTCCCAGAGCACGCCGTGCCGCACGACCGCGACCCGGACGTCCGCGTCGGGGAAGGGCGACTGGACCAGCACGGTCGCGGTGTCGCCGGGCTTGTAGGTCGCCCGGTCGAGCTTGACGGTGAGCTGGTTGGGATCGCGCGCGTACCAGGCCGTGGCGCCGTCGCCGCCGACGAACAGCTCGACGTCGGTCTCGCCCGCGTCGTCCTTCGCGCCGGCGACGTTCGCGCGCAGGCGGTACGTGCCGGGCTTGGGCGGCGTGAGCGCGATGCGGACCGGGCCGGCGGCGCTGGTCGCGTCGGCGCTCGCGACGGTCTCGTACGAGACCGACTCGACGGCTTGCTCGGCGCCCTCGACGATCTGCGTCGCGCTCGCGTATTTTGCCATTTGCAACTCGAGGTGGAGCGCGCTGCCGGGGCGGGCCGCACCGGCGGCGTCGGTGGCGAGCGCGTCGATGCTCAGCGGCTTGCCCGCGCTGCCGACGTCGTCCGCTTTCAGCCCGATCAGCGTGTCGGACGGCAGCGCGGTGAACGGCTTGCCGTCGGCGACCGCGACGTTGGACGCGTCGGTCGTCTCGGCGTCGACCTGGTAGGTCATCGGGTACGGCAGGTCGCTCGCGACCGGGACGCTGACCGCGCTCTTGCCCTGCGCGTCGGCCGCGGTCGTCGTTTCCAAGACGTCGGTGGCGGCGTCGGGCGGCTCTTGCGGCCAGAACCACTTGCGGCCGAAGGCGTACGCGTCGCGGCCTTTGGGCGTGAAGTCCGCCGGGCTGCGGGTGACGGTGAACTTCGTCGACGCGCCGGCCAGCGGGGCGCCGAACAGGTACGCGCTCGTCGCCGTGCCGGCGACCGTGCCGCCGCGCTGCGCGACCTCGCGGTCGAGCGCGAGGTCGACCTTGAAGTTGGGCGGCTTGAACTCCGCCACCCGGAAGTCGCCCAGGATCTGCTCGCCGTTGCCGGCGCTCGCGCGCACGGTGTAGTAGCCCAGCGGCGCGCTCTTGGGCAGCGCGACCGGGAACGCCGCCAGGCCGTACGCGTCGAGCGCGGCCCGGCCGAGCTCGGTCTTCTTTCCGCCCGGCGCTTCGAGCGTGAGCGTGTAGGCCGGCGCGCTGCCGCGGCGCAGCGTACCGCCGACCAGGAACCAGCCGGCGGCGGTCATGCGCGCCGTCTCGCCGGGCTGGTAGAGCTGGCGGTCCGAGAAGATCGTGCCGCGCGGCTGCGGAGCGCCGGCCGACCAGCCGTTGTAGAAGTCGCCCGCGTACGCGCCGGTCGACTCGCCGCTGCGCACGTAGGTCCAGTCGGCGTCCTTGCGCACGACGGTGACGAGCGCGGGCGCCTGGTCCTCGCCGGCTGCGCGG
>CAXTNU010000496.1:0-2580 GCA_964245595.1 uncultured bacterium | reverse complement strand
GTTCGAGCCCGGCTCGCTCGACGAGGCGGCGCCGCGGCCGGGGCCGCTCGTCGCGCCGAGCGGGCCGGTGCTGGCGTTCGCCGGCGCCGGCGAGGTGGGGCTGGCGAACGAGCCGGTTCCGATCGTGCCCTGCCGGCTGGCCGGGCGCGCCGCGCGCTGTCTGATCGACTCGGGCGCCACCCCCAGCGCGATCGCCCTGCCGCTGGCCGAGGCGCTGGGCCTCGAGCCGCGCGGCGAGCTCGAGATCGCCGGCTTCGGCCGCTTCTCGACCGGTCTGGTCGCCGCCGGCCCGCTGGCGCTGGGGGCGGCCAGCTTCGAGCGGGTCCAGCTGGCGGTGCTGCCCTCGTCCGGCGGGCAGCACTTCGACATCGTGGTCGGCTCCGATCTGCTCGGCCGGCTGCGGGTCGTCCTGGACCGCGCCCACGACCGGGCCCGGATCGGGCCGCCGGACCGCTCGGGTCCGGCCCCGGGCGCGATCCCGCTCTTTTTCCGCGACGGCTCCCCGCACGTCGCCGCGTCGCTCGACGGCAGCGCCGTGGACGCCTTGTTCGACAGCGGCGACAGCGCGCTCGTCTCGCTCGGCTACGCGGCATACCGCGCGGGGCCGGCCTGGCCGGTGCTCTCCCGCGGCCGCGCGAGCGGGATCGACGGCAGCGACGACGTGCTCGAGGTCCAGGTCCCGGCCGCCTCGGTCGGCCCGCTCGCGCTGGGCCCGGCCCGCGCGATCGTGCGCCGGACGCAGCTCACCCCGCACGTCGGGGTCGCGCTCTGGCGCCGCTGCGCGCTCGAGCTGGACGAGGCCAATGCCAGTCTAAAGTGTTAAGTTCCTCACAATTACAGGGCCATTTGACCTAAAGCGATAATAGGACTGCCATGAGGGACACGGTTCGGACGGACCCGCTGCGCGCGCTGCTCGAGCGGCTCGAGGCGGAGGACCCGGCGACGGCCGCCCACGGCCGGGCGATCGGCGTGCTGGCCTCCCGGATCGGGGCCGAGCTGCGGCTCGGCCCGCTGGTCGTGGAGTTCCTGGACCGCTGCGGCTTGGTCCACGACATCGGCAAGCTGTACGTGCCGCGCGGGCTG
Organism: uncultured bacterium; assembly: GCA_964245595.1. Lineage (GTDB taxonomy): Bacteria > Vulcanimicrobiota > Vulcanimicrobiia > Vulcanimicrobiales > Vulcanimicrobiaceae > Vulcanimicrobium. Next base: position 1,497 of record CAXTNU010000496.1, on the reverse strand, counting down.
GTCCACGCCAACCGGGCTCTGAGCGCGGCCGAACGGGTCGAGCTGACCCTGCACGTCGTCGCCGGCGAGCGTGCCCTGGCCGAGGACCCGGAGCTGGACGTCTACCGCGAAGCGGTGCGCTCGCACCACGAGCGGTGGGACGGGCGGGGCTATCCCGACCGCCTGCGCGGCCCTCGCATCCCGCTGCACGCGCGCATCCTGGCCGTCGCGGACGCCTACGACGCGATGACCGGGCAGCGCGCGTACCGCTTCCCGCTCGCGCCCGACCGGGCGCTGGTCGAGCTGGAACGCGGGCGCGGCTCGCAGTTCGACCCCGAAGTGGTCGATGCGCTGGCCGCCGTCATCGGCGACAGCCTGCGCCCGCTCAGCGCCTAGTCCATATCGGCTTCGAGCGCTTCGGCCGTCCGCTGCATCACCTTGGCGAGCAGCGCGATCGCGCCCGCCCGGTTGGTGTTGAGCAGCATGTATTGCATGCGGTCGTTAGGATGCAGGACGACGAACACGCCCTTGCTTCCTTGCGTGATCGACTTGAGGATACGATCGATGAACGCACGGTCCTCGTCGTCGAGCTGGACCGCGCCCCCCTCTTCTTTGAGGAGGTCGCGGAGGAACGTGTCGAGATTGTCGGGGCAGTCCATTACGAAAAGACCTCGTTCGGTACGAAGCGTCTCTGCTACAAGATAATCGGCCGAAGCGTGGGAAAGTGAAGTCACGGCGTCAAGAACTTGTGAAGCTCTGGGCCCGATATTCTTCACACAACGCACAGATGCTTCCAGCTATTGCTGTCGCACGCTCGCCGTCTAGGCGTGCGAGCGGCGAACGCCCGCCGGAACGGTCGCGCGGCGCGGCGAACCGCGCTCGAGTGCTCAAGGGATTCGGCAGCTTCATCGCCCGCGGCAACGTGGTCGACCTGGCGATCGCGGTAGTCGTCGGCTCAGCCTTCACTGCCGTGGTCAACGCGCTGGTGCGCGACATCATCACCCCGCTGATCGCGGCACTGGTCGGCAAGCCCGACTTCTCCAAGCTCGGCTTCACCCTGCACCAAGCCCGCTTCCCGATCGGCGACTTCGTGAACGCCGCGATCACGTTTCTGCTCGACGCGCTGGTGATCTACTACGTCGTGGTGCTGCCGTTCAAACGCATCGCGGCCCGCTTCGAGCCGGCCGAGCCCGTGCTCGCGCAAAAAGCGTGCCCCGAGTGCCTGAGCGAGATCCCGCAGGACGCCCGCCGCTGCCGCTACTGCACCGCGCTGCTGCGCCCCGCCGCGAGCTAACCGCAACCGCGTGGAGATGACCACCGAGGTCGTCGTGCTCGGGGCAGGTGCCGCGGGCTTGGCGGCGGCGCGCGTGCTCTCGCGCGCCGGCACGCCCTGCGTGCTGCTGGAGGCGCGCGCGCGGGTGGGCGGGCGGATCGACTCGCGCCACGACGCCGCGCTGCCGCTGCCGGTCGAGCTGGGCGCGGAGTTCGTGCACGGCACGCCGGCGGTCAGCTTCACGC
>CAXTNU010000495.1:0-2602 GCA_964245595.1 uncultured bacterium | reverse complement strand
ACCCCGACCGGCGGCCCGACGGCGACCCCGACCCCCGCGCCGACGGCGACGCCGGGCAGCGGCTGCAACGGTGCGGCTCCCCTCAACGGCCCGTTCACCAACTCGAGCGGAACGCTCGCGACGGGCGTCGCGAAGCCGTTCGACTTCCCCGTCCAGCACGGGTGCAACGGCGCCGGCTACACCGCGGCCGTCATCATCGACGACCCGGTGAACACCAGCTACCTCCAGAGCTACCTGACGGCCGCCGGCGTCACCCGGACCGGAACCGTCACCAACACCGCCGTTGACGGCGGCGGCACCGGCGACGAGCCCGAGACCGACCTCGACGTGCAGACGATCGGCGGCCTCGCACCGGGCGCCAACATCATCGTCTACCACATGGGTTCGCTGGCCGACCAGAACATCGAAGACGCCTACAACAAGGCGATCACCGACGGCAAGACCAGCGTCGTGAACTCCTCGTTCGGCGGCTGCGAATCGAGCGACCCGTCGTTCGAGAGCTCGACCAACTCGATCGCTCAGCAGGGCGCCGCGACCGGCGTCACCTTCGTCGCATCGTCCGGCGACACGGGCAGCAACGAGTGCAGCGGGTCGAAGGGCGTCAGTGCGCCCGCCGGCGATCCGTACTTCACGTCGGTCGGCGGCCTGAACTTCACCTACAACTCGTCGGGCGTCCTGACGTCGGTGACCGAAGGCAGCGCCAGCGGCGACTCCGGCGGCGGCGGCGTCTCGACGGTCGTCGCGCTGCCGAGCTGGCAGAGCGGCATCACCGGCGTCATCACCACGGGCCGCAACCAGCCCGACATCTCGCTGCCGTTCGACCCGGTCGCGGTCTACACCGGCGGAGCCTTCGGCCAGTACCTCGGTACGTCGTGGTCTTCGCCCCAAGCGGTGGCGCTCTTCATCGAGTCCAACCAAGTGCATGCGACGAAGCTCGGCTGGCTCAACCCGACGCTGTACAGCCTGTTCAAGTCGACCGGCTACAGCAGCTACTACACGCCGTGCACCTCCGGTTCCAACGGAGCGTACTCGTGCAACGCCTCGCAGTATAACCAAGCTGCCGGCATCGGAGCGCCGAAGGGCTGGGCCCTGGCCAACGCGCTCTAGTCTCAGTCGCGGCGACGCTGCGACGGCGACAGGGAAAGGAAACGGGGTCGGCCTTAGGGCCGGCCCCGCTTTCTTTTGGGAGCGGCCGGTCTTACGGCGTGGCGGGCGGCGGCGGCGTGAGCGGAGCGGGCCCGCCCGCGCGCTGCACGATGTGCGGGGTGACGACGATGTAGAGGTTGGTCGAGACCTTCGACTCGGTGCGGTTGCGGAACAGGCCGCCGATCAGCGGCAGGTCGCCGATGCCGGGGATCTTGGACAGGTTGCGCAGCTCGCTCTCCTGCACCAGCCCGCCGATGACGAACGCCTCGCCGTCCCGCACCGTCGCCGCGGTGGTCGCGGTGCGCTGGCTGATCTGCGGGTAGCCCTGGGTGTAACCCGTCACGCTCGACACCTCGGAGTACACGTGGGCCGTGACGTAGCCGTCCGAGGCGATGCGCGGCTGGATCTGCAGGTTCACGCCGACCTGCACGTATTGCACCTGCTGCTGCGAGACCGTCGCCGAGCCGAAGCTGGTGATCGTGGTGACGATCGGGATCGCGTCGCCGGTCAGGATCGAGGCCGAAGCGCCGTTCTGCGCCACCACCCGCGGCCGGGCGATCAGCCGTCCGCCGCCGTGCGAGACGACGTCGTAGATCTGGGCCTGCAGGCTGAGCGCCGAGGCCGCCGTGCTGAGCGTCTTGGACGCCAGCGCCGCGGTGCCGAGCCGCCCGCCGCTGTCGGTGTAATCGATGCCGACCGCTTTCGCGGCGGTATCGGTCAGCTCGACGATCTGGGTCTCGAACAGCACGCTGGGCAGCGCGACGTCGATCTTGGCGATCGTCTCGCGCAGGCCGGCCACGACCGCCGGCGGTCCGCTCAGGATCACCGCGTTGAGCCGCCGGTCGATCGCGATGTTGTCGGTGATCTTCTGGCCCAGGCTCTGCGGCTGGCCACCGGCGCCGAACGCCGTCACGGGCGTCTGCTGGACCGGCGCCCCGGTGAAGCCGCCGGTGCCGCCGAACGACCCGCCGTAGTTCGCCGGCTGGCCGAGCTGCGAGGGCTGCGGGGCGAAGGTGTCGTTGGAGGCGATGGTCTGCCCGGCGACCAGGACCCCGACCACCTCGCCGACGTCGGCGTACTTGAGCGGCACGACCTCGACCACGTCGCCGGCCGTCACCACTTGCGCCGCGGCGGGCGCGAGCGCGCGCACCGGCGGCGGGACCACGCTGGGGCTGACGTCGATGTAGATGTTGCGCGCGTCGGCGGTGACCCGGATCGGGGCCGGGGCCGCCAGCCGCAGCGAGATCTGGGTCTGCGGCCCGACCGCACCGTAGCGGACGCCGAGCACCGTGCCGCTGCCCTGGACGTTGGCCGGCACGCCGGGACCGGCTTGGGTCTGCGCCAGCTCGATCGTCACCTCGGACGAACCGGTGCCGAAGATGCGGTACTGCGGCGGCGGGCCGGTGAAGCCGACCGTCACGCGCGCACCGCCGCCGGGCGCCGCGTCGAGCCGCAA
>CAXTNU010000494.1:0-2613 GCA_964245595.1 uncultured bacterium | reverse complement strand
GCGGCGCCCGCGCGGCGCGCCGCTCGCGCTCGTGCACCACGCCCGCCACCGCGCTGTAGAGCGCCGCCTGGGTGACCGGCTTGACCAGGTACGCGGCGAAGCCGGCGTCCTTCGCCGCGGCGGCGCGGCCGGGGTCGTCGTACGCGGTGACCATCAGCAGCGCGGCTCGGTCCAAGCGCGCGTTCTCGCGAATCGCGCGGCCCAGCGCGACGCCGTCGATCGACTCGCCCAGCGCGTAGTCGATCAGCGCGTTGTCGTACGGCTCGCCCCGTTCCGCCGCCCAGACCAGCCGCTCGAGCGCGCTCTCCGCGTCGGCGACCGCGTCGGCGACGACGCCCCAGCCTTCGAGCGTGCGGCGCAGCAGCTCGCGGGCGCGCGGGTCGTCGTCGATGACCAGCGTGCGCGTGCCGCGCAAGTCGGCCGGCGCCGCCAGGTTGCCGGCTTTGAGGCTGCGCGCGAACGGGATCGTGCACCAGAACGTCGAGCCGCGCCCGGCCACGCTGTCGACCCCGATCTCGCCCCCCATCAGGGTCACCAGCCGGCGCGAGATCGCCAGGCCCAGACCGGTCCCGCCGAAGCGCCGGGTCGTCGTCATGTCGGCTTGGCTGAACGGCTCGAACAGCCGCTCGCGGTCGCTCGGCTCGATCCCGATCCCGGTGTCGGCCACCGCGAAGCGCAGGCACACCGCGGCGTCCTCGTCGCGCTCGACGGTGACGATCGCGGTCACGCTGCCGCGGTCGGTGAACTTCACCGCGTTGCCCAGCAGGTTGGTGAGGATCTGGCGCAGCCGCAGCGCGTCGCCGACCAGCACGCGCGGCACCGCGGAGTCGACGTAGGTCAGCAAGTCCATCTGCTTGGCGCGCGCCTGCGGGGCGAGCAGCGAGGCCACCGATTCGACCAGCGGCACCAGCTCGACGTCGGTGCGCTCGATCTCCAGCCGCCCGGCCTCGATCTTGGAGTAGTCCAGGATGTCGTTGATGACGCCCAGCAGCGACTCGCCCGAGTAGCGGATCGTCTGCGCGTACTCGCGCTGGCTGCGGTCCAGCGCGGTCTCGAGCAGCAGCTCCGACATCCCGATCACGCCGTTCATCGGGGTGCGGATCTCGTGGCTCATGGTCGCGACGAAATCGGACTTCGCGCGTGAAGCGTGCTCGGCGCGGGCCAGCGCGGCGCGCAGCTCGTCCTCGCGGGTCCGAATGCGCTCGGCCATCGTGCGCAGCGTCCCGTCCAGCGCGGCGATCTCGTCGTTACCGCGCACCGCGTCCTCGGGCGCGATCGTGTCGCCCCGCGCGTAGACCTGGGCGTGCGCGCCGACCCGCTCGATCCGGCGCGTCAGCGCTCGGCTGACGACGATCGCGAGCAGCAGCGTGACCGCCAGCCCGACCGCGCCCAGCGCCGCCAGGAGCGCGCCGGCGATGCCCCAGATCGCCGCCAGCGCGGCCCGCTCGCGGCTTTCGCGCGCGTGCAGCTCGGCGTCCAGCGCCGTCGTCTCGGCCCGGAAGTCGTCCATCACCCGCTTGCCGCCGCCGCCGCCGGCGTCGGCGATCGCCCGGCGCGCGGCGTCCAGCCGGCCTGCCCGGGCGGTGCCGACGTAGCCGTCCAGGAGCGCCAGCTCGCGCCGCGCGAGCGTACCCATCCGCTCGACCCGGCGCGTCAGGTCGGGCTCGCTGCGGGCCGCGCTGCGCAGGTCGTCCAGCCGGTCGGCCAGCACGCGCCGGGCCACGTCGTAGGGCTCGCCAAAGCGCGGGTCGGCGGTCAGGATGAAGCCGCGCGCGCCGGTCTCGGCGTCGAGCAGGCTCTCGAACACGCCGTCGGAGGCGGCCAGCAGCGTCGTCGATTCGCGGCTGCGCGTCTCGACCGCTTGCGTGCGCAGGCCCAGGAATGCGACGAGGGCGACCAGCGCCAGGACCAAGGTCAGCGGGACCACGACGAGCGCTACCAGGCGAACACGCAAGGACACGCTCAACGCCTACCCGCGCCGGAGGGCGGCGTACCGGCGCCGAACGGCGCCCCCGATGCTGGCTCTCGCGACCTTGCCGCCCGAGGAGTACGTGCGCCACGTCTTGCCGCGCTCGCGAGCGCTGTGGGCGGGGCACCGCAGCTTCGAGGAATACGTGGCGGAGTTCCGCGCGACGGCCGGCTCGGGCTGGGGCCGGCGCCGTTTCCGGACCATCGGGCTGCGGGTCGACGGCGTGCTGGTCGCGTCGTGCAAACGCTACGCGCGCGTGCTGCGCTGCGGCGAGCGGAGCTTCGCCGCGGCCGGAATCGGCGCGGTCTTCACCCCCGACGAGCTGCGCGGGCGCGGCTACGCGACCGCCCTGCTGGGCGCGTTCCTGGACGCCGAGCGCGCCGCCGGCACCGACTTGGCCTACCTGTTCAGCGACATCCACCCGGCGTTCTACGAGCGGCTCGGCTTCGTCGCGCTGCCCTCGCGCACGATCACCTTGCGCGCCGACGCGCTGCCGGGCGAGCGGATCGAGGTCGTGCCGCTGGGCGAGACCGACGCGGGCGCCGTGCGCCGCTGCTTCGACGCGCTCGAGGCACGCCGCCCGTTCGCCTTCGCCCGCACCCCGCTGGACTGGGAGTGGCAGCGCCTGCGCGCCGCCTCGCGCG
>CAXTNU010000493.1:0-2617 GCA_964245595.1 uncultured bacterium | reverse complement strand
GGCTGGAACGCGCCGAATTGCGCTTCGCCGCCAACCCCGGCGAGCCGGAGCGCGGGCTGGCTCGGGTCGCCTCGGGCGGCGAGCTGTCGCGGGTGCTGCTGGCGCTGACCGTCGTGCTGGCCGACCGGCGCGAGCGCACGGCGCTGGTCTTCGATGAGATCGACGCCGGGATCGGCGGCGCGACCGCGTCCGCGGTCGGCGCGCGCCTGACCCGCCTGGCCGAGAGCGCGCAGGTGGTCTGCGTCACGCACCTGGCCCAGATCGCCTCGCACGGCGACGCTCACCTGGCCCTGCGCAAGCGTGCCACCAAGAGCGCGACCACGATCGAGGCGGTCGCGCTGCAGCCCGAGGCGCGCCAGGCCGAGATCGCGCGCATGCTGTCCGGCGGGGAGGGCCTGCTCGCGCTCGAGCACGCCGGCGAGCTGATCAGCACCGCCCGCTCGCGCGCCGGCGCTTCCTGAGAACTGGCCGAGAGGGACAAGGCGGCGGGACTGGGTAGCATTCCCGGCATGCGGACGTTGCTGCTCGCGGCGCTCCTGGCTGCGGCTCCGCTGGCGGCCGGGGCCGACGACGTCCCGGCGTCCGTGCCGCCCGCGGTCGCGACGGTCCTCGCCGAGCTGGCCGCCTCGCCCGACCAGCCGTCGGCCTACAAGGCCTCGGTGGACCTGCACGTCCGGATGCGGGTCTTCCCGTTCATCCGGATGACGCTCCACGGCGACTCGTGGTACAAGCGGCCCGGCCTGTACCGGTTCGTCTTCCGCGGCGTGCCGCTGGTGGCCAAGGCGTTCTCGGACATGAAGTACGATCTGGGCGATCCCGCCCGCTGGCCCGAGCGCTACGAGATCGCCTTCGCGCCCGAGTCCACCCCGGCCGTGCCGGTCCTGCGCCTGACGCCCAAGAGCCCGGTCCAGGTCAAGGCCCTCGACGTCGCGCTCGACCCCGGCCACGGGCGCATCCTGCGCGCGACCTGGTTCCGCAACGACGGCGGCACCATCACGCTGGTGCAGACGTACGTCCCCGGTCTGGCCGGCCATGCCGTGGTCCAAAAGCAAGTCTCGACGATCCACCTGCCCCACATGAAAGCCGAGCTCGAAGCCGACTACGCCAACTTCGCCCTCGCCGCCGACGAAGAACCGGCGAAGTAACGCGCGAAGCGTGCCGCGTGCCCGACCGCCATTTCGCCAGCGACAACAACGCCGGTGCTCATCCCGAGATCCTCGCCGCGCTGGCCGAGGTCAACGTGGGCCACGTCACCGGGTACGGTGACGACCCGTACACGCGGCGGGCGGAGGCTGCGTTCCAGGCGCTGCTCGGGCCGCAGGCGCGGGTGCTGTTCGCCTTCAACGGCACCGGGGCCAACGTGGTCGCGCTCTCGGCCGCGCTGCGCCCGCATCAGGCGGTGATCTGCGCCCAGGGCGCCCACCTCGACGTCGACGAGTGCGGCGCGTACGAGCGGTTCGCGGGCGGCAAGCTGCTGCCGGTGCCGGTGGAGAACGGCAAGCTCACCCCGGCCGACGTGCGGTCTTGCATGCACGGCATCGGCGACCCGCACCACGCCCAGCCCGCGGCGCTCTCCATCTCGCAGTCGAGCGAAGTCGGTACCGTGTACTCGCTCGAGGAACTCCGCGCGCTGGGCGCGGTCGCGCGCGAGCACGGGCTGCTGTTCCACGTCGACGGGGCGCGGCTGGCGAACGCCGCGGTCTCGCTCGGCGCCGACCTGCGCGCGCTGCTGGTCGAGACGGGCGTCGACGTGCTGACCTTCGGCGGGACGAAGAACGGGCTGCTGTTCGGCGAGGCGATCGTGTTCCTGCGCGACCATCCGGCGCTGGCGGTGCTGCCGTACGCGCGCAAGCAGGGCATGCAGCTCGCTTCGAAGATGCGTTTCGTGGCGGCGCAGTTCGAGGCGCTGCTGCGCGACGACCTGTGGCGGCGCAGCGCCGCGCACGCCAACCGCATGGCGCAGCTGCTCGCGCGGCGCGCCGGCGCGATCGACGGCGTCCGGATCGCCTACCCGGTCCAGGCCAACGGCGTCTTCGCGCAGCTTCCGCCGGCGGCCATCGAGCCGCTGCAGCGCGTGCGCAACTTCTACGTCTGGAACGCGGAGCAATCGGTCGTGCGCTGGATGTGCGCCTTCGACACCAGCGAGGACGACGTGGACGCGTTCGCGGCCGCGCTCGAACGGATCGTGCGCGAGGTCGGCGTGCCGGCGTGAGGCCGGACGAGCACGACGCGTGGGCGTATCGGGCGCCGGACGGCGTGCCGGAGCCGGCCGGCGAAGAAACGGTGCGGGCGGTCGGCCCGCTGGGTGGGCTGCGCTTCGGGGTCAAGGACATCATCGACGTCGCCGGGATGCCGACCGGTTTAGGGCTGACCGACCGGCCGGCGCGGGTCGCGGAGCGGGATGCGTTCTGCGTGGCGCTGCTGCGCGCGGCGGGCGCGGTACCGGCCGGCAAGACGCACACCACGCCACTGGCGTCGGTCGATCCGGCGCTGACGCGCAATCCCGCCGACGGGCGGCTCACGCCGGGCGGTTCGAGCGCCGGCAGCGCCGCCGCGGTGGCGGCCGGCGACGTGCCGTTCGCCCTGGGCACGCAGACGCTCGGCTCGATCGTGCGGC
>CAXTNU010000492.1:0-2621 GCA_964245595.1 uncultured bacterium | reverse complement strand
GTCGCCGAACAGCGCGCGCCGCAGGGCGAGCACCGCGCGGCGCGTCTTCTGGTCGGGGCAGAGCGGAACGACCGCGTGCAGCGCCTGCGACAGCTCCTCGGCCGCGTCGCGGGCCAGCGCCTGGGCCGTCGCGGCGCGCCGCAGCGCGGTCCGGAACGCGTCGGGCACGAGCCCGGTGACGGCGTCGTAGGGAAGCATCGCGACGCGCACCAGCGCGAAGCCGGCCAGGGCGATCGGGCGCGCGCCGTCGCGCCGAGCCGGGGTGGGAACCTCGACCGCGAGCACGGCTAGTTGCCGCTCGCGCGGTAGACCGCTACGCCCAGCTCACCGATGCCGACGACGACGCAGGCCAGGTACAGGATCGCCAGCGCCAGGTAGCCGCGGGCCGAGTTGCGCATCGACGCCACGCCGCTGCGGCGCGAGAGCGCCGAGGCGCGCGCGTGGTCGTCGTCGAGCACGATCTCGATCATCCGGCTGCCGTCCGAGCCGAGGTAGGGGTTGAAGTCGAGGACCAGCGCCATCAAGCTCGCGCAGGCCGCCGCGGCCAGGTAGGGCGTCGCGGGCGAGTGGTGCCACAGCGCGAGGGCGCCGAACGCCAGCCCGAAGGCGAGGTCGACCGCCGGCCCGGCGGCGGGCACGAGGATGCGCAGCGCGCGGTCGGCGATGAGCGAGCTGCCCGGCGTCTCGCAGAAGATCGCCGGCACGGCGCCCCGGCGGCCGACCACCAGGCGCGTGGTGCGAATGCCGCAGGCGCCGGCGACGACCGCGTGGGCCAGCTCGTGGAGCGGGACGACGAGCGCGAGCACGACCAGCACGCCGGCCGCCAGCGCGAGCGGCCGCGCGGCCAGCCGGCCCAGTTCGATCAGGTGCGGCAGCACGACCGAGGCGCCCCAGACCAGCGCGCTCGCCGCGATCAGCCCGGCGACGAACGCCAGCACCGCCGCGCCGCGCGACGCGCGCAGTGCGTCGCCCAGCCGCGCCAGCGGCGCGCTCAGGTCCCACGTTCGCAGCCGCACCAGGGCGGAGCGCGGCCGCGTGCCGGTCTGCTGCAGCAGGCCGGCACGTTGCAGCACGCTCAGGAAGGCGTCGAGCTGGGCGCGCTGCGCTTCGGAGAGGCGCCGGCCGAAGATCTCGCAGAGCTGCTCGAACGTCGCGCCGTCCTTGAGCGAGGGCAGCAGGTGCGCCGCGGAGCGCGACACCTTGACCGCGTTCACGTCGGACTTGGACTGCAGCATCAGCGTGCCGTCGATCACCGCTTCGCGAACGTCGTCGCGCAAGCGCAAGATCTCGGGCAGCCCAGGGCGCTGGTCGTAGCGTGCTTGCATCAGACGATCCCTTTCCGTTGTGGGTGGCCGAGCGCGACCGCGAACAGCGGGCAGTCGCGGAAGCCGTCGGAGTCCTGCGTCTCGCGCAGGCCGTGCTCGAAGAAGCCGCCCGACGGGCACGACGCGATGCCGGCCGCTGTCGCGGCGTGGACGATCCCGGCGGCGTAGACGCCCGCCGCGGTCAGCGCCTCGCCGTAGCCGCGCGCACCGCGGCCGGCAAAGGTGCGCTCGAGATCGGCCGTGACGAACACGCCGACGGCCGCGGAGCGCATGTTCTCCTGCTGGAAGAGCGCGTGCATCGCGCCGGCCGGCAGATCGCCGGTGCGCCGCAAGCCGTTGCGGTAGGCGTACAGCCCCGCCGGGAGCTGCGGCGTGTCGTGCGCGACCGCGACGAACGGGTGCAGCACGATCCGCCGGCCGCGGATCGCGCGGTGGTGCTCCGCGACCGCCGCCCCGCGCGCGAGGATGTGCTCGAGCGCCGCGCGCTCGAGCGGTTCGGCTGCGAAGTCGCGCACCGAGCGGCGCCGTTCGAGCAGCTCCGCCCAGCGCGCCACCAGCGGTTCGGGGAGCGCGCTCGCCGCGGCGACGGCGCGCGGCAAGTCGACGTCGTTCTGCAGCACGCGCTGGAATGCGTCGGCGCCGATCCCGGCCGGCCGCGGCGCGGCCGGTTCGCCCAGCGAGAGCACGAAGGTCGGGTTGCGGAACTTCGTGCGCGACGGCAGCCGCAGCAGCTCGGCGACGTGCTTGGGATCGAAGTCGGGGTGCTCGACCGCGCTCAAACCGAGCGACGCCGCGCCGAGCACCACGCTGGCCAGGCAGAACCCGGCGTCGAGGCTGACCACCCGGTACGCGAACACGTGGTACTTCGCGAAGACCGGGGCTAGCTGGCCGGTGCCTACCACTAGCGCGCGCGGGCCGGCGCCGCCGGTGCCGGCGATCGCGCGGGCGTCGACCGGATCGTAGGCGCGGATGCGCTCGAGCTGGTGCGCGGCGCCGACGTAGCGGTAGACGCCGTCGGCGAGCCCCGCGAAGTCCCGTACGAGCACGTACAGCTCGGCCGAGCCCAGGTTGCCGCCGGTGGGGGTCAGCCGGCGCTGGTAGCCGGAAGGCAGCTCGTCGTAGCCCGCCGCTTGGTGCAGGATCGCCGCGAGCTGGGCGGCCACCTCGGGCGGGAGGCCCGGGACGCCGCAGGCGCCGGTGGCGATGCCGAACAGCTGCTTGCCGCGAAAGGCCAGCGAGTCGACGCCGACGACCTCACCCTCGGGTGAGCCGATGGAGAACAGGCCGGTCTGCACC
>CAXTNU010000491.1:297-2623 GCA_964245595.1 uncultured bacterium | reverse complement strand
GCCGGCGATCCGCGCGCTGGCCGCGCTCGGCGCGGGCCGGCTGCTGGCGCCGTTCTTGCTCAACCTCGGCTAGGGCCGGGGTCGCGCGACGGCGCGGGGAACGCGCGCGCCGCGGCGGAATCGAGCGGGATGCACTTGCGCTACGAGTCGATCGCCCCGGTCCTGATCGTCGAGCGGGTCGAGCCGACGCGCGATTTCTTTCGCGACCGGCTGGGCTTCACCCAGACCGCCGTCATCGCCGACGGCGACGAACTGGGCTTCGCGATGCTGGAGAAGGACGGCGTGACCGTCATGGTCCAGTCGCACGCCAGCGTGATCGAGGACGTCGGCCACGACGCGGCCCGAGCGGTCAACGAGACCATCTCGGGCCGCGGCGCGGTCGGCTTGTTCGTCGTCGTCAGCGACGTCGATCTGATCGTGCCGGCGGTAGCCGACGCGGACGTGATCGTCCCGCTGCGCAAGACGTTCTACGGCATGCACGAGATCGTGGTGCGCGAACCCGGCGGGCATGCCGTCACGTTCGCGTCGCGCCTGCCCGAGGGGTGAGCGCCGCTCGCAGCGGCGCGGCGCATCGCGCTCGCTGCGAACGGCCTGCGAGGCGCCGCCGCCGCTAGGACTTGAGCTTCTTGGTCGCCATCTCCGAGCGGTTGAGGATCAGGATGCGGTCGGCGTGCGGGCGGCCGAGGAACTTCTGATCGTAGTAGACCTTGACCAGCTCGCCCGAGCGCAGGTCCTTGACCTGCATCGGCTTGGTGCTGCTGCCGCTGCCGAAGACCTTGCCGAACCGGGGCACCAGCAAAAAGGTCATCTCCTGGCTGGGGTTCTTGACCTTGAGGTTGTTGGCCGAGACGTGGACCAGGGTGCCTTCGAAGACCTGGGTGCCGGCCTTGACGGCGGCGTCGGCGCCGACCGGGAGCATTCCGGCGATCAGCGCGAGGGGGAGCGCCGCGGAGCGAGCGGCAGAAAGAAGAGTACGCATGCCCATACTCTTCCCCGCTAGGCGGCTTTTGCGCGCTTCTTCGGGCGAGCGGGCGCTTTGCGCCGCTTCGCCTGCTCGCTGCGCACCGACTTGGCGAGCAGGTCGCCGAGCGGCTGGTTCTCGCGGGCGATGATGCGCTCGACCAAGCCGACGACCGCGTTTTCGTGGCTGCTGAGGGCGTGCCGGTCGGCCTGCTCGACCGCCTTCTCGATCAGCTCGAGCGCCCCGTTGCGCAGAAATTCGTCGATCACGCCGGGGTGGATGTAGGACTTCTTGCAGACCGCCGGCGTGTTGCCGAGCTTCTCCGAGACCCGCTTGACCGCTTCGACGACGGCTTTCTTCGCCTCGGTCGTGCCCTCGGCGCGCACCGCGGCGAGCTCGAGCGCGCAGCTCATCGTGCCTTCCCACGTGCGGAAGTCCTTGGCGCTGAAGCGGTCGCCCGCGATCTCCTGGAGATAGGCGTTCACGTCCTCGGAGTGGACCGGGTGCGGCGCGCCGTCGTCGCCGACGTACTCGAAGAGGTGCTCGCCGGGCAGCTCCTGGCTGGCCTTGACGATCCGGGCCAGGCGCTTGTCGTGCACCTTGACGTCGTGGACCTTGCCGCTCTTGCCGCGAAAGTGGAACTCGATCGTCGCGCCATGGACCTCGGCGTGTTCCTCTTGCATCGTGGTCAGGCCGTAGGAGTCGTTCTCCTTGGCGTACTCCTCGTTGCCGACCCGAATCGCCGTCGCCTCGAGCAGCGAGACCACGGTGGCGAGCACCTTTTCGCGCGGCAGGCCCTGCTTGCGCATGTCGCGCGCGACCGCTTCGCGGATCGTCGGCAGCGCCTTGGCGAACTCCACCATGCGGTCGAACTTGGTCTCGTCGCGCTGCGCGCGCCAGCGCTTGTGGTAGCGGTACTGCTTGCGCCCGCGGGCGTCGCGCCCGGTGGCCTGGAGGTGGCCGTTGGTCTGCGGGCAGATCCAGACGTCGCTGTAGGCGGGCGGGATCGCCAGCGACTTGATCCGCGCGAGCTCGCCCGGATCGCGGATCGGCTTGCCGTCCGCGGCCAGGTAGGCGAACGACTTGCCGCGCTTGACCCGCTTGATGCCGGGGAGCGTGTCGGTGGTGTAGCGCAGTCCGGCGGCTTTGGCCGCTTGCGGCCCTTCGAGCGGGATCATGGCAGCAGTTCTACCCGCCCGGCGTCGTATACGAGCCGGTCGCCGTCCTTGCGCACGCCCTCGGTCGGGCGGTGCGGCCGGCCCGAAGAGGTCGCCGCCGCGGTGGCGTGGCTCCTCTCCGACGAGGCCAGTTACGTTACGGGATCGGTGATGACGGTCTCGGGCGGCCGATAAGGAAGATTAGGAA
>CAXTNU010000491.1:0-287 GCA_964245595.1 uncultured bacterium | reverse complement strand
GTGCGGCCGGCGGGCGCCGCCGACGAGGTGGACGACCTCGGCCCCGCCCAGCAGCACGGCCGCGTTGGCGATCAGGCGCCGGTGGCAGCGCCACCACAGCGTCTCCGAGCAGACGACCGCCGTCGGCGTCCGGGCCGCCTCGCGCAGCAGCCGCGCGAAGCCGGCCCGGAACTCCGGCCCGGCCATGTAGTCGGCGTAGCCCCGGAAGCCGCGCTCGCGCAGCACCTGGTTGGGCGAGCCGGGTGCGGGCTCACGCCGCCCGCCCAGCTCCGGGGCCGGCCCGTAGG
>CAXTNU010000490.1:0-2631 GCA_964245595.1 uncultured bacterium | reverse complement strand
AGCGCCGTCTCCTCGAGGTAGACGCGCGTCTGCAGCGCGCCGGCGCGGGCGGTCGCCGCGGCGTCGATCCGGCGCGGGTCGTCGCCCTCGGCATACGCACGCAACTGCGAGAACACCAAGCCGTCGCCGGGCCGCGTACCGCGCACCGCGCCGCCCGGCCGCGGCGTCGCCCGAGCACCGCGCAGGATCGCCGAGCGCAAGCCGTTCACCCGGTGCGGTCTACGCGACGGCACCGGGTTCGCCTGCCGGAGTCAGCCCGGAGCGCAGCCGCTCGCCGTCTGCTGGGCCTCCAGCGAGCTGATCTGCGTTTGCAGGCTGTGCACGCGGACCGCGATCCGCGCCGCTTCGCGGCGGGCGATCACCGGGTCGGTCCAGTCGACTGCGGCGAGCTCGTCCTGCGCTTGGGCGAGCTGCTGGGCGAGCTGAACGTGCTGCTGGTGCAAGCCGTCGCACACGCCGCCGCCGCTCGCGCCGACCGCGATCCGCATCGGCGGCGTGCTGACCCCGAACCAATGCACGCCGTCGTGCACCATCTCCCACGCGAAGTCGTACGTGCCGGCGGTGCCCGGCGCGTGCGCGCCGAAGGCGAAAACCTTCGTCTGCTGCGGATCCCACGAACCGGGCGGTAACGGCACGCGCCCGGTGCCCCAGGTCAAGTTGTCCTGCGGCGACTGGCTGCCCAGGTGGTAGCCGGCGTCCGTGGTCCAGGTGGTCGAGCCGGTGTTCGTCACGCTGATCGTCACCGGGGCCGTCGCTCCAAGCGCCATCTGCGCGGGCGGCAGCGCGAGCGTCGTCACGACGGCGTCGTCGATGTACGCCGGCGACGGGTCCGCGTGCGTGTAGGGCAGCGGAAAGAACCCGCGGATGGTTCCTGCGGCCGGTCCGGCCGTGCCGTTGGTCGTAATCGTCTTCGCCGGCGTCGGCGAGCTGACGTCGAGCTGGATGACGATGTCGTCCCGGTTGGGGTTATTGCAGTCGTACACGTGCAGGGTCAGGATGTCGCCGGCGCGCTCGTAGCCCCAGACGAGCTCGACGTGGTTTTGGAAGACGTCCCACGGGCCGGCCGACTGGGTCAGCACCACGCCGATCGGGCACAGCCGCCCGGCATCGATCTCGCTCGTGACGACCGCGCAGTCGGCGACCGTTTCGGCGAACAGCCCCGGCCCCAGCAGCACCGTGCCGTGGTCGAGCTCCGAGGTCGCGTGGAGCCAGCGCGGGACGACGTTGGGGCCCGAGAAGCTCTGCCCGAGGCGCGTCAGTATCATGCGCGCGAGCGAGAGCGGAATCAGCGCCGCGCTGGTGCCGCGCAGCTGCTGCGTCCCGGACTCGAAGATGTCGCGGGTGAGAAACGACATCCCGCCGCAGAAGCCCATCTTGGTCGCATCGATCGACACCTTCGGCAACCCGGGGATGTCGATCAGGGTGATCTCCGTTCCGGGCGGCCAGGGCCCGTTCGCGAACTGCGGCGCGTTGGTGGACGGTTTGAAATTGGTAACGAATGGAATCGGACGCACTCCCATAGCTCGTAGTGAACGAGGAATCTACGGGCGACCGCTAACGTTGTTTCACGGAGCCGGCACGGATGCGACGATGCGCCGCACGACCTCCTCGGGATCGCCGCCGGCGAGCGCGATCCGGTCGTCGTAGGAGATGCGGTGGCGCAGCACCGCCGGAGCGAGATCGCGCACGTCGTCCGGCGTGGCGAACGGCCGCTCCTCGGCGTACGCCCGGGCCCGGGCCAGCGCGACCAGCGCCAGCGCGGCGCGCGGGCTCGCACCGTGCGCGACCAGCTCCGCACCGCGCGACGCGCGCACGACGTCGACCGCGTAGTCGCGCACCTTGCCGTCGACGAACACCTCGCGCGCGCCGGCCTGCCAGCGGATCACGTCGGCCGGCGTGGCGGCGTTCGCGCGCAGCGGCGGCTCGGCGCCGCCGAACCGGTCGACGATCGCCCGCTCCTCCTCGCGCGAGGGGTACGGGACGACGAGCTTGACCAGGAAGCGGTCGAGCTGGGCCAGCGGCAGCGGGTACGTGCCGTCGGCGTCGTAGGGGTTCATCGTCGCGAGCACCACGAACGGCGCGGGCAAGTCGTGCGTCTGCAAGCCGATCGTCGCACGCCGCTCCTGCATGCCTTCGAGCAGCGCGGACTGCACCTTGGCCGGGGCGCGGTTGATCTCGTCGGCCAGCACGACGTTGGCGAACAGCGGCCCGAGCACGGTCACGAACGCGGCTGTTTTCTGGTCGAAGATGCGCGTGCCGACGACGTCGGAGGGCAGCAGGTCAGGGGTGAACTGCACCCGCCGGAACACGCCCCCGACCGCGGTCGCCAGCGCGCGGCAGGCCAGCGTCTTGGCCACTCCCGGCGCGCCCTCGAGCAGCACGTGCCCGCCGGCGATCAGCGCCAGCACGAGGCCCTCGACCACCTCGGGCTGGCCGACGATCGTCTCGCGCAGAGCGGCCGCCACGTCGCGCGGCCGGCTCATCGCAGCCAAGCCTCCGTGGCGTCGACCAATTCGGCCGAGCCGGCATCGCGCACGTGCGCGGGGCCGAACGTGGTGCGTTCCGCGGCCAGCAGCGCGGTGCGCAAGCCGTGGTCGTTCGTGGCGGCGAGCGCGTCGCGCAGCGTCACAC
>CAXTNU010000489.1:0-2649 GCA_964245595.1 uncultured bacterium | reverse complement strand
GCGACGACAAAGAGACGTTGCGCGATGCGATCCCGCGCATTCCGCCCCCCAACGGCGGCACCGCCATCGGCGACGCGCTCGCCGCGGCGGCGCGGCTCTTGCCGCCGAGCGGCCGGCGCGCGATCGTGCTCGTCACCGACGGCGTCAACAACGTCGGCGGCGACCCGCTCGCCGCGGCGCGCGAGATCGGCGCGGGCGGCATCGAGATCGACACGGTCGGCATCGGCACGAACGACAGCGGCCAGCTCATCCCCGGCACCGCGCAGGAAGCGACCATCGACGAGGACGCGCTGCGCACCATCGCCGGCTCGGCCCGCGGCGCCTACGCCCGCGCCAACGACGCCGCCAGCCTGCGCGGCCACCTGGCGTCCCTGGCGAACAGCACCACCCGCGAGAAGAAGCGCATCGACGCGACCGTCCCCCTCGCCCTAGCCGGCGGCCTGGTCGTCATCCTCGCCCTCGCCGGCGGCATGCTGGCCGGCCGCTTCCCGTAAATCGGGGCAGTTCTGCGGCGCGAGGGTGCCCCCGGGCCAGCGCGAACCAAGCGGCATGGGCATCGCGCGAACCTACACGATCGTGCTCGAACCGGAAGCCGAGGGTGGCTTCTCGGTGATCGTCCCGGCGCTGCCCGAGGTCCACACCCAAGGCGAAAACGCCGACGACGCGATGGCGAACGCTCGCGAGGCGATCGCGCTGGCCCTGGAAGTCCGGCGCGACCTCGGCGAGGAGATTCCGCCGAACGACAGCCCGCGCATCGAGCGGGTGACGGTCGATCTGGACGCGGCCTGAACTCGACGCGTAGAATCCAACACGGGTCCGCGCGATCTGCTAATCTACGTTTGTGAGCAGACTTCCAGGTTCTTCCGAAGCGGTTGATTCGAGCGCTCGGGTGGATCGGCTTCGTCGTGTTCCGGCAGCGCGGGTCGCACGTCACGTTGCGTCATCCCGATGGCCGGAGAGCCATTATCCCGTTGCACGACTTTCCGCTGAAGAAGGGCACCCTGACGGGTATCTTGCGTGAAATCGCCCTCACCGCGGACGAGCTGCGTGAGCTGCTATAACGGCGCATCGAGGCGTCAAAGGACACTGTGAACGACGACATTCGGTCCCGGCGCATCACCTACGACCGCGATACGCTCGACGTCGAGCGGGTCGCGCACGATCCGTTCGTGCAGTTCCGGGCGTGGCTGGACGATGCGCTGCACGGCGAGGGCATCGTCGAACCGAACGCGATGAGCGTGGCGACGGTCGGGGCGGCCGGGCGGCCGTCGGCGCGCGTCGTGCTGCTGCGGCAGTGGGACGAGCGCGGGTTCGTGTTCTATACCAACTACGAGAGCCGTAAAGGCGACGAGCTCGGCGCGCAACCGCATGCGGCGCTGCTGTTCTGGTGGGGCGCGCTCGAGCGCCAGATCCGCATCGAGGGGGCGGTCGAGCGGGTGGCCGAGGGCGAGAGCGACGCGTACTTCGCGACCCGCCCGCGCGGGCACCGGCTGAGCGCGTGGGCCTCGCACCAAAGCGCGGTCGTGCCGGACCGTGCGACGCTCGAACGCGCGATGAGCGCGGCGGAGGAGCGCTTTCCGGACGACGTGCCGCGCCCGCCGTTCTGGGGCGGCTACCGGGTCGTGCCCGAGCGGTTCGAGTTCTGGCAGGGGCGGCCGAACCGCGTCCACGACCGGGTCGCGTACGCGCGCACGGCGGCCGGCTGGTCGCTCGAACGGCTTTCGCCCTAGCGCGAAACGGGCAGGATGCGGAATGGCGCTCGTGCCGCGCTAGTCCCGCTCGAACAGCGCGTTGAGCTCGTCGTACGTCATCGCACCGCGCATGTCGGGGAGGAAGACGTCGGCCTCGCGCAGGTCGCCGGCGAGCGTGCGCAAGTACCCCATCGTGGCGCTCATCGCGCGCGGCCCGAGACTGACCCGGCGCACGCCCAGCGCGCGCAGCTCGGCGCGGGGCGGAAGCCCGGTCGCGCTGATGACGTTGAGCGGCACGCCGACACCCGCCGCCAGCGCTCCGATCGTCGCGGCGTCGCTCACGCCCGGCACGAAGATGCCGTCCGCGCCCGCCTCGACGAACGCGCGCGCGCGGCGCAGCACTTCGTCCAGCCGCGTCTCGCGCGCGCCGATCGCGCGCAGGTACACGTCGGTGCGCACGTTCAGGAACAGCGCGACGCCCTCGGCTTCGGCCGCCCGACGCGCCGCGCGCACGCGCTCGGCCGCCTCGGGCAGGTCGTACAGGTGCGGCTCGGGGTGCGCGGCGTCCTCGAGGTTGATCCCGACCGCGCCGGCGGCGGCGATGCGGCGCACCGTCTCGCCGACCTCGGCTGCGCTCGCGCCGAAACCGGACTCGATGTCGGCCGTCACCGGCACGTCGACCGCCGCGACGATGCGCCGCGTCGCGGCGATCACCTCGTCGCGCGGGGCGCGCTCGCCGTCGGGGTAGCCCAGCGCGTTGGCGACGCCGGAGCTGGTCGTCGCGACGGCCGCGAAGCCGGCCTGCGCGAAGATGCCGGCGCTGACCGCGTCCCAGGCGTTGGGCAGCAGCAGCAGCTCGCCCGGGGCGTGCAAGGCGTTGAAGCGGCGCGCCCGCTCGTCGATCTCCATGCGCGCTTGATCGGCGCCGCGCTGCGAACCAAGCTGGACACGCTCACCG
>CAXTNU010000488.1:0-2668 GCA_964245595.1 uncultured bacterium | reverse complement strand
GACGTTCCGGTGCCGTAGGTGAGCGAATCGCCGACACCGGCGATCAGCAGGCCGGCGGGCGCGGGCGCGGGACTGGCGGCGGCCGGCGCGGCCGCCGGAACGGCCGGCGGCGGCGGCGCAGCCGAAGGAACCGCTTGAAACGTCAGAAGACCGGCGAATACGGCCCATGCGGCGAGCATCGACGCGCTGATTCCGTGCCCGGCCGGGATTTCATCCCCGGCCCGGTCCGGGGACTGGTCGCTCGCTTACGCGCGGCGAGCTCGGCCGTGCGCTCGGCCGGAGATGAGCGAAACGGCGTCGTAACCGTGAGCTCCGTGGTTTCTCCTTCCGTCGCGACGTTCGATCGCCGTTCCGAGCGCACCGCCGTCGTCGCCATCGTCATCCCCGCGTACCGCGCTCGCCGCACCATCGCGCGCGTGGTCGACCGTGCGCTCGCCGTCGCGGACCTGGTCGTCGTCGTCGACGACGCCTGCCCGCAGTCGAGCGGCGACGTGGTGCGCGGCATCGACCCGCGCGTGCGGGTGGTGGTGCACGAGGTGAACCGCGGCGTCGGGGGCGCGACGAAGACCGGCATCTCGGCCGCGATGGCGCTGGGCGCGGACTACATCGTCAAGATCGACGCCGACGACCAGATGGACACGACGTTCGTACCGCACATGATCGACATTCTCGAGCGCGCGCCCGAGATCGAGCTGGTCAAGGGCAACCGGTTCGCCGACCCGGCGACGCTGCAGACGATGCCGGCGATTCGGCTGATCGGAAACGCCCTCCTGACCCTCTTGATCAAGTTCAGCAGCGGTTACTGGACGATCGTCGATCCCACCAACGGCTTCATCGCGCTGCGAGCCGACTCGCTGCAGCGGATGAAGATCGACCGGCTGGCCGAACGTTATTTCTTCGAAACCGATCTGCTCTGCTTGTTCGGGCTGCGCCGGCGCACGATCGCCGAACTGGAGATGCCCGCGATCTACGGCGAGGAGCCCAGCTCCCTCTCCATCCCGGTCGTCCTGACGTCGTTTCCGCCGCTGCTGATCAAACGCTTCTTGCGGCGCCTGCTGGTCAACTACCTGATCGTCGAGATCAACGTCGGCACGCTGTGCGCCGCGATCGGCTTTCCGCTGCTGCTCGCGGCCATCATCTTCGGCGGGCACGAGTGGTACATCTCGGTCACGTCGGGCACCGGCCGGCCGACCGGAACGATCGTGCTCGCGCTGCTGCTGTTCATCATCGGCTTCCAGCTCTCGCTGCAGGCGCTGCTCTACGACGTCCAGTTCTCGACCCGGACGATCAAGCTGCACCGCGATTCGCGCCACGACGACCGCGACGCCGGGTCACAAAACTTCGGGGAACATGCGCTTGGCGGGCTCGCCCAGGACCCCGGCGACGGGTAGCGGCAGCGCGCGCCACATCCGCACCGCCAGGCCGAGGCTGGATTTCTGGTCGGCCAGCGTGGGGATGCGCGCGTTGCGGCCGAGCACGTATTGATACGCCAGCGGAACCGGCCGGGCGCCCCACTTCTGCTTGAAATTGTAGGTTCCCGAGTCCGGCTGGCTGCGCCCGAAGTCGAACTTGCGCGCCCCCTGCGCGATCGCGCGGCGAATCGCCTCCCAGTAGATCGCGTCGTTGGGGCTGGCGTGGAACCAGCGCCGCGACGAGGACGCCCACGGTTCGGCGATCGTCGTGCCGTGCCGAACGGTCAGCATGCCGCCGATCGTCTCGCCGTGCGAGCGCAGGACGACGACGTCGGCATCGTCGGCGTACGCGGCGAGGAACGCCCGGAAGTACGCGACCCCGCGCAGCGGCGTCCCGAGGTCGCGCATGTTTTCGAGCAGCACGCCGTGGAAGCGCGCGATCTCGCCATGCCCCCAAGCGACCGTGTAGTCGAGCAGCTTCTGCGCCTTGCGCACGTGGGTCCGGGCGCGCCCCGGGAGGGCGGCCCACTGCTCGTCCGCGGAGCCGGCCAGATCGAGCACCATCGTCACGTGCTCGTCGGACGACGGAAGGCCGGCCAGCCGCGTGCGCTGGTCGCGCAGCTCCGCGTAGCACAGGCGCCGCGCGCGCACGAGCTCCGCCAGCAGCGCGACCAGGGCGCGCTCCACCTCGTCGTCGTCGCGCAGCATCCCGCCGGGCGCGGAGAACAGCGCCGGCTCGCGGAGACGGCGCTGGAACATCGGCAGCACGCCGACGACACGGTTCGCGCGCGTCGCGAGCCACCACAAGGGCTCGACACCGTAGCAGCGGGCCGTCACGGCGCGGAACACCGTGCGCTGACCGAAGCCGCCGTCCGGGTGCCGCGCGACGTAGTCGTCCCAGCGGTCGCGGTCGGAGTCCGCATACGGCGCGACGACGACCGGCGCGGTGCGGGACTCACCCGTCATCGGTTCAGCGCACGGCGCGAGCGTGGATCATGCCGCTGCGTTGTGCTCGCGGCGCCGAGCCTCCTGGTCGAAATGCGCGCGCGCCGCGCTCGCCCGGCGGTGCGGTAAGGATGCGATGCGTTGCCGTAGAAGCGAGAACACAGTGAACGAGCCGTCGTCTCTGGCCGAGCACCGTTTTTGCGCCCAGTGCGGCGCCGAACGGCTCGGAGCGTTTTGCTGGCGCTGCGGCGCACCCGCGCTGGGCGACCGGCCGGCGCCCGCCCAGGCCGAGCGGGCCGACGGTGCGCCGC
>CAXTNU010000487.1:0-2686 GCA_964245595.1 uncultured bacterium | reverse complement strand
TACCTCGAGCGCGGGCGGGCGAGCGCTCGTCGATGGGCTGCGGACCGGGCCGGCCTTGCGCAACGCGGTCGTGCTGGCCGAGGTGCTGGCGCCGCCGGTCGCGCTGCGATGACAACTCCGCGCCCCAAAGCGCGTTGTACCGGGTAGATGCCGTCGATCACCAGCGAGGCTACCTTCGACCTCGGCGGGCTTGCCGAACCGATCCGCTTCTGCGGCCACCGCGACCAGAACCTCAACGCGCTCGAAGCGCTCATCCCCGTCGTGCTGCGGCTCGACGGCGACCGGGTCCACGTCAGCGGCGACCGGGTCGCGGTCCGCCGGGCCGAGGACGTGCTCGCGGCCATGCTGGCGGCCGCTCGGCGCGGGGCGCAAGTCACCCCCGACGACGTCGCCCTCGCGGCGCGCGGCCACGCGAACGGCAACGGCCAGCGCGACGGCATCCCGCCGACGCTGGCCGTCACCGCGCGCGGCAAGGACATTCGCCCCAAGACCGCCGGCCAGCGTGCGCTGGTCGCCGCGATCGAGCACAACACGCTCTCGTTCGCGATCGGTCCGGCCGGGACGGGCAAGACGTTCCTGGCGATCGTGATGGCGGTACGGGCGCTCAAGGCGCGCGAGGTCTCGCGCATCGTGCTCTCGCGCCCGGCGGTCGAGGCCGGCGAGAAGCTCGGCTTCCTGCCCGGCGATCTCAAAGAGAAGGTCGACCCGTACCTGCGCCCGCTCTACGACGCGCTGCGCGAGATGCTCGACGACGGCACGACCGAGAAATACCTCGAGCGCGGCACGGTCGAGGTCGCGCCGCTGGCGTACATGCGCGGCCGCACGCTCTCGGATGCGTTCGTGATCCTCGACGAGGCCCAGAACACCAGCCACGAGCAGCTCAAGATGTTCCTCACCCGCTTGGGGCAGGGCTCGAAGATGGTCGTCACCGGCGACGAGACGCAGATCGACTTGCCGCGCGGCATGCGCAGCGGCATCCACGACGTCGAGCGGCTGTTCACCGGAATGGACGACGTCGGCATCGTGCGGCTGGACGAGAGCGACGTCGTGCGCCACCCGCTGGTCGGCCGCATCGTGCAAGCCTACGACCGGCTGTCTCGAGAGCGGGACGCGTAGCCGGGCGTGGTGTACGTCGACAACCAGACTCGCGGCACGGGCCTGGACACGCGCGCGCTGGTGCGCGTTCTGGAGCGCCTGCTGCGCGAGATCGGTGAAGATGGCAGCAGCGTCTCGCTCACCTTCGTGCGCGACCCCGCGATGCGCGCGCTCAACCGCGCGCACCGCGGCAAAGACGCGCCGACCGACGTGCTGAGCTTTCCGCTGTACGCGCCCGAGGCGTTCGATCGCGCCGGCGTGACGCGGCCGCGCACGCGTGACGGCGCGAGCCAGGCGGAGCGAATGCTGGGCGACATCGTGGTCAGCGTCGACACGGCCGGGCGCCAAGCCGCCGACTACGACGCCCCGCTCGAGCGCGAGGTGCAGCGCCTGCTGGTCCACTCCGTGCTGCACTTGGCCGGCCACGACCACCTCGAACCGGGCGAGCGCGCGCTGATGGAGGCGGAGGAGCGACGGCTCGCCGACGCGATTGGAATGCCCTGGCCGTACCTCGAAGCGACGGCGCGATGATCCGCATCTTGGCGGCCGCCGGCGCGCTGGCGCTGCTCGGCGCGAGCCCGCTTCCGTCCGCCGTGCCGCTCGCCGAACCGACCGCGCGCACCGGCCCCGAAGCGCACGCGCACTGGGCGGTTCCGAGCGCCGACCCGCAAGCCCAGGCCCTGGTCGACCGCGGCCTGGCCATGCTCTACGCGTTCGACGTGGGCGAGGCGCGGGTGGCCTTCGGCCAAGCCGTGCAGCGCGCGCCGGACCTGGCCTTGGCGTACTGGGGCCTGGCCGAGGCCGACACGATCGACATCAACCTGCCCAGCACGCCCGAGGGCGAGAAGCGCGGCGCCGAGGCCGCCGCCAAAGGCCGCGCGCACCTGGCCAATGCCTCGCCCGACGAGCGCGCGCTGGTCGAGGCGATCGCCAAGCGCTACGGGCCCGGCTCGCAGGCGCAGAAGTTCGGCCGCTACGCCGACGCGCTGAGCGCGTACGCCAAGACCCACCGCGACGACCCCAACCTGCTGGCCGTCGCGGCGTACGCGATCTACAACGCGGAGGACGCGCTGGTCGACGGCAAGGACGCGCTCACCCCCAAGGCGCGCGAAGTCCTGGCCGATCTGGACCGCACGCTCGAGCTCGACCCGACCAACCTCGGCGCGCACCACCTGCGCGTGCACCTGCTCGAGTACGCCTACCGCTCGAAGGACGCCGTGCCCGACGCCGAGGCGTTGTCCTCGTACAACTACCCGCTGGGCGAATCGCACTTGCCGCACATGGCGGGCCACATCTGGGCCCGGGTCGGCGACTACGCCCGGCTGGCCGCCGACAACATCCGGGCGGTGCGCAACGACGAGGGCTGGTTCGCGCAAGGCGACGGGCCGGGCCAGCAGTACATGCGCCGCTACCACGACCACTGCGTCGACTTCGTGCTCTACGGCCTGACCACGGTCGGGCGCGACGACGAGGCCCGCGCCGCGGCCAAGAACGAGGACGCCGCGATGCGGGTCGAGCTGGCCCTGCGCCTGCACGACGACGCGGCGGTGCTGGCCGCCGCCGCGCCGAGCGCGCACGCCGAACGCGCGCT
>CAXTNU010000486.1:0-2686 GCA_964245595.1 uncultured bacterium | reverse complement strand
GGCCAGGAAGGCGGCCGGGTCGCCCGCGCAGACCGTGCCGTCGCCGCGCCCGGCCGCGGCCTGAGCGACGAACCGGTTCGGCCCCAGCCCCAGCCGCAGGGGCAGGTCGAACCCGGCCAGCGCGGCGCGCACCGCGGCTAGCCAGGCCCTGGCGTCGCCCGCGATGCCGTGCATTTCCACGAACGCCCGGCCCGGGCCGTCGTCCTCGACCAGCGGCGAGGCCGCGTCCAGCGCGTCGAGCACTTCGCCCCAGACCCGCGCCTCGGCGGCCGGATCGGCGAAGGCGGTCGGCGCCTCGTACGCCACGGCTTGGGCCTGGACCAGCGTCATCCCCGTCCGCACTCCCAGCGCCGCTGCGGCCGGCGAGCAGTCCACCACCCGCCCGCGCTCGATCCGGTCGGCCAGGATCAGCGGTCCGCCGAGATCGAGCCCGGGCTGCTCGAGCCGGGCCACCGCGAGGCGAAAGGCGGGCGCCCAAACACATACGACCGGCATATGGCTACTATTGTATCGAACATATGTTTGGTACACAAGGGCTATTGCGACCAATGCTCCGTCAGCATGGCCGCTGCTGAGCTCGGTGAATAGTTGCACGGCGTTGACAATTTGCAGGCGGGCTCGTACCCTTGTCACCTCGCCAGATCCGCGTGAATGAGGAGCACCTTGATGACCACTTTCAACCGGCGCGTCTTGTCGCCTCAGGTGTCCCTCAGTGCAAACCTCACCTTCGAGCGCGCACGCCAGCGTCTCTCGCAAGCCGAATTGGCCAAGCGGTCCGGCGTATCGCGCTATACGATCATTCGGCTGGAATCGGCCGAGTACGCGAACCCCGGGTTGGAGATGCTGGACAAGATCGCTCGGGCTCTCGACATCTCCGTCCATCGCTTGCTTCGCCCGGCGCGTGTGGACGATCGTATTCCGAGCGACGAGGAACTGCTGCGCCGCATGCAAGACCCGGAGAGCGAGTTCGTCGACGTCGACGACCTCTTCACGATCATCGACGAAGCGCAACCAGCGAGTCGGCAGCTGGCAGCACGCCGCCGGTACTCCAACCGCGGGCGACGGCGCGTGGCGCCATCCGGTCGCATCAGGACGTCCGTAGCACGCTGAAAGCCTATGGCTTCGAGGACGTGTCGTTCAAGCCGACGTTCGCGAGGCTGCGGCGCGATCCGAAATCGTTTCCGAAGAAATCCGGCCCACTGCGGGTAGCCCGTGCCGCGAACCTCCGTTTCCGCGGTGCGGCTTGGCGGCTCGTCTTCACGCTGGACGAGGAATGCCGGATCGTGACCGTTCTCGCCCTCGGGCCGCACGACCGGGCTTATGCCGAAGCGGAGCGCCGCTTGAGCTAGGGCGCGGAAACGCCGCCTGCGCACAGCGCGTTACCAGGCCATGCTCTCCGCCGTCGTTCTCGCCCTCGCGCTCGCGCAGCAGCAGCCCGTGCCGTCCGACTCGCCGCTCCCGGCCTCCTCGGCCGTGCCCGTGCCTGCGGATTCGGCCATGCCGGCGGCTTCAGCGGGGCCGGCCGCCTCCGCGCTTCCCGGAGGCGCCGCGCCGCCGGGGCGCCTCTCTTCGGGCGCGGCGGTGACGACCGCGAACGACCCGACGCTGGCGGTGATCGTCAACTCCGGTTCGACCAACGTTCCCGGCTACACGCTGCGCGTGCGCGACGACGGCTGGACGACGCTCGAGCAGGCCGGCGCGACGCAGCACAAGCGCGTCGACGAGGCGCTGGCCACGCGCTTCTTCGCCGACCTGCGCGCGGCCGGACCGCTGGGCGCGCTGCCGCGCGCGAGGTGCATGAAGAGCACCTCGTTCGGCTCGGTGACGACGGTCGCGTACCGCGGGGCGCGTTCGCCCGACCTGTCGTGCCCGGGCTCGTCGAGCGCCCAGACCGCGCTCGGGGCCGACGCCAACGCGCTGCGCGACGCGGCCGGTGTCTCGCAGGCGCCCGGCCGCCGGCTCCCGTAGCGCCGGCGCGCTGACGTGCCGCGCCGACCCGCTGCAGCGTGCGGCGGTGTACGCCAGATGAGACGCGGCTGAGGCGACGGTGAGGGTTCGCTGAGATATGCTTTGAGGAAGTTCCCAGACGCGTATCCTGATCGAGCGGACGACGAGGTCCGCACGCATTCATCATCAGCGTCCGAGGAGACACCACATGTTCAGCAAGACCCTCATCGCGACCGCGCTCCTGGCCTCCATCGTCGCCCCGCTGGCCGCCAACGCCGGCGAAGTCCAGAACCGCCTCAACCACGAGCAGCAGCGCATCAACCAGGGCGTCAAGAACGGCTCGCTGACGAACGGCGAGTACGACCGCGTCGAAACGCAGGAGAACCGCATCGAAGCGCAGCGCAACCGCGATCTGCGCCGCGACAACGGCCACCTGACCGCCGCGCAGTACCGCCGGCTCAACCGCGAAGAGAACAACCTCTCGCGCAACATCTACTTCGACAAGCACGACCGCGCCCACCAGCACCGCTAGGGGCCGCCTAGACCGCGTGCCGGCGCAGCGGGGCTCGAGCCGCCCCGCCGAGCTCGCGCTCGCGCAGATCGACCAGCGGCGGCCGGTCCTCGAAGCTCTCGCAGCGCACCAGCGCGTCGCCCACCGGGGCGGCGCGTTTGTGTTTGCGCACGACCGCGCGCACGTCGCAGCCGGCCAGCTCGCCGCAGTGGCCGGCCGGGCCGTTCC
>CAXTNU010000485.1:483-2694 GCA_964245595.1 uncultured bacterium | reverse complement strand
TCGAGCGCGTCCAGCCAGCCGTACGCCGTGGCGAGATAGGCGTGGCGCTCGGCGCGCTGGGCCGCGCTCCACGGGCTGCGCGGGTCGTCCACCAGGGTGAAGCGCTGCTCGAAGACGCGCCCGTCGCGGTGCAGGCGCGCGGTGTAGGTGCCGGGCAGCGCCTCGGGCCCGCTCGCCGGCCCGGCGTTCTGGAACGAGGTGCCCAGCCAGCGCACCGGGCCGTCCTCGCTGCCGTCCCAGGTCGCGCGGTCCAGCCCGGGCTCGTTGCCGACGTAGTACCTCGCACGCTCGCCCTTGGGCGGGTCGGCCGGGTCGAACGCGACCTGCCCGCGCAGCGTGCGCACCACCCGCCCGCGCTCGTCGGCGATCTCGAACCAGGGCCGCTCGCGCGCCTTGGTCTTCTGGTAGAACGTCAGCACCGCGCCGCTGGGCGCGTTGGGTGCGAACAGCCGGTCCGCCGGCGTCGCGCCCTGGTCGGAGGGCCACGAGGCCCACAGCGTCGCCTCGCGCACCGGGAAGAACGTGGTGCCGGCGCGCCGCGCGGCGGCCAGGCCCTGCAGCGGCGCGAGATCGTCGAGCACGAAGAAGCCGCGCCCGTGCGTCGCGACCAGCAGGTCGTTCGCGCTCGGCTGCACGTGCAAATCGTAGACCGGGACGGCCGGCAGCCCGGCGCGCAAGCGCTCCCAGCGCGCGCCGCGGTCGTACGAGAGCCACAGCCCGGTCTCGGTCCCGGCGTAGAGCAGGCCGGGCTCGCGCGGGTCCTGCCGGATCACCCGCACCGGCACGCCGGGCGGCAGGTTCGCCGCGATCGACCTCCAGCTCGCGCCGTAGTCGTCGCTGACCGCCACGTACGGCGCGCGGTCGCCCAGCTCGTGGCGGTCGAGCAGCGCGAACGCGGTGCCGCCCGCGTGCGGGCTGGGCTCGACGACCTCGACCCGGCCGGACGGGGGCCAGCCGGCGGGCGTGACGTCGCGCCAGTGCGCGCCGCCGTCGCGGGTGAGCTGCACCAGGCCGTCGTCGCTGCCGGTCCAGATCACGCCGGGCTGCTTGGGCGAAGGCGCGAGCGCGAGCAGCGTGTCGTAGGTCTCCGCACCCGACAGATCGAGCGTGATCGGCCCGCCGGAAAGCCGCTGGTGCGCTTTCTCGTTGCGGGTCAGGTCGGGGCTGATCGGGTTCCAGTGCCGGCCGCGGTCGCGCGTCTCGAACACCACGTTGCCGCCGAAGTACGCGACGTGCCCGTCCTGGGGCGAGAACGCCAGGGGCGAGTTCCAGTTGAAGCGGTAGGACGATTCCGCCAGCGAGGTGGCCGAGCTGAAGATGTCGCGCGGGTAGGGCGTGACGTCGATGCTCTGGCGCGCTTTTTCGTCGTAGATGCTCAGCGAGCCGTCCTGCGCGCCGGCCCAGATCAGCGCCGGGTCGAGCGGGTCGGGCTGCACGAACGTGCCGTCCCCGCCCACCACCGAGTACCAGTCGCGGTTGGTCAGGCCGGTGCCGTTGCGCCCGGTCGTGGGCGCGCACCAGCCGAAGTTGTCCTGCAGGCCGCCGCACAGCGTGTACGGCTTGCCGAGGTCGAACCCGACGTGGTACGCCTGGGCGAGCGGGATGCGGTCGAGGAACGCCCAGGCCGCGCCGCCGCTGTTGCTCAGCACGACGCCGCCGTCGTTGCCCTCGATGATGCGCTTGCCGTCGCGCGACCACCACAGCGCGTGCTGGTCGGCGTGCAGGTTCTCGGCCAGGTGCTTCCAGGTGCGCCCGCCGTCTTTCGAGACGGTCATCAGCATCGAGAGCGAGATCACCCGGTTGGCGTCGGTCGGGTCGACCGCGAGGTGGCTGAAGTAGAACGGCCGCTGCTCGGGCAGCGTGCTGCCGGAGACCTTGGCCCAGGTGTCGCCGCCGTCGTCGCTGCGCCAGATGGTGCCCGCTTTGGACTGCACGACCGCGTAGACGCGGCGCGGGTCGCTCGGCGCCACCGCGACCCCGATCCGCCCCAGCAGGCCGCCCGGGAAGCCGCGCCCGGCGATCTTCGCCCAGGTGCGGCCGCCGTCACGCGAGCGGTAGAGGCCGTCGACCGGGCCGCCGCTGGTCGCCGCCCACGGCTCGCGCCGGAACTGCCACAGCGCCGCGAACACTACCGCGGGCCGGCGCGGGTTCCAGGCCAGGTCGGCGGCGCCGCTGGCGGGCCCGGCGTAGAGCGTCTTCGCCCACGACTTG
>CAXTNU010000485.1:0-473 GCA_964245595.1 uncultured bacterium | reverse complement strand
GCCCCGGACTGCCCGCCGGGGGGGGGCGGGTACAGGCGGGGCGGGGGCGTTTCTTTCCCGGGGCCGCCCAGGGGGGCGACCAGGGCGCGGCGGGGGTCGCGCGGGTCGACCAGGATCTGCGCGACGTGCGACGTCTCGGCCAGGCCCACGTGGGCCCAGGTCTTCGCCTCGTCGCGGCTGAGATACACCCCGTCCCCCCACGAGACGTCGTTGCGCGGGTTGGCCTCGCCGGTGCCGGCCCAGACCGTCTTGGGATCGCTCGGCGCGACCGCGAGCGCCCCGATTGCGCCGTAGGCCGGCCCATTCCACACCGGGCGAAACGCGATCCCGCCGTCGTCCGACTCGAACACCCCGCCGCCCGCGCCGCCGACGTAGTACAGCAGCGGGTCGCGGTCGCTTCCCGCGACGGCCGTCACGCGACCGCCCGCCGCCGCCGGTCCGAGCGCGCGGAACTGCACGCCCTCGGTGTCGGG
>CAXTNU010000484.1:0-2701 GCA_964245595.1 uncultured bacterium | reverse complement strand
GGCCGGCGGCGCACCGCTCGCCGGTGCGCTCGCCGGTGCGCTCGCGCCGCTGAGCGGCACCATCGTCGACCGTTCGAGCGGGTTGCCGCTGGCGGGCGTCGCGGTCGTGGTGCTGAACCGGCCCGAGCGCGCCACGACCGACGCGCAAGGCCGGTTTCTGCTCACCCTGCCGCCCGGCGTCTACGTGCTCGAAGCGCGGCTGAGCGGCTACCAGACGACCGATTCGGACGAGCTGGCGCTGGTCGCCGGTACGCCCGCCGGCGCGACGCTGGCGATCCAGCGGCTCGAGTCCAGCTCGGGCAACCTGCGCTCCATCGGCCGCACCTCGACCCGGGCCAGCAACGCGCTCCAGCCGGCGACCGTCGTGCAGCACTCGGTGGCGGTCAGCGACGTGGTGCAGTCGGGTTTCACCCGCATCGACCAAGCGCTCCAGAACCTGCCCAACGTCGTCGAGAGCCAGGGTCTGGCCACGCCCGGCAACGAGACGAACTTGCAACTGCGCGGCCTGCAGGGGGTGACGCAATACCTCATCGACGGCCACCCGACCGAGGTCGCGATCCAGAGCGCGACCCTGTTCCCGTTCCAGACCGTCAACGTCGTGTACGGCTCGGGCAAGGGCGCGCTGTACCCGATCAACGCGATCGGCGGCGTGATCGACCTGCGCACGATCCAGCCGACGCAGCAGAACCAGTGGCAGTTCGTGCAGTCGTTCGGCACCTTCGACAAGACCGCGACCGGCCTGCAGATGACGGGCACGTCGGACCGGCTGGGCTACGCGGTGTCGTTCGGCGTCGACGGGATCGACGCGCCGTACGGCCGCACCACGCGCTACCAGCCGCGCGGCGGTTTCGACCCGACGGCCACCGATCCGGCGGTCGCGGCGCGCAACTACGCCACGGTCGACTCCGGCTTCACCACCCATTCCGAGCTGCTCAAAGCCGTCTACAAGCTGTCGCCCGCGCTGACCGCGACGGCGACCGTCATCGGCACCTCGGAGCTGCACGACAACGAGGGCGACAAGTCCGTCGACTACGTCACCTACCAGCGCGCGCTGTTCGACGGCAACAAGGACTTGGCGGGCAAGAACCCGGCCAAGGACCTCTGCCCGGCCGGCACGTTCACGGTCAACGGGCCGAGCGGCCAGCCCAACGGCATCGGCCCCAGCGGCCAGCCCGACGGCGGCTTCGCCTGCCAGACGCCGCAGCAGTTCGCGACCTATCACAGCGGCTACGCGACCGGCGAGCTTGGGCAGATCGCCGAGAACAACAACGACACCGACTTCCGGCTCGAATCGAACGGGCAGCACTACCGCTTCCTGGTCGACACCTACGGCAGCATCTTCAAGCGCTCGCAGCTCTTCGCCAACGCGAACTTCGTCACGGCGCTGGGCGACCTCAACGACATCCACACCAAGCAGACTCACGACAGCGAGGCCGGCATCAACGTCTCCGACACGCTGGTCTACAAGAACGACGAAGTCGGCGCGGGATATTTCTCCAACAACTACCGCCAGAACGAGGTCGGCCTGGCGTTCAAGCCGGGCTTCGTGCCCGACGGCGGCTACTTGTTCACCTACGGCAACGACATCCAGTCGCTCTATTTCAGCCTCGTCCACCACCCGTCGGGCTCGCCGCTGAGCATCTACGCCTACGACTACATCAAGAACTCGCACCAGCCCAACGCGTGGTTCAACGACCCGCGCCTGGCGGTGCTGTACCGCCGGCCGAACGACACGTTCCGCATCGCCGCGGGCGCGGCGTCCGATCTGCCCTACGCGCCCGACAACCAGACCTACCAGCCCGTCCCGCTGCAGCAGTTCCAGACCGGCGTGAGCTGCGGCGGCCAGACCTCGATCGGCACGGCGCCGGCCGGCTACACCAAGCCCGAGCGCGCGTCGGACGAGGACTTCTCGTGGACGCACCGCTGGAGCGGCGACTCGTTCACCCAGGCCGAGCTCTACAACCAGAACTTCGCGAGCAAGGTGCAGTACGGCTACAACGCGCCGCTGCCGGTGCTCGCGAACCTCAGCTTCACCTCGCCGGCGGCGATCGACGCCTACCTCGCGGCGTACCAGGCGCAGTGCTCCGGGTTTCCCGCGCCGACCATCGCCAACCTGACCCTCAACGGCAACTACAACATCGGGCGCGAGCTGGCGCGCGGGGTCGACGTCACCGGCCGCCAGCGCGCGACGCGCTCGCTGTTCTTCGATTACAGCTACGCGATCCAGTCGGTCTCGTACCGGGCGCTGCCGATCGACTTCCTGCAGCAGGACCACCGCCTGACGATCGGCTCGCAGACGTTCGTGCCCGACTCGGGCCAGGAGATTCCGCTCCACACCGCCTCGCTGGCGGCCGACATGACCTTCCGCGCCGGCTACCACGCGCGGCTGATGGGCTACTATACCGGGCCCGGCAATCTCTCGGGGCGGCAGGGCTTCACGCGCACCGATCTCGCGCTCAACAAGAGCCTGCGCAACGGCGCGCTGAGCTTGTACGTCTTCAACCTGTTCCAGTACGCGCCGTTCTACGACCACATCGTCGACTACGGTCTGCCGCTGGGGCTCAATCAGTTCGCGACCCCGGGCGACTACGCGCAGTACGGGCGCGCGACGACGCAGCTCTACGGGATCGGGCCGCGCCAGATCACGCTGACCTACTCGGTGCGCTCGCGGTGACGCTCGGGCGCGCGGCCGCGCTGCGGC
>CAXTNU010000483.1:0-2702 GCA_964245595.1 uncultured bacterium | reverse complement strand
GGCGAGCGCCTCGTCGAGCCGTCGGGCGGCGTCGCCGGGTCGCCGCACACCACGACGAGCGGAATCGCGCGGCCCGCCAGCGGCACCTCCGCCAGCACGCCCAGCGGCACGCCGTGGGCCTCGGGATGGTCGCTCACGTTCACGCCGTGCGCGAGCGCCAGCGGGTGCGCGTGCCCGAGCGCGATGAAGGCCGCGTCGGGCAGCAGCGCCGGGTCGTCGCTGAAGACCGCCAGCGTCTCGCCCGTGCCCAGGCGGAAGTCGATGTCGAGCCCTTCGCGCCGGCCGATCCAGTCGCGGTGGATGCCCTTGATCGCGCTCGGCCAGCCGTCGAGCGCCGGCAAACCGGCCAGCATGTCGTCGGCGAAGTCGCTCTCGCGGATGAACCATTGCTCGGTCTCGCGCGGCACCGGCGTCGCCTTGCAGCGCCAGCACACGCCGTCGTCGATCAAGCTCTCGGCCAGCGAGATGTCGCAGCGCGGGCACCAGTTCACCGTCGCGCCGCGGCGCAGCAGGTGCCCCGCCTCGTGCAGCTTGAGGAACACCCACTGGATCCAGACGTAGTATTCCGGGATGTGGTAGCCGATGATGCGGCGCCGGTCGTGGCTGAGGCCGAAGCGCACGAACTGCTCGGCCATGAGCGCGCAGTAGCGCTCGGCGAGGTCGAGCGGGTGCTCGCCGGCGGTGCGCGCCGCGGTCTCGTTGGGCAGGCCGAAGGTGTCGAAGCCGCTGGTGTACGACACGTCGTAACCGGCCATGCGGCGGAAGCGCGCGCCGGCGTCGGCGATCGCGTAGTTGCGCGCGTGGCCGAGGTGCAGGTCGCCGTTGGCGAACGGCGGCAGCTCCATCACGAACCACTTCGGGCGGCCGGCGGTGCGCTCGGTCCAGAAGATGCGCGCGTCGTCCCAGCGCGCCTGCCACGCGCGCTCGATGTGCTCGAACGCATAGTCTTGCACCGCCGGAGCGTTCTCTTCGTGCCGCACCTAGGGCGCCAGCCTGACGCGCAGCACGTTCGCCATCGCGAGCAGCGTGTCGTTGCTCTGAAAGTATGCGACCGAGCCGGAGCTGGGATGGTGGAAGCGGCCGCG
The DNA here is from genome assembly GCA_964245595.1 of uncultured bacterium. Classification (GTDB taxonomy): domain Bacteria; phylum Vulcanimicrobiota; class Vulcanimicrobiia; order Vulcanimicrobiales; family Vulcanimicrobiaceae; genus Vulcanimicrobium. Next base: position 1,617 of record CAXTNU010000483.1, on the reverse strand, counting down.
CACGACGTCGGCGCCCTCGTGCCATAGCGTGAGCACGAGCGTCGTGTCGTCCACCGTCACGTGGCGGCCGTCCGCACTGCGCTCGATCGCGACGGCGACTTCGCCTTCCGCGAGCGGGCGCAGCGAAAGCAAAGCCGTCAATCGCTGCTCCATCGGATGCCTCATATACGTGGACGCAACGATACGGGGGCATTCTCTCCCGGCGCTCTCCGCGCGCTCTCCCAGCCGGCGGCGGCCCGGTTGACCCGACTTGGGGGCGGTGCTAGGATGGCGTCACTCTTTTTGCGTGCAAGGGTGGGGTGTACACCAAGTGCAGTATTCGCCACCGGTGCTTTCCGGTTTGATCGACGAACTCGCGCAGCTCGTCGAAGGGGGCTCGAACGACGTGCGGCGGTTCGCGACCGTGGTGCACCAGCTTCGCTGTGCCGTTCCCGACGCGGCGGCGCGGCGCCGAACGCTCGTCGTGCGCTGCCTGGGCGAGTTCGCGATTCGCGACGGCGAGCGCTGGCTCTCGGGCTCCTCGATCAAGAAAGGCCGGCAATTGATCCAGTACCTGGTCGCGCACCCGCGCCGGCTGGTCTCGCGCGACGAGCTGGTCGAGGCGTTCTGGCCCGACTGCGAAACCGACGCGGGCGCGCACCGCGTGCACCTGCTCGCGAGCGCCGCGCGCGCGATGCTGCGCAACGTGCTCGGCGGCTTCGACGCGATCCGCTCCGTGCGCGGCAGCTACGTGTGGAACGAAGCGCTCACGATCGAGACGGACTTCGCGCGGTTCCTCGCGCTCGCGCAGGGCGACGATCCGGCCGGCTGGCACGAGGCGCTGCGGCTGTACCAGGGCGAGTTCCTGAGCGGTGAGGACGCCGACTGGATCCTGCCGCTGCGGGTGCGCTGCGAGAGCGCGTTCGTGGCGGTGCTCGAGCGGCTGGCCGAGGACGCCTTCGCGCGCGGCGACCACGCGGTCGCGGTGACGCACGGTTTCGAGCTGATCGCCGCCGAGCGCGGGCACGAGGGCGCGGCGCGGCTGGTCATGCGCTCGTTCGCGGCGCTCGGCCGGCGCGAGCGCGCGCGGGCCGTCTACGACCAGCTCGCGGCGCACCTGCGCAAGAGCCTGGGCGTCGCTCCGACCGCCGAGACGACGCGGCTGATGCGCGAGCTCATCGCCGGCTGATCCGGCTCGCCCGGACCCGCGAGGGCCACGAGTGTTCCCAGCGAACACAAGGAACCCCGCCGAGCGACGACGGCGTGGAGCGTAGGAGGCCGCATGTTCCCTGCCGCGTTCGAGTACCGCCGCGCCGAGTCGGTCGACGAAACGCTCGCGCTTCTGGCCGAGCACGGCGCCGACGCGCGCGTGCTGGCCGGCGGCCAGAGCCTGATTCCCGCGATGCGCTACCGGCTCGCGCGGCCGGCGGTACTGGTCGACATCAACCGGCTCGCGGAGCTGGCGTTCGTGCGCGAGCAGGACGGCATGCTGACCGTCGGAGCGCTCGCGCGCGACGCCGCGCTCGAGCGATTGCCGCTGATCGGCACGGCGTACCCGCTGCTCGCCGACACCTCGGCCGTCGTCGCCGACCCGGTCGTGCGGCAGTCCGGCACGGTGGTCGGCAGCTTGTGCCACAA
>CAXTNU010000482.1:0-2714 GCA_964245595.1 uncultured bacterium | reverse complement strand
GGGGAGCACGGCGTACCCGTGCTCGTCGAGCGCGGCGCGCAGGTCGGGCGCGAGCGTGGCCGAGGCGATCATGGGCCAGGAGTATGCCGCGGGCGGGCGGTCTCCCCGCGCCGGGATTGCGGTTGCATTCGCGCGATGCCAGTCTGTTGGCACCGCGGTTCGCTACAACCGGAGCGTGTTGTACGCGCTGCCGACCGGGGTTTCCGCGATGCCGGACCCCACCGACGAAGGACTCGAGATCATCCTGGAGCTTTTCGCTTCCTACCGCCGCGCGGCGGGGCTTCCAGAGCTTTCACGCGCCGATCGAGTCCGTTTACTTGCTGGGTCAGACTCTCCAGTACCGCCAGCACCGGATCCGCTTGCGAACGTGATTCCGTTTCCGAGCGGGGCGCGTTCTCGCCGGTCGCGAGAAACCACGGAGTGACGCCCAGCTCACGCGAGAGCCGCAGGCCGACCAGGAAACTGGCGCTCTTGGTCTGGCCGGATTCCATCTGGCGAATCGCGCCTTCGGTCACGCCGACGGCGTGCGCCAAGGCGCTTGGCGTCAGACGGCGTCGCGTTCGCAACGAGCGCAGCCGCTCGCCGAAGGTTTGGTTCACGCGGGCAAGTATAGAAACGCGCTTCCGGAGTGTGGTATTGCGTTGCCCGGCACAGTATGTTACGACTCAGTGGCGCCGCTCACCCGCTCGACGAATCCACCGTTACGAACGGCGCGTTACGACAACGTCCTCTCTTGCGCTAGCCGCGAGAGAGGCGACCGCCGTCGGTCGTCCTTGCGAGCCACGCTCGCCTACACCCGGGGACGACCGGCGGCGCGTAAATTTTCGCCCGCGCCACGATCCGCGGCGTTAGAGATCGCGCGCGCGAAACGCGGCCGTGCCGGCGCCCAACACCACCACGACCCAGCCCGCGGCCCACGCGAGCAGCGCGGGCGGCGGCGGCGACGCGACCGCGAACGGGTTGACCGAGGTCGCGGCGGCGCTCGCGCTCATCGTCGCCGCGGCGGCGGTGAAGACGGCGGGCTGGAGCGCGTAGAGCGCGCCGCGCCAGAGCGCATCGGACGGAAACACCAGCGCGACCAGCGTGCCGGCGTCGGCCAGACCGGTGTTGCCGAAGGCGAGCCCGACCGCTTGGACGATGCCGCCGATCCACGCCAGGCCGAACAGGAGCGCCGCGACGATGCCCGCCGCGAGTGCCGGCAGCCGCGCGGCGAGCGCGATCGCCGCGGTGGTCACCACGGCGGCTAGCCCGCACAAGTACGCCAGCGCGACGAGCGGGTGCGGCGGCAGGTAGCCGGTCAGCGCACGCACGACCAGCAGCTCGCAGCCGCCGGCGGCGGCGACGTAGAGCGCGAGTCCGGCCAGCGTCCCCAGCCAGCGGCCCAGCACGATCTCGGCGCGCCGAACCGGCCGGGCCACCACGGCCAGGATCTCGCCGTTGGCGACCGGCTCGGCCAGGGCGGGCGCGCCGACCAGCGCCGCGCCGACCGCGACCACGAACGAGAACAGAAACGCCAGCAGGATCACGATCCCGGCCGCGGTCGCGCGCACCGCGGTCGGCGGAATGGGATTACCGCCGATCGTCGCGCCGGCCAGCCGGTGCATGCCCCAGGCGCTGAACGCGAGGATCACCAGCGTGATCAGCGCGACCGCGACCACCAGCCGGCGCCGGACCAGCTCGCGCAGGGTCAGCCCGGCGAAGAGCAGCGCCGTCACGCCGGCCGGACCAGCTCGAGAAAGCGCTCTTCGAGCGAGGTGTGCCGCGGCTCGACGGCGTGCACGCGCGCGCCCTGCGCGACCAGCCGTGCGACCAAGTCGGGAATTTCGCTCGGGGCCACGTCGTGGTCGTGCCAGCCGTCGTCGAGCCGCACCCGAACCCCGCGCCGGGCCGCGCCCACCAGCCCGTCGACCGTGCCCTGGGCGACGACCTGGCCGCGGTCGACCACGCAGACCCGGTCGCAGACCCGCTCGACCTCGCCCAGCAGGTGCGAGTTGAGGAACACGGTCGTGCCGCGGGCGCGCAGGCGCTCGATCAGGGCCCGCACGTCGCTCCGCCCGACCGGGTCGAGCGCCGAGGTGGGCTCGTCGAGGAAGACGAGCGCCGGATCGCCGAGCAGCGCCACGGCCAGCCCCAGCCGCTGCTGCATCCCCTTGGAGTAGGTGCCGACGCGGTCGCCGGCCCGCCCGCGCAGGCCGACCTCCTCGAGCACCGCCTCGCGATCAGACGAGCATGAAAGGCCAGCACCTCGCGCGCGGCCAGCCAGTCGGGGTAGCGGAACAGCTCGGGCAGGTAGCCCACCCCGCGCCGGGTGCGGCGCTCGCCGACCGGCCGGCCCAGCAGCTCCGCCGCGCCGCCGCTGGGGCGGACCAGCCCCAGCAGCAGCTTGACCGCGGTCGACTTGCCCGCGCCGTTGGGACCCAGGAAACCCAGGCACTCGCCGCGCTCGACCCGCAGGGTCAGATCGCGCAGCGCGTCGACCCGGCCGTAGCGCTTGGCCAGACCGCGCGCTGCGATCGCCTCGCCGGCCACTAGCGCAGGTCGTTCGCGATCGCGAGCACCGCGCTCTGGGCCAGCGTGCCGCCCACGGCGTAGAGCGTGCCGCCCTTGGTCCAGACGATCGCCGAGCCGATCCCGGTCTCGTCGCCGATCGCCAGGCCCTGCACGCCGTCGACCTGGACCGGCGTGGCGGTCTGCTTGTCGAAGCGGATCGGGAT
>CAXTNU010000481.1:0-2717 GCA_964245595.1 uncultured bacterium | reverse complement strand
CCGCCGGTCACCAGCGCGTGCGCGCCGCGCCGGCTCATCGCGTCACCTCGGCCTCGGCGGCCGCCATCGCGCGGCGCAGCGTGCGCAGGTATTGGTCGCGCCCGGGCAGGTACTGCTGGGGCCAGGGCTGCTCGTCGTAGCCGAGCTGGGCCGCGGCGTGCAGGGTGAAGTAGGGGTCGGCCAGGTGCGGGCGGGCCAGCGCGACGAGGTCGGCCCGGCCGGCGGCGACGATGCCGTTGACCTGGTCGGCGTCGGTGATGTTGCCGACCGCCATCGTCGCGATCCGCAGCTCGTTGCGGATCTTGTCGGAGAACGGGGTCTGGAACATGCGCCCGTAGACCGGCTGCGCGGCGCGCGAGGTCTGCCCGGCCGAGACGTCGATCAAGTCCGCCCCGGCCGCGTCGAAGGCGCGCGCGACCTCGACCGCGTCGGCGGGCGTGATGCCGCCTTCGACCCAGTCGGTCGCCGAGATGCGGACCGACATCGGCAAGTGGGCCGGCCACACCGCGCGAACCGCCGCGAACACCTCGAGCGGGTAGCGCAGGCGGTTCGCCGGGCTGCCGCCGTAGGCGTCGCTGCGCTGGTTGGTCAGCGGCGTGATGAAACTGGAGAGCAGATAGCCGTGCGCGCAGTGCAGCTCGAGCAGGTCGAAGCCGCAGCGCGCGCCCAGCTCGGCGGCGCGCACGAACTGCGCCTTGACCCGTTCGAGGTCGGCGAGCGTCATCGCGCGCGGGACCTGGTTGCGCTCGCCGAACGGCACCGGCGAGGGGCCCAGCAGCGGCCAGTTGTCGTCGCGCAGCGGCTCGTCGGCTTCCTCCCAGCCGCGCTGGGTCGAGCCTTTGGGGCCCGCGTGGCCGAGCTGCAGCGCGATCTTCGCGGGCGTGTGGGTGTGGACGAACTCGACGATCCGCGCCCAGGCCGGCCCGTGCTCCTCCTTGTACATGCCGGCGCAGCCGGGCGAGATGCGGCCGTCGGGCGCGACGCAGGTCATCTCGGTGAACACCAGCCCCGCTCCGCCCTGCGCCCGCGCACCCAGGTGCACGAGGTAGAAGTCGTCGGGCGTGCCGTCCGTGCACGAGTACATCGCCATCGGCGAGACGACCACGCGGTTCGGCAGTTCCAGCGCGCGCAGCGCGAACGGGGTGAACATCGGCGGCACCGGTTTCGCCGCGCCGGCGCGCTGCGCGAGCCACTCCTCGATCCGCTCGACGTAGGCCCGGTCGCGCAGGCGCAGGTTGTCGTGCCCGAGGCGCTGGCTGCGGGTCAGCAGGCTGTATGCGAACTGCTCGGGCTCGAGGTTGGCGTAGCGGGCCACGTTCTCGAACCACTCGGTGCTGTTGCGCGCGGCGTTCTGCAGGCGCAGCACCTCGACCCGGCGCTCGCTCTCGTACTCCGTGAAGGCGCGCTCGCGGTCGGGGTTGCGCTCGAGCGCGCGCACCAGACCGATCGCGTCCTCGAGCGCGAGCTTGGTGCCCGAGCCGATCGAGAAGTGCGCGGTGTGGGCGGCGTCGCCCAGCAGCACCCGGTTGCCGTCGAACCAGCGCGCGTTGCCGACCTGCACGAAGCTCACCCAAGGGTTCTTGAGGTGGGCGGCGTTGCTCATCAGCCCGTGCCCGCCGAGATAGCGCGCGAACAGCCGCTCGCAGAACGCGATCGACTCCTGGGTGGTCGCGGTGTCGAGCCCGGCGGCGTGCCAGGTCTCCTCGCGGCACTCGACGATCACCGTGCCGGTGTCGGCGTCGAACTGGTAGGCGTGGACCTGGAACCAGCCTTGCGGCGTCTGCTCGAACGCGAAGGTGAAGGCCTCGAAGCGCTGGTGCGTGCCCAGCCAGATGTAGCGGTTGCGGCGCGGCTCGAGCGTGGTGCCGAAGCGCTCGGCGTACTTCTTGCGGGTGGGGCTGTTGGCGCCGTCCGCGATCACCAGCAGGTCGGCCCCGGCGTGGGCCGCGTCGTCGGCCTCGCTCTCGAAGTGCAGTTCCACGCCCAGCGCCGCCGCGCGCTCTTGCAGGATGCGCAGCAGCCGCTTGCGGGCAATGCCGGCGAAGCCCTGGCCGCCGGCGCGGATGACCCGCCCGCGGTAGTGGACGTCGATCGCGTCCCAGTGGACGAAGCTCTCGACGATTCGCTCGTAGGTGGGCGGGTCGGCCGCGGCGATGTTGCCCAGCGTCTGGTCGGAGAAGACGACGCCCCAGCCGAAGGTGTCCTCGGCCCGGTTGCGTTCGTAGAGCGCGAGCTCGGCGTCCGGCCGCGCGGCTTTCATCAGGATCGAGAAGAACAGGCCGGCCGGCCCGCCGCCGATGCAGACGATGCGCACCTGGAAACCCTCCGGACGCTTGCTAAATGAATAGTTTAGATGTAAAGCATTCGGTCTGTCAAGATGCCGGGGCCGAGGGGCGGAGCGACGACGTTGCGCCCGATCACATTACCCAGCCTGGTGGACCGGCGGCCGGCCTCGGAGAGGCGGCGGTGCGATGGATCTCGGACATGTACGAACGTGAGTGCCCCGCACCGATTCGCCCGGCATTCCCCGCACACGACCGAATTGGGTGTCTTCTTTGCGATTTTCTCCTTTGACCCGGCTGCTCGCCCTGACCGTCACGACCGCGCTGCTGGCGGCCTGCGGCGGTAACGTCTCCAGCGGCACGTCGCCCATCCCGGGAGCCGGCGCGGGCGGGGCCGCTCCGCTCGCCCAGTCCGCCGCGCGGACGGTGTCGGCC
>CAXTNU010000480.1:0-2722 GCA_964245595.1 uncultured bacterium | reverse complement strand
GCCATCCGGGTGCCGCCGTCGAGCGCGCGCTGCGCCGCCGCGGCGATGGTCGGCCCGTCGGCGAGCGGGTCGCCGTAGGGGATGCCCAGCTCGATCAGGTCGACCCCGGCGGCGCTGATCGCTTCGAGCACCGCCAGCGTGGTCGCGCGGTCGGGGTCGCCGGCGACGACGTAGCCGATCAGCGCGGCGCGGCGCTCGGCGCGGGTGCGGGCGAAGACCTCCGCGGTCGCGGGCGCGGTCGAGGTCACGCCTCGCTCCCCTCGAGCGCGGCCACGGTGCGCACGTCCTTGTCGCCGCGCCCGCTCAGGTTGACCAGCACCAGGCCGCCCGGCCCGCGCTCGACGGCGAGCTTGCGCGCGTAGGCGATCGCGTGCGCGGTCTCGAGCGCCGGCACGATGCCCTCGCGGCGCGCGGTGTGGTGGAACGATGCGAGCGCCTCGTCGTCGTTCACCGCGACGTAGCGCGCCCGGCCGCTGTCCTTGAGATAGGCGTGCTCGGGACCGACGCCCGGGTAGTCCAGTCCCGCGCTGACCGAGTGCGTGTCGCGCACCTGGCCCTCGTCGTCCTGCAGCACGTAGCTGCGCGAGCCGTGCAGGATGCCGACGCTGCCGGCGCTGAGCGAGGCCGCGGTGTCGAGCGCGTGCACGCCGTGGCCGCTGGCCTCGACGCCCCACAGATTCACGTCGGCATCGTTGACGAAGCCGGCGAACATGCCCATCGCGTTCGAGCCGCCGCCCACGCAGGCCACGACGTCGGTCGGCAGACGGCCGAAGCGCTCGAGCACCTGCGCGCGCGACTCGATCCCGATCACTTTCTGGAACTCGCGCACTAGGTACGGATAGGGATGCGCGCCGACCACCGAGCCGATGACGTAGAACGTGTCCTCGACCCGCGCGGCCCACTCGCGAAAGGCTTCGTTGGTCGCGTCCTTGAGCGTGCGGGTGCCGCTCTCGACCGGGTGCACGGTCGCGCCGAGCAGCTTCATCACGTACACGTTGAGCGCTTGGCGCTCGACGTCGACCGCGCCCATGTAGACGTCGACCGTCATCCCGAGCTTGGCCCCGATCGTCGCGGTCGCGACGCCGTGCTGGCCCGCGCCGGTCTCGGCGATGATGCGCGACTTGCCCATCCGGCGCGCGAGCAGCGCCTGGCCGACCGTGTTGTTGATCTTGTGCGCGCCGGTGTGGTTGGTGTCTTCGCGCTTGAACACGATCGTCGCGGCCGGCTCGTCGACGAGCCGCTCGGCGACGTAGATCGGCGACGGGCGGCCGACGAAGTCGCGCAGCAGCGCTTCGTACTCGGCCCAGAACGCCGGGTCGGCGAAGGCCTCGCGCGTCGCGGCCTCGAGCCGGGCGAGCGCCTCGACCAAGACTTCGGGCACGAACACGCCGCCGTAGCGGCCGAAGTAGCCGCGCGCGTCGGGGGTGGCGGGGGTCTGCTGGGAGTCGGTCATGGTTCCTGACTGGAGAGCTGGAGGAGCTGGAAAGCGGTCGATTCGAGCACGTCCGCGCCGACGACCGCGCTCGCCAGCAGCACGACCGCCGTGCCCGCGCGCGGTCCGAGCGCGAGCATGCTGCGGAATCCGTTCGTGCCGCCGTTGTGCCAAAGCGTACCGTCTTGCGCGATCGTCCAGGCTAGGCCGATGCGCCCTTGCGGGCAATCGGCGCGCGGCTCGTGCGCCAAGCGGGCCGCGTCGGCGACGGGTCCGCGCGCGGCGGGCAATTGCGCGCCGGCGTAGGCGAGCAAGTCGCCCGCGGTGGACGTGATGGAACCCGCGCCCGCCAGCACGTCGAAACGCCACGGCGACACGCGCCGGCCGGTCTCGTCGTAGCCGGCGATCAAGCGCGCGCCGTTGGCCGGCCCGGCGCTGGTCGCCGTCATGCGCAGCGGGGCGAACACGCGCGCGTGCGCGAGCGCGGCGTAGGTCGTCCCCGCGCGCTCGGCGAGCAGCAGGCCGAGCAGCCCGTAACCCGCGTTCGAGTACTCGTAGCCGGCCCCGGGCGCGCGCGGCAGCTCGTAGGCGTTCAGGAACGCGAACAGCTTGGCCCGGTCGTAGCGCGCGAACGGGTCGGGCGCGCTCGGGTCGAAATTCGCCGGAAACGCCGGCAAGCCGGAGCGGTGCGTCGCCAGGTCGGCCAGCGTGATCTCGCGCCCGCGGAACGACGGCGCGCGCACGCCGGCGGGCAGCAGCGCCGCGAGCGGCTCGTCGAGCCGCACTTCGCCGCGCAGCACCGCGTCGGCCAGCAGCGTCGCGGTGACCGTCTTGCCGACCGAGCCGATCTGGAACACTCGCGCGGGATCACGCGCCGCGCCGCGGCCGGCGATCACCTCGACCGAGGTGTCGGCGCCGGCCAGACGTCCGACCGCGATTGCCGCACCGGGAAGGCCGTCGATCGCTGCGCGCAGGCGCGCCGTGACGCCGGCCGGCAGGGCGGGAATCATTCCCCGGCCTCGGCGTCGGCGGCGCGGACCGCGGCCACGAACGCGCGCACCTTGAGCGGATCTTTCCTGCCGTTCGTCTCGACGCCGCCGGCGACGTCGACCGCGAACGGGCGCACCGCGCGCACGCAGGCGGCGACGTTCTCGGGCGTCAGCCCGCCGCTGACCACGATCGGGCGCGGACCGGCCAGCCGGCGCGCGAGCTGCCAGTCGAAGGTGCGCCCGCTGCCGCCGCTGCGCCCGTCGGCGCGCGCGGTGTCGAACAGCCAGGTGGCGTGCGCGT
>CAXTNU010000479.1:0-2728 GCA_964245595.1 uncultured bacterium | reverse complement strand
TTTGGGTCCTCGGGTAGGCAAACGGCGCCTCCTCTACGCGCGAGAACTCTCCCGAGCGCCCCGCTGACCGCGGCGGGCGCTTCCTCGGCCGGGTAATGGCCACACCCAGGGATCACGACGCTCGTGACGTCGTCGGCGACCAGCGCACGGTGCGCGCCACGCCGTGGATCGTCGTCAGCGCGCGCACCGCCGCGCCGCCTTCGGCGACGTCGAGCGACACGGTGCCCGCTTTCGCATCGCTGGCGAGGAACGCCAGCCGCCGGCCGTCGGGCGAGAACGCGGGGGCGGTGTACGTGCAGGCGCGGCAGGGATCGAACCGGCGCAGCACCGTGCCGTCGCGCGCCGCGCGCACGACCAGCGTGCCGTGCGCCGGCACCGCGCCGCCTTCGGCTTGGAGCGACTCGACCGCCGCGACGCGGTCGCCGGCCGGCGCGATGGTGAGCCGCTCGTAGAGGTGGACGCGCACCGGCGGCGGGGGCGCCGCGGCCAGCGCCGCCGCGAGCGCGAGGGCCAGCACGCTAGTCGGGTTCGCCGTAGAGCGGGTGCACGTCGCGCTCGCCGCGGTGCAGGTAGTCCACCCCGTTCATCCAGCCCGGGCGCGGCGCGCCCTTGAGCCAGTAGTCGAACCATTCGTCGAGGTGCACGGTCCAGTACTTCTGCTGCTCGCGCCCGCGCAGGTTGTGGTCCTCGCCGTCGAAGCTGAACAGGTACGCCTGCTTGCCCAGGCGCCGCATCGCGGTGAGGAACTCGATGCCCTGGAACTGCGGCACCGCGCCGTCCTGGTCGTTGTGGATGGTGAGGTACGGCGTGCTGATCTTGCGGATTCCGAACAGGCCCGAGTTCTCGAGGTAGAGGTCGGGCCGGTCCCAGGGCGTCGCGCCGATGCGCGACTGGGTGTGCTCGTACTGCGACTCGCGCACGACCCCGCTCTCGAGCCGAATCCCGGAGTACGCGCTGAACATGTCGTCGACCGCCGCGCCCGCCTCGACCGCGTGGAAGCGCTGCGTCCGGGTGATCAGGTAGTTGATCTGGTAGGCCGCCCACGAGTGCCCCGCGATGCCCATTCGCTTGGAGTCGACGTAGCCGGTCTTCAGCGCGGCGTCGACCGCGGGCAGCAGCGCGTCGACCGCGCTCTTGCCGGGGTGGCCGGGCTTGTAGCGCACGTCGGGCAGCAGCACCACGTAGCCGTTGGAGACGTAGCGCGCCAAGTTCGGGCTGGTGCCGGGGCCGGGATTGTAGTGCGTGTGCAGCATGCTGCTCCACGTCTCGTAGAAGTAGACCAGCAGCGGCGCCTTGCGCTCGGGCTTGAGTCCGTCGGGGACGAGCATCACCGCGCGCAGCGGGGTGCCGTCGGCGCCCTTGAAGTCGATCAGCCGCTCCGTGCCCCAGCGGTACTTGGCCTGCTGCGGGTTGGCGTCGGTGACCCGGCGCGGGTCGCGGAACGAGGTATCCGCGGTCCAGAAATCGCGGTTCTCGCGGAACGACTCTCGGCTGAAGAGAAAGCGGTCCGCGTGCCGCGCCATGAGCGGCGGGAAGGTCAGGTCGTGCAGCGGCGCATTGAACACGTCGCGCTGGCCGTTCACGACCTCGTCGGCTTTCAGCAGCGTCGTCGGCACGCCCCCGCCGGGGGCGACGCGGGCGTAGCCGCTGGCGAAGGTGCGCGCGTCGACGAAGCCCAGCAGCAGCGGCTTGTCGGCCGCGAACGCATCGGCGTCGGGATCGGTCTGGACCGGACTGTACACGGTGTGCGTGCGCCGGCCCGTGCCGGCGGTAAGGTTTCTGACCGCGCCCGTGTCCGGGTCGGCCAGCCAGACGTCGTACTCGTCGTAGAGCAGCACCCCGCGGTCGCCCGCCAGCCAGCCGCCGTTCCCGTACGGCTGGGGCGGCGCGGGATGATCGTCGCCGACGAACCAGAACGGCACCCGCGCGCTCGCGCCCAGCACGACCCGCTTGCGGTCCGCGACGCGCAGCGCGACCCAGTGCCGCGACTGCTCGTCCCACGCGATCGCATAACGCCCGCCCGGCGACAGCTCGGCCGTGTCCGACGCGCGGCGCGCGAGCAGCGTGCGCCGCCCGTCGGCCAGCGAGACCGCGTAGAGGTCGCGGTACACTTCGCCTAGCCACGAGCCCGCGCGGCGGTACGCGCGGTCGTCCTGGCCGAACGCGACGTCGGGATTCTGGTTGTTCGTCACGTCGCGCAGCGAGTCCGAGCCGAGCTGGGCGTAGCGGCCCGCGCCCACGTCGTACACGCCCGGATACGTGCGTTTGCGCTCGCTCGTCGCGTTCTTCTTCTGCTGCGACTGCAGCATGTCGTCTTGCCAGCTCCAGAGGTCGACCGCGGTCGGCGCGGGCGTGCCCGAGGGGAGCGGCGTCGGCGCGGGCGCGGTGCCCAGGAACAGGCGTTTGCCGTCGCGCGTGAACGTCAGCGCGCCGTTCGCGCTGGGCGCCTGGTTGGGAGCGATGCCCGCCGTGTCGGTGTCGACCGCCTTGCGCGCGCCCAGCTTGTCCGCGCGCAGGTCGACCACGTAGGCCGCATCGTGCGGCACGTCGCGCTCGAACGTCGCGACGTCGCTCAAGAACGCCAGCGCCGAGCCGTCGCGCGCGATGGCGAGCTGGCGGTAGCGGCCGTCGCCGACCAGCACGTCGCTGGTCGTGCCCTTGGCGGTGTCGTAGACGCGCACGCCGTCGCTCCCGCCGGCCTTGGTCTGCACCGCGTAGGCGACGAACC
>CAXTNU010000478.1:0-2742 GCA_964245595.1 uncultured bacterium | reverse complement strand
GCGCACAGACAGCCGCCCGAGCTCGTCATCCGCGCGCGCGATCCCGTTGCGCCGCGCGCAGCCGGCGCCGGCGGAACGTGCTGGCGGAACGCCCGTGAGACGCTTGGTCGGTCGCTTTCACGAGATCTGGTTTACCCAGCTTCGACGGCCGTACGCCGCTTGCGGACTTCCGCTGGCCGCTTTGTCCTACGCGTCGGTCACATCGCGGCAACGCTCCCCGCTCATCATCTGGTAGATCAGTGTTTGCGCGCGAATCCTAAGGCGTCGGAACGGGCTCATCGGAGAAAGGAGTTTTCATGTTATGGTATAAATGCCATAAGCCGCGAAGCCGACATGGATGAAAAGCCCATCGCATGGGTGGGATCGTCGTACGAAGACCTGGTCACGATGCCCGACGAGGTTCAAGACGAGATCAGCTATGCACTCGACCTCGCTCAGCACGGAAAGAAGGCCCGGTTCTCCAAGCCGCTTCACGGCGATCTCGCGAACGTCATCGAAGTCCTCGTCGACCACGATAAGCGGACGTTTCGGGGGGCCTACACCGTGAAACTAGGCGACACCGTCTACGTGCTCGACGTCTTCATCAAGAAGTCGAAGCGCGGGAACACGACCCCGGAACGCGACCTCGACCGTATCCGCGGCCGCTACGCGCTCGCGAAGGAACATCATGAAGAACAGCAGCGCAAAAAACGACAAGGGTGAGGTCGTGGTCCGCAGCGGCAACGTCTTCGCGCAGCTCGGGCGGCCGGACGCGGACGATCTGCTGCGCAAGGCTCGGGTGATGAACGTCATCAACGACGCCATCGAGGCTCAAGGGCTCACGCAGGAAGCCGCGGCGGCGAAGACCGGTCTCGATCAAGCGGACGTCTCGCGCATCGTGAACGGGAGCGTGACGCGCTTCTCGCTGGATCGGTTGCTGACCGTCGTGGACAGGCTCGGGATCCCCATCGTGCTCGAGCAGCGCCGAGACCGCCAGGGGAACTTGGTCGTCGAAGTCCGCCGGCTGGCCCGCGCCTGAACGAGCCGCTTCGTTCGCCGTACAGCACCGCCGCCGGACAGCACCGCGGAGCGGTTCGGCGCTCACAGCAGCAGCCGGGCCAGCGAGGGAAGGCCCTCCGCGAAGGTCGGATGGATGTGGACCGAGCGCTCCAGGACGCGCCAGGCCGAGCCGGCCTCCATGTGCGCGAGGATCACGTGGATCAGCTCGCCCGCCTCGTAGCCGACGAACGTGCCGCCCAGGATCGCGTCGCTGGCCGGATCGACCACCAGGCGGAAGAAGCCCTCGGGCAGGTTCCACTCCGCCCCGCGCGCGACGTCCTCCAGCGGCAGCGTGACCGCGCGGTGCGCGATGCCGCGCTCTCGCGCTTGATCGACGCTCAGCCCGACCCGGCCCACCTGCGGCTCGGTGTACATCGCGTAGCCGAGGGCGCGGTCGTCGCGCGTGCGCGAGCGGTCCCCCGCGATGACGGCCTTGAGGCGGCGGAAGTCTTCCCACGCGACGTGGGTGAACTGCGGCTGCCCGGCGACGTCTCCCAGCGCGTAGTGCCCCGGCAGCGACGTTTGCAGGTGCGCGTCGCACGCGATGAAGCCGCGCGCGTCGAGGGCGATCCCGGCCCGCTCGGTGGCGCCGGCAGGCACGTTGGGCGTGCGGCCGATCGCGACCAGCAGGCCTTCGGCTTGCAGTGTCGCGCCGTCGTCGAGCGTGACGGTGAAGACCGTACCGTCGTGCGCGACCTTCACCGCGCGGTGCTCCAGCCGGACCTCCATTCCGTCGCGCTCGACCGACTCGGAGAGCCAGTGGCAGACGTCGGTCTCCTCGCGCGCCACGATGCGGTCGTCCGGGGTGATCAGGGTGACGCGGCTGCCCAGCCGCTGCGCACCCTGGCCCAGCTCGAGGCCGACGTAGCCCGAGCCGAGCACGATCAGCCGCGCCGGCAGCGTGTCTTGCAGGAAGAAGTTCGCGTTGGTCAGGTACGGCGTGCCGGCCAGTCCCGCGACCGGCGGGACGGCGGCGGAGGTGCCGGTATCGAGCACGACCGTCTCCGCTTCGTAGACCTGCCCGGCGGCGCGGATGACGTGCGGCGCGTCGAACGAGGCTTCGGCGCGCACCAGCTCGACCGTGCTCTTGGCCAGCTTCGCCTCGACCCCGGAGTGCCAGTCGGCGACGACCCCGCGCACGCGCGCCATCACCGCCGGGACGTCGACCCGCACCTCGCAGTGCACGCCCAGCGCCGCTCCGCGCCGCGCCCGCCCGGCCCAGTGCGCCGACGCCAGGAAGGCCTTGGACGGCGTACAGCCCACGTTGACGCAGGTTCCCCCGAGCAGCCCGCGCTCGAACAGCACGACCCGCTTCCCGCGCTGGGCGAAGTCGAGGGCGAGCGGAACGCCGCCCTGCCCGGAACCGATGACGGCGAGATCGTAGCGTGCGATGACAGGTTCCTCGCGTGGAGAAGAAAGGCGCGCATGGATGCCCTCAGACGTTTCACGGCCCGCGCCCGCGTACCCGGCTCGTGATCGTCCTCGACCACCTGGTCGTCGCGGCCGCCACGCTGGGCGACGGCGCGCGCTGGGCGCGCGAGCGCCTGGGGGTGGACGTTCCGGCGGGCGGCAAGCACGAGCGGCTCGGCACGCACAACCTCGTGCTGCGGTTGGGCGACGCGGTCTACCTGGAGATCATCGCGGTCGATCCGGACGCCCCGCCGCCGGGCCGGCCGCGCTGGTTCGGGCTCGACGAGCCGGGGC
>CAXTNU010000477.1:0-2769 GCA_964245595.1 uncultured bacterium | reverse complement strand
AAGAAGTTGTAGGCGTAGGCATGGGCAATCGGCGGCGGCGTGTCGAGCGCCGCGGCGGCCCCCGCGCTGCACGGCTGGACGCAGCCGAACACGCTGCGGCTGCAGGTCAGCTCGAGCCCGCACACGCTCAACCCGATCCTGACCACCAACCAGGAAGACGCCTGGCTCGGCTCGCTCGCGTTCGACCTGCTGGTGACGGCCGACGGGCGCGGAAATCTCGTGCCGCAGCTCGCCGCCGACGTGCCGACCGTGCGCAACGGCGGCATCTCGCGCGACGGCCTGACGATCGCGTACAAGCTGCGCCGGAACGTGCGCTGGCACGACGGCGCGCCGTTCACGAGCGCGGACGTCGCCTTCACCTACCGGGCGATCATGGACCCGCGCACCAACATGGAAGGCCGGGTCGGCTACGAGCGCGTCGTGCGGGTCGAGACGCCGGACCGCTACACGATCGTGTTCCGCCTGAAGCGGAAGTGGGCCCCGTTCGTGCGCACGGTGTTCTCCGAGGGCGCGAACATCTATCGCATCCTGCCCGAGCACCTGCTGGGCCGCGCCGCCGACATCAACCGGGCGGACTTCAACGACCACCCGATCGGTACCGGGCCGTACCGGTTCGTGCGCTGGCAGCGCGGCGAGCGGATCGAGTACGCGGCCAACCTCGACTACTTCGGCGGCAAGCCGCGTATCCCGCGGATCGTGGTGCGCGAAGTTCCCGACGAGAACACGGTCGGGATTCTGCTCCAGCGGCACGAGATCGACCTCGCCGTCGCCGATTCGGCGACCTTCGCGGCGCACCGTGCCGACCCCGACCTGCGCGCCGAGCTGCTGCCCGAGAACGCGTTCGCGGCCTACGAGCTGAACACGGCCCGGCCACCGTTCGCCGACGTGCGGGTCCGGCGCGCGGTCGCGGCGGCGCTCGACCGCGCGGCGCTGGTGCGCAAGAACACCTTCGGCACCGGTATCCTGGCCTACGCCGACATCCCGCCGCGCTTCTGGACGGCCACCCCGCCGCGCGATCCCAACCGCTACGACCCCGCCGCGGCGGGCCGGCTGCTCGACGCGGCCGGCTGGGCGCGCGGGGCGGACGGCATGCGCGCGAACGGCGGCCGCCGGCTGCAGGTCGAGCTGGCGGAGTACGGCGGCAGCCCGACCTTGCGCAACGAGGACGTCCAAGTGCAGGCCGCGCTGCGCGCGGTCGGGATCGACGCCACCATCAAGACCTACGCGCTGGCGACGTACTACGCGCCCGCGGACGAGGGCGGCATCCTCAAGGGCGGCAAGTTCGATCTGGCCGCGTTCAGCTGGCTGAGCGGAATCGATCTGGACGACTCGGCGCTGTTCGCTTGCGGCCAGCGGGCGCCCAGCGGCAACAACGACGCGCGCTACTGCTCGCCCGCGATGGAGGCCGCTCAGCGCGCCGCGCTCTCGACCTACGACGACGCGGCCCGCCGTGCGGCGTACGCGCGCATCGAGGGCCTGCTGGTGCGCGACGTCCCGAACGTCTTCGTGTACTACCTCCAGCGCCGCACGCTGTCCAACCTCGACTTGCGCCGCCCGGCGGGCAACTTCGTCGAGCTGTGGTGGAACGTCGCGGCCTGGTCCTTCGGGGGCGGACGATGAGCGGTTACGGCGAGAAGCGCTACGCGGAGTTCCGGGTCGGCGACGCGGCGACGTTCGCCAAGACGATCTCGGAGGCGGACATCCTGCTGTTCGCGGCGGTCAGCGGCGACCAGTACCCGTTGCACGTCGATGCGGAGTACGCGCGCGGCACGCGGTTCGGCCAGCGGGCCGCGCACGGCATGCTCTCGGCCAGCCTGCTCTCGACCGTGATCGGCCTGCTGCTGCAGAAGCCGGGCGGGATCAACGTCGAGCAGCGCATCCGCTACCGCCAGCCGGTCTTCGTCGGCGACACGCTGACCGCGCGCTGCGAGGTGCTGGAGCTGCTGCCGGAGCGGCGGCGCATGCGCTGCCGCGCGACGGTGACCAACCAGCGCGGCGAGACGGTGATCGACGGCGAGGCGCTCGTGCAGAAGGACGAGCGCTGAGCGAGCCGCCCGCGGCAAGCGCGACGAATCAGCCTGCGGCTCGCTGGGCACCGACCGCGGTATGGCGGTCACGCGAATCGTGGTGGCGGAGGACGACGCGTCCATCCGCGAGCTGGTGGTGCATCATCTGCGGCGGGAGGGGTTCCGCTGCGAGGAGGCGCCGGACGGCCCGGCCGCGCTGCGCTGGGCGCGCGCCGGGGCCGATCTGCTGGTGCTCGACTTGGGTTTGCCGGTGGTCGACGGGTTCGAGGTCGTGCGCACGCTGCGCCGGGAAGGGCACGAGCTGCCGATCCTGGTGCTGAGCGCGCGCGCCGACGAGGTGGACCGGGTGGTCGGCCTGGAGCTCGGGGCCGACGACTACGTCACCAAGCCCTTCTCGCCGCGCGAGATCGTTGCCCGGGTCAGGGCGATCGGGCGGCGGGCGGGACTCGCGCGCCGGACCGATCCGCTGGTGCTGCGCTTCGACCGGCTCGAGATCGACGAAGCGGCGCGCGAGGCGCGGATCGACGGCGCCGACGTCGGGCTCAAGCCGCGTGAGTTCGCGCTGCTGCTCGAGCTGGCCGCGAACGCCGGCGTCGCGCTTTCCCGCACCGTGCTGCTGGAGCGGGTTTGGGGCTTCGACTTCGAGGGCGACGAGCGCACCGTCGACGTGCACGTCCGGCGCCTGCGCAGCAAGCTGGAGGAGCGCGCCCGGCTCGCGCCGCTGCTGCACACCGTGCACGGC
>CAXTNU010000476.1:0-2778 GCA_964245595.1 uncultured bacterium | reverse complement strand
CCCCGCCGCTCGCCCAGCAACAGGGCATCAGCGGTGACGTGGCGGTCATCGTCTCGCTCAACGCGGCCAGCCAGGTGACCGCGACCAAGGTCCAGAGCTCGCCCAGCGCCATCCTGAACAACACCGCGCTCCAGGCCGCGCGCCAGTCGACGTTCCAGACCGAGATCCAGAACTGCAAGCCGATCGCGGCGGACTACATCTTCACCGTCCAGTTCAGCAGCCAGTGATCTTCTAGCCGGCCGCGCCTGGAGAGCGAGACCTCGGCGTCAGGTGATGCCGAGGTCTCGCAGTTTGTACATGCTGTCGATGTAGCCCAGGAGCGCGTGCTGCTGCTCGGGCGTGCGGTCGGTGAACTCCACCCCGACGCGGTACTTGCCCAGCAGCGGGTCGTGCCGGCACCAGCGGACCTCGCCGGTCAGGCGCAGCGGCGGGCGCGGGCCGCCGCGCAGCTCCAGTTCCAGCCCGAGCGGCGAGCCGGGCGCGAGCTCCGCGCTGCTGAGCATGGCCAGCCCGCCCTGGCCCAAATCATACGCCTCGCTGCGCGCCGGCGCGAACTCCTCGCCGATGGAGTACGCCACCAGCATGACGGCTTCGAGCCGCCGGTGCGCACGTGCATCACTCACGCGCGCGGCCTTCACCACGAGCGGGAAACCCTCCCCCGCGTGCGAACCGACGCGGACGTGACGTTCGTGCAAGCGATGCTGCTCGCGGTGCTGCAAGGCGTCAGCGAACTGTTTCCGGTCAGCAGCTTGGGGCACACCGTCCTCCTGCCCGCGCTGCTGCGCTGGAACGTCGACGAGAGCTCGGAGTCGTTCCTCGCCTTCGTCGTCGTGCTGCACCTCGGCACGGCGCTGGCGCTGATCGCGTTCTACCGCCGCGACTGGCTCGCCCTGACGCGGGCGTTCTTCGCGACCATCGTGCGCGGGCGCATCACCCAGGACGCCGACGAGCGCACCGTCTGGCTGCTCGTCGCGGCGACGATTCCGGTCGGCATCCTGGGCGTGCTGCTCGAGTCGTCGGTGAAGAAGCTGTTCGCCTCGCCGGTTCCGGTCTCGCTGTTCCTATTCGCCAACGGCTTCATCATGCTGCTGGGCGAGTGGCTGCGCCGGCGCCAGAAGGCCGACGCGGCACAGCCGTACCGCACGCTGCCGCAGCTCACCGCCAAGGACGGCGTCTTCGTCGGCTTCGCGCAATCGCTCGCGCTGCTGCCGGGTATCTCGCGCTCGGGTTCGGCGATCGTCGCCGGGCTGCTGCGCGACCTGCACCACGAGGACGCGGCGCGCTACTCGTTCCTGCTCGCGACGCCGGTGATCGTCGCCGCGAGCGTGCTCGAGATTCCCAAACTGTTCGCCCCGGACGCCCACGTGGTGCTCGTCCAAGCGGTCGCCGGCGGGCTGGTGGCCGCCGTCACCGCCTACGCCTCGGTCGCCTTTCTCACGCGCTGGTTCCGCCACAACGACCTCGCCCCGTTCGCCTGGTATTGCGTCGCCGCCGGCGCGATCTCGTTCGTCCTCTTCGCTACGAAAGTGATCGCATGAAACCGCTCGCCCTGATCCTTGCCGCCGTCTTCGTGATCGTCGCGGTGCTCTATTTCGCCGGCCACGGCCCGCTCGCGGCTCCCGGCGTCCACGTCAAGCACGGCATCGTCAGCATCATCCTGGCCCTGCTCTGCCTGGTCTGGTACCGCTTCCAGAGCGCCGACGCCACGACGAGCTCGCTCCGCTAGAGCTTTCCAACGACGTAGATCTCGTCGTCGTTGGGGACGACGAGCTCGACGTGCGGGCGGTGCTCGCGAACGAGGCGCTCGAAGCGGTCGGCGTCCTTGGGGCTGGCCTGGACGATCACGTACGGGGCCGTGCTCGCGGCGGCCAGGACTTGGCTGACGGCGCGGTCGTAGCTCGCGTCGTCGTTGATTCGCGCGCCGAACACGGTGTCGCGGTAGAGCCGCTCGACGTTCAGGTAGGGGTCGCCCTGCCACCAGGCTTCCCACATCCAGATGCGCGGATCGACCCGCTTGCCGCCGCCGCGCCCGGGCGGCGCCAGGTAGACGGCGTCGGCCCGGACCGCGCTCAACGTCGACGCGAAGTCGCCCCGCCGGACGGTGTTGCGGCGGCCGTTGTCGATCACCCAGCGCTCGGTCTCGCGGATGTAGTTCCAGGCCAGCTCGCTGGGCCCGATGTCGACCATTTCGTCCGGGTGGCCGGCCTTGAGCAGCCAGTGGCACAGGACGTGCCACAGTCCGACCACCGCCAGGCCGGTCTGGCCGTCGCTGCGCAGCCCGTGGACGTTGGCGTGCCAGACGCCCAGATAGCGGCACTGCTCCTCGCTGAAGAAGACGCCTTCCCAAGCCCGGAACAGGTCGGTCGGATAGATCCGGCCGGGCAGCATCTCGACCAGCTCGGCCACCTCGCTGTCGCGCAGGATGGTGAAGTCGTTGACCACCAGGCCCTCGCCGGCGCGCACGAACCACTCCAGCAGGTCGCCGCCGTGGACCGCGATCCCGTGCCGCTTGAGCACGTTCAAGTGCATCGGCAGGCCCATGAACGGGTCGACCAGGCTGCGCAGGCCGCGCTCGGCGCACAGGTCCAGCAGGCGTGTCCCCGAGACGCGCCGGGTGCGGGCGGGCAGGTCGATCACGTCGCGGCTCCCAGCGAGACCAGGTACGCCCGCACGACCGCCGGGGCGAATTGCGTTCCGGCCGCGGCGGCCAGCCGGCGCGGGCCGTCGACCGGGTCGAGGGCGTCGGCGGCCAGCGCCAGCGCGACGACCGCGGCGATC
>CAXTNU010000475.1:1739-2797 GCA_964245595.1 uncultured bacterium | reverse complement strand
CCCCGCCGCCGATCGGCCACCTGCCCATCATCGACCTCACCACCGTCTACACCCAGCCCGGCGTCTACGGGCCGGGCAATCCCGGCACGTCGGCCCAGATCCGCGCTCAGATCAAAACCTACGATCCGCTCGACATCGGCGGGACGGTCCGAATTCCGATCTCGCGGACGTTCTCCGCGTCGTTCGACCGCCTGATCGGCGGCACGCTCAACGAGCCGCTGGAGCGAGTCCTGGTCGGCGGCGTGCCGGTCTACGCCGGTACGACGCGCGACTCGATCCTGCAGTACCGGATCGACCAGCAGATCAAGCGTTTCACGGTCGAAGCCGGCTTGTCGTTCCGCCACCGCATCTTCGCCGAGCCGTCGCTCACCGGTGCCAACACCTCGGGCGTCAGCTCCGTGCCGTTCCCGTACTCCAACAGCTCGGCCGAGCACCACTACGCATATCTCGGCGTCACCTACACCACGCCGGTGATCCGCGAGCTGCTGCGCAGCAGCTTCGCGTTCAGCCTCACCGGCGAGGCGCAGAACGTCGACCATCACGTCGGCACGCTGTGCAGCGCGGCGCTGGTGAAGGCCGGCGTCTGCGCGGCGGCCGGCACGATCTACTACGTCGACGAGAACCCGACCAAGGACCGCTACTACGAGTCGACCCAGGGCGTGACCTGGATCGTTCCGATCGACGTTCGCCACGGCACGTCGTTCACGCTCAACGAGCGCTGGGGCGCGCTCAACTTCTACGAGAACGCGCCGTTCCCGTACCTGTGGAACAGCGCGCTGACCTACCAGCTCAACAAGCGCTTCAGCCCCGGCTTCACGCTCTCGCTGCGCCATTCGGATTTCCATGCCGAGCAGCAGGGTGCGCCGTTCCCGGTTCCCAACGCGATCCACGTCGGCTCGTGGGACGTGATCGGGACCTTCCACCTCGACCTCAACAACGTGTTCAAGTAAACGCCCAGCGCGGCGAACGCAAAGAAGGGGGGCCCCCCCCCGGGGGGCCCCGAGGGCCGCGCGGGGGTGTGAGGGGGGGGGGGGGGGGGGGGGGGCCCCCGCCGGGGG
>CAXTNU010000475.1:0-1729 GCA_964245595.1 uncultured bacterium | reverse complement strand
CCCCCACCCCCGGGTTAACCCACCCCCCCCCGCGCGGCCACCCCAAAGCCGGGCGCCCCGGGGGGGGGCCCCCCTTCTCGCAGCGCGGGTATCTCAGGCGGCGGTGGTGGCCGTGCCGACCGCGTCCTTGGCCAGCGTCGTCAGCCGGGCGAAGGCGGCCGCGTCGTGCACGGCCAGATCGGCCAGTGCCTTGCGGTTGATCGTGACGCCGGACTTCTTGAGCCCGGCCATGAGGCGCGAGTACGAGACGCCCTCGCGCCGGGCGGCCGCGTTGATGCGGGCGATCCAGAGCGAGCGGAAGTCGCGCTTGCGGACGCGCCGGTCGCGGAAGGCGTACTTCAGCGAGTGCAGCAGCGCCTCGTTGGCGACCCGGTAGTTGCGGCTGCGCGCGGCGCGAAAGCCCTTGACGAGCTTCATCACCTTGCGGCGGTGCTTGATCTTGTTCAGGCCACGCTTGATTCTTGCCATCGAAGTCTATGGTTTCCTTAAGCGGCGGCTCGGGCGCAGCCCGAACGCGAAGGGTTCGGCACGGCCGAACCCACTAGAGCAGGTACGGGATCTGGGGCGCGAAGCGCTTGAGATCGCCTTTGAACGTCGCCTGGTCCTTGCGGAACTTCCGCTTGCGGTTGCGCGACTTCTTGCTGAGAATGTGGCCGCAGCCGGAGAACTGGTGGCGGTGCAGCACCTTGCCGGTGGCGGTCACCTTCACCCGCTTCGCCGTCGAGCGGTGCGTTCTGATCTTAGGCACTGGATCCCCCGATGGTAGCTACCGCGCCCGTCCCGTTCTCGCTCGCGTGATCGTCGTCGTCGGCGTGGTCATCGGAATGATCCACGGCTTCGGCTTCGTGGTGCGCCGTGTCCGTCTTGAGGTGGACGAATCGCGGCGGACCGAGCGGGGTGGCTCGCGGAGCCATGATGAGAAACATGTTCTTGCCTTCGAGCTTGGCTTCGCGTTCCACGATCGCCGAGTTCTCGAGGTCCTTGGCCACCCGGTCCAGCAGTCGCTTCCCGAACGCGGTGTACGTGATCTCGCGTCCGCGGAACATGATCGTGACCTTGACCTTGCCGCCGTCGAGAAGCAGCCGTTCGGCCATCTTCGCTTTGACTTCGTAGTCGTGGACGTCGATCTTGGGGCGCAGCTTGACCTCGCGCAACTCCCAGTTGCGCTGCTTCTTGCGCGCCTCTTTGTCTTTTTTCGACTGCTCGTACTTGAGGCGACCGTAGTCGCCGATCCGGCAGACCGGCGGAACCGCCGTGGGACTGACCTCGATCAGGTCGAGACCCTTGGTCCGGGCCATGTTGAGGGCTTCCTCGGTCGGCATGATGCCGAGCTGATTGGCCTCGTCGTCGATGACGCGGACTTGGCGGATGCGGATCTGCTCGTTGATGCGCAGCGGTCGTGCTATGACAAACTCTCCGGAAAGAACAATATAAAAATAGCGAAGACGCCGAAGCGGTCCCCGCTTTCGAGAAACGACCGGATCGCCCGAAGGCATCCGGTGAGGGCCCGGGCTCAGCCAGGGGCTGGACCCACCCTACTTCGGCTCGCGTAGCCTATCACGCTTGTCCCGGACCGTCAAGGTCGCGGCTCAGGAGCAGGATCACAGCCCCGTCCGGCTCGCCCGCCCGGGCGAGCAAAGCCTCCCAAGCCGCCGCCGGGTCGGCGGCCGGGTGGCCCGTCCCGAGCGGGCCGCCGGCGTGCAGCAGCAGCCGGCGGTCGGGCACCCCG
>CAXTNU010000474.1:0-2799 GCA_964245595.1 uncultured bacterium | reverse complement strand
CGTGGGGAGCGGCGCTGGGCGCGCTGCTGGGCGCGGGCGTCGGCAGCGTCGTCGGCAACGGCTGGAGCGGTCTGGGCACGCCCGACACGTTCTTGAACGTCGGCGCGTTCGCGCAGAAGTTCGCCGACACGAGCAGCATCAGCGCCACCATCAACTCGGCCGACAACGCCGGCGGCGTGACCGAATCGATCGCCCAGGTCGCGAGCCCGGGCGGTTTCACCGCCGGCAACGTGGCGGGCTTCGTGCCCAACCTGTTCACCACCAGTTCCACCGCCGCGGGCTGGTTCTCGATCCCGATCACCTGGCTCGCGCCGGCGGTGCTGCAAGACGCCGGCTTCGCGGCCGCGGTCGACGTCTCGATGGCCTCGGATCAGGCCGGCTTCAGCTTCGCGCACCAGCTCTCGCTGCTGATCGGCGCGGCGCCGTACTTCATCGACTACGCCGTCACGATGGTGCAGATCGTCGACCCGAAAGGCTTCGCCAGCGTCGAGACCGGCTTCAACAACGCCTTCGGCTCAGGCAGTCCCAACGACACCGGCTGAAGGTTCGCAGTCTTCCATGCGAGCCGGCGCCGCCGCGCGCGCGGCCGTCAGCGCCTCGCACGCGCGCCGCAAGGCCGCGCTCAGGCGGGCCGCCTTGGCGTCGTCCCATCGCGTCCGCGAGCCGTCGGCCAGGTACGTGCGCTGGTTCAGCTCGATCTGCACCGCGTGCACGCCGCGCACGGGGTCGCCGTAGTGGCGCGTGATGTAGCCGCCCTTGAAGCGCCCGTTCACGACGTGCGAGTACGGCGAATCGTGCACCGCGGCGACGAGCGCGGCGCTCAGCGCCGGGTCGCACGAGGCGCCCGAGTTCGTGCCGACGTTGACGTCGGGCAATTCGCCCTCGAACAGCAGCGGCAGCCGGCCCCAGATCGAGTGCGCGTCGAGCAGCAGCGCGTAGCCGTGCGCCGCCCGCACGCGCGCGATCTC
Organism: uncultured bacterium; assembly: GCA_964245595.1. Taxonomy (GTDB): domain Bacteria; phylum Vulcanimicrobiota; class Vulcanimicrobiia; order Vulcanimicrobiales; family Vulcanimicrobiaceae; genus Vulcanimicrobium. Next base: position 1,831 of record CAXTNU010000474.1, on the reverse strand, counting down.
CGCGCGGAGCGCGGCGTGGTAGGGCTCCCAGGACGCCGCCCGCCGCTCGGCCACTTCCGCCTCGGTGGGATCTTCGCCGGGCGCGTACAGCGGCTCGCCCTCGAACGTCTCGGTCGCGCACAAGCCCGTGGTGCGCGCGCCCGGGTAGAGCGACGTCCCACCCGGGTCGCGGTTGAGGTCGACCACGTAGCGCGAGAAGCGCGCGCGCAGCGTCGTCGCGCCGAGTTCGGCGGCGGCGAACGCGTAGAGCCGGTCGACGTCCCAGTCGGTGTCGACCAGCGCCCGCCCGGGCGGGGTCAGGCGCGCCGCGAGCGCGTCGGGCAGCAGCGTCCCGACGTGCGGCGCGCTGACGATCAGCGGCCCTTCGCCCCGGCGCAGCTCGAACGTCGCGCCGCTCATGCGGTCCCGCCGGCGGCATGCCGGCCGCCTTCGCCGGTGGTCGGAAACAGTTCCGCGACCAGCGGCGTGAAGCGCCCGTTCAGCACCAGCGCGGCGACGCGCGCGATCTGCGGCGCGAGGTAGGCGTCGCCCGCGTCGCCGCCCTCGAAACGAATCTCCGCCAGCACCGCCTCCAGCGCGTCCGAGGTGCGCAGCGGACGGCGGAAGCAGATGCCGCGCGTGGCGGAGAGCAATTCCACCGCCACGATGTGGGCGCAGTTGCGCGTCATGTCGTCGAGCCGGCGCGCGCCGTGCGTCGCCATCGAGACGTGGTCCTCCTGACCGGCCGAGGTCGGGATCGAATCGACGCTGGCGGGGTGCGCCAGTCCCTTGTTCTCCGAGGCCAGGGCGGCCGCGGTCACCTGCGCGATCATGTAGCCCGACTCCAGCCCCGGATCGGTCGCCAGGAACGCCGGCAGCTGGCTGAACGTCGGATCGACCAGCAGCGCGCTGCGGCGCTCGCTGATGTTGCCGATCTCCGCGATCGCGACGGCCAGCGCGTCGGCCGCCAGCGCGACGGGTTCGGCGTGGAAGTTGCCGCCCGAGATCACCTCGCCGGTGTCGGGGAACACCAGCGGGTTGTCGGAGACCGCGTTGGCCTCGTCGACCAGGATCGCGGCGCTGTCGCGCAGCGTGCGCAGGCACGCACCGAGCACCTGCGGGATGCAGCGCAGGCTGTAGGGGTCCTGCACGCGGCCGCAGTCGCGGTGCGATTCGTTGATCTCCGTGCCGTGCACCAAGCGCAGCATCGCGGCCGCGACGTCGCTCTGCTCGCGGTGCCCGCGCACGGCGTGGATGCGCGGGTCGAACGGGGTGCAGCTGCCCAGCGCGGCCTCGACCGTGAGCGCGCCGGCGACGAGCGACGCGGCCAGCACGTCCTCGGCCGCGATCAGCCCGCGCAGCGCCAGCGCGGTCGAGACCTGCGTGCCGTTGAGCAGCGCCAGCCCTTCCTTCGCGCGCAGGTCGGTCACGGCGATGCCGGCCCCGGCGAGCGCCTCGCGCGCCGGCACGACGCGCCCCTCGACCAGCGCGTCGCCGATCCCGAGCAGCATCGCCGAGAGGTGCGCCAGCGGGGCGAGATCGCCCGACGCGCCGCCCGCGCCCTGCGAGGGGATCGCGGGCCGCCCGTCGCGCGCGAGCCGCGCGCGTTGACCTTGAGCGCGAGCACCAGCCGCACGACTTCGCGCGAGAGCAGCGGGCCGACCCCGCAGGCGTGCGAGACGACCAGGTTGCGCTGCAGGTCGGCCAGCTTCTCGCGCGGGATGCGGGTCTGCGCGAGCTTGCCGAAGCCGGTGTTGACGCCGTAGACGCTGACGTCGTTGCGCGCGATCTCCGCCACCACCGCCGCGGCGCGGTCGACCGCCGCGCGCGCGGACTCGTCGAGCGCGAGCGC
>CAXTNU010000473.1:406-2800 GCA_964245595.1 uncultured bacterium | reverse complement strand
GCCAGCGCGCGCGGCGCGGCCAGCACGATCTCGGCCTCCGGGTAGGCTCGCCGCAGCGCGCGGTAGGCCGGGAGCGCGGTCAGGAAATCGCCCAGCTTGAGCGCGCGCAGGACGACGACTCGCACCGCGCGCCTCAGCTTCCCAGCGCCAGCTCTTCGGCCGCGGTGGTGACCAGGCCGCGGTAGACGTCCAGCGTCTCGGCCGCGATGCGCGACCAGGAGTAGCGCGCGCGCACCCGCTCGACGCCGAGGCGGCCGAGCATCTTGCGGCGCTCCGGCTCGTCGGCCAGCGAGCGCAGCGCGTGGGCCAGCTGGCGCGGCGACTGGGCCGGCACGTGCAGCCCGGTCATGCCGTCGACGACGGTGTCGACCAGCCCGCCGACCGACGAGACCACCACCGGCACGCCGCAGGCCATCGCCTCGAGCGGCACGATGCCGAACGGCTCGTACCACGGCGTGCAGACGACCACGTCGGCCGAGCGCAGCAGGGCCGGGATGTCGCTCCGTTCGACCCGCCCGCGCAGGTAGACCCGGTCGGCGACCCCGAGCGAGCGCGCGAGCGCCGACAGGCGCTGGGCCTCGGGATCGGAGATCAAGTCGGGCGCTTCGCCCCCGCCGGCGATCACCAGCTCGGCGTCGGGCACGCCGACCAGCGCCTCGACCATGTCGCCGATGCCCTTGCGCGGCACCAGGCGCGACAGGGTGACGATGCGCATCCGGTCCGCCCGCCGCTCCTCTTGCGGCCCGTCGGGCGTGAAGCGGTCCAGGTCGACGCCGCAGGGGACGATCTTGAGCGTGCGCGGGTTGGCGCCCATGCGCAGCAGCTCGAAGATCTCGGCGCTCGCCGTCGCGACCACCCGGTCCGCTTCCCGCACGATGCGGGCCTCTTCCGCCAGGCGCGCGTCGGGCGAGGTGTCGGCGGAGCCCTGGTGGCGCTTCTTCTCGACGCCCAGCGCGTGGAACGTCTGGACGACCGGGATGCCGAGCGGTTTGGCGGCCAGGATCGCGGCCAGGCCGCTCATCCAGAAGTGCGCGTGCACCACGTCGGGCCGGTCGAGCAGCCACGCCCGGCGCCGCGGGGCGGCGAACGCGCCGACGTGCGGGTAGATCGCGTCCTTGGGGATGACCCGCGCGGGGCCCGCGCCGACGTGCTCGACGACCACGCCGGGTCCGAGCACCACCCGGGTCGCGAGATGGGGATCGTCGCGCCGGGTGTAGACCGTGACGCCGTTGCCGAGCTTGGCCAAGCCGAGCGCGAGCGCGGCGACGTGCACGTTCTGCCCGCCGGCGTCGACCCCGCCCAGCGTCGCGAGCGGGCTCGCGTGCTCCGAGACCAGCGCGATTCTCATGCGACCACCTCCGTGAAGAGCGCGTCCCAGGCGCGCAAGAAGTTACCAAGACCGTAGCGCGCGAGCGCGTAGGCTCGCGCGCGCTCGCCGTCGGCGCGAGCCGCGGCGGGGTCGGCGGCGTAGCGGCGCAGCGCGCCGCACAACCGCTCGACATCGGTCGAGATGACCCCACACCCCGCGGGGACGGCCTCGACGGCTTCGGTCGTCGCCAGCGCGACGACGGGCATCCCGAGGTGCATGGCTTCGATCAGCGCGAGGCCGAGCGAGGTCCAGCGCATCGGGTGCAGGTACACGCGGCGGCACGGCATTTGAGCGTGCAGCAGCGCCTGCGGCGGGTCGTCCACGCCGCCCAGCGCGCCGGCGTCCATCCCGAACAGATCGAGCGGGATGGCTTGGGCGAAGCGGGGCAGCAGGTCGGTTCCGGTGACGCGCCCGCGGCGGCGCGCCTCGTTGATCGCCACCGCGGCGCGCGCGAGCTCGCCGCTGTAGCGGTAGCCGGGATCGACGACGCCGTGCTCGATGACGCGCGCCGGCGTCGTGCCGCAGTCCCAGAACAGGTGGTTGAAGTGGGTGACGTGGACGACCGTCAGGTCGGGCCGGTCGGCGGCCGGGTGGCGCAGCTCGGTGATGCGGCCTTGCGGCGCGTCGTGCTCGAGGTAGACCGCGCGCACGTCGCGGCCCGGCACGCGGCCCAGCCAGTCCTCGGCGAGGTGCTCCAGCTCGTGCGGGCGCTGCAGGACGACGACGTCGACCTCCAGCGCGCGGGCCTGCTCGGGCGTCACCTCGATGGCGTTTGCCGGCCAGTCCCAGGTGCGCGCGCGGCCGCGCCCGTCGGGCCCGCGGCCGGGCAGCACCGGCACGTAGTAGGTGTGGCCGCCCTGCACCAGCGCGGTCGCGTACGAGCCGTGCACGTGCCACAGGAAGATGCGCTTGGTGCCGACGCCCGCGCGCGGCTGCGCCGCGATCATCGCGCGAGCTCGGCCGGCGCGCGCAGGCCGTCGAGCGCGCGCAGCACGTCGTCGACCGTCACCACGCCCAAGCACGGC
>CAXTNU010000473.1:0-396 GCA_964245595.1 uncultured bacterium | reverse complement strand
GTCTTCGAGCGGGCAGGCCCGCGCGCGGCAGCCGCGGCAGGCGATGTCCTGATCGCCGAGCAGCGCGTGCGGCACCAGCCAGGGCCGGAAGCGCACCGCCGGAATCGTCGGCGGGAAGAGCGAGACGGTCGGCGTGCCGACCGCGGCCGCGACGTGCGCCGCGCCGGTGTTGCCGACCACGAGCGCGCTCGCGTCGGCGATGACGCGGGCGAGGGTGGTGAAGTCCGTCGCGCCGCTGAGGTCGTGCGCGTCCGCTCCGGCGACGTACGCGCAGAGCGCGCGCTCGCCCGCGCCGCCGGTGACGACGACGGTCTCGCCGCGGCGGCGCAGCGCACGCACCAGGTCGCGGTTGGCGTGCGGGTCGGGGAAACGGACCACCCGCTCGTGCCCGCGGGT
>CAXTNU010000472.1:0-2819 GCA_964245595.1 uncultured bacterium | reverse complement strand
GCCCCGCGCCCTTCGGCTGCCGCTCCCGCGCCCGGCACGCCTGCGCCGGCTCAGCGCACGCCGGCACCGCCGGCCGCGTCGCAGACGGGCACGAACGCGGGCTCGCTGAGCACGAAGTTCTACCATATCGAGACCGACGAGACCGATACGAACTTCGGCACGGGCGACTTCAGGATGCCGCACAAGGTGCGCTTCTCGCGCCCCGGCACGGATGCGACCGCCGACCGGGCCGAGGGCAACGACAAGCGCGGCACGGTGACGCTCATCGGCAACGTGGTGGTGCACGACAGCGGCAACGCGCAAGCGACGATTCCCGGCGCGTCGCCGAGCGGCGGCGGCACGACGACGCTCACCACCGACCGGTTGGAGATCGACTCCAAGGCCAAGCTCTACAATGCCGTCGGGAACGTTCACTTCAGCCAGGCCGACCGTACCGGCAGCGCGCAGCACGGCACGCTCGACCGGGCCGCCAACGTGTTGCGGCTCGAGGGCGCGGTGACGTTGAACGACGCCACCTCGGCATTGACGGCGAACACCGTCAACTACAACCTGGGTTCGAAGGACGTCGACGTGCAGGGCGCGCCGGCGGTGCTCAAGCAGACGCCGCCCGGCGGCGGGACGGACACCGTCCAGACCACCCAGATCCACTACAACCAGAATAGCGGCGACTTCACGATGCCCGACAAGGCGACGTTCTCGCGGCCGGGCACCGAAGCCAACGGCGACCGCGCGCAGGGCAACACCAAGCGCGGCACGCTGACGCTCAGCGGAAACGTGACCGTGCACGACAGCGGCAGCGCACCCGAGGTCGGCGAGCAGGCTTACGGCGGCAACGGTCCGGCCAACCTGAGCTGCAACACGCTCGACGTCGACGCCAAGTCGAAGATCTACACCGCCGACGGCAACGTGCACTTCTCGCAGGGTACGCGCACGGGCGCGGCCGAGCACGGCACGCTCGACCGCGGCAGCAGCAAGCTGCGCCTGGAGCGCAACGTCAAGCTGACCGACGGCGACTCCACCATGACCGCCAACAGCGTCGACTACAACCTCACCACTAAGGACGTCGTCGTGCACGGCGGCCCGGTCGTCATCAAACAGCCGGTCCCCTCGTCCGAACCGCGCCCCGCCTCGTCCACCTCGCCCAAACCCAAACCGAAGCGCCGGCTTCCGTTCTAATCAATGGCGAAGGACCGAGCGCCGCGGAATCCTCCGCGTACCGAAACGATGCGGCGAGGTCGGACCGGGGGCCCCACGCAGCGCGTGGGGGGCGCGCAGCCTAGGGCGAAGCGCCTTTAGCATGATGGGGTTGTTCGACTCCGGCGAGGGTCAGAGCGGCGGGCGCGGCGGTAAGGTGCGCGAGCCGCTCGCGGCGCGGATGCGGCCGCGCTCGCTCGACGAGTTCGTCGGCCAGGAGCAGATCGTCGGGCCGGGGCGCGCTCTGCGGCGGGCGATCGAGTCCGATCAAGCGCCCTCGATGGTGCTGTGGGGGCCGCCGGGCACCGGCAAGACCACCCTGGCGCGCATCATCGCGCACCAGACCGGCGCGCACTTCGCGGCGCTCTCGGCCGTCAGCGCCGGCGTGGCCGACTTGCGCCGCGTCGTCGCCGACGCGCAGAAGCTGCGCGCCGCGGGACGGCGCACGGTGCTGTTCATCGACGAGATCCACCGCTTCAACAAAGCTCAGCAGGACGCGGTGCTGCCGTACGTCGAGGACGGTACCGTCACGCTGATCGGCGCGACCACCGAGAACCCGTCGTTCGAGGTCAACTCCGCGCTGCTCTCGCGCTCGCGCGTGTTCGTGCTCAGGGCGCTGGGCGACGACGACGTGCGCGCGCTGATCGAGCGCGCGCTGAGCGATCCCGAGCGCGGCCTGGGCGCCCAGCACGTCACGCTGATGCCCGACGCGCTCGAGGCGCTGGTCAACCTCGCCAACGGCGACGCGCGCGCGGCGCTGGGCACGCTGGAGTTCGCCGCCGCGGCCGCGCCCAAGCGCGATGACGGCGAGCGCGTCATCGACGTCAAGACGATCGGCGACGCGCTGCAGCGCCGCGCGATCGGCTACGACAAGGGCGGCGAGGCGCACTACGACACGATCAGCGCCTTCATCAAGACGATTCGCGGCAGCGATCCCGACGCCGCGGTGTACTGGCTGGCGCGCATGATCGAGAGCGGCGAGGACGCGCTGTTCATCGCGCGCCGGCTCGTGATCCTCGCCAGCGAGGACGTCGGCCTGGCCGACCGCCACGCGCTGCCGCTCGCGATCGCCGCGCAGCAGGCGGTGCACTTCGTCGGCATGCCGGAGGGTTTCTACCCGCTCGCGCACGCGGTGCTCTATCTCGCCACCGCACCCAAGTCCAACGCCGTCGGCCGGGCCTACAAAGCCGCGCTGGCCGACGTCGAGAGCTCGCGCAACGACCCGGTGCCGCTCCACCTGCGCAACGCGCCGACGAAGCTGATGAAAAACCTCGGCTACGGCGAGGGCTACCGCTACGCGCACACCGACTACGCCGACATGGACGCCGAGGGCGACCTCCCCCCCGCGGTCGCGCTGCAATCGAACCTGCCCGAGGCGCTCGGCGACCGGGCCTACTTCCAGCCCGGCAAACAAGGCGACGAAGCGCGCCTGCGGGCCTGGATCGACGAGCGCCGCGGCAGCTCCGGCCGCGCCGAAAGCGACCTCTTCGGCGACGACTGAGCTGGTCGACTGCTTCTGCGGCGACCGAGCTAGTCGTACACGCCGCGCACGCTCCAGGCGTCGGCTTCGTGCGCGATGCGCAGCAGCGAGCCGTCGTCGAGCCAGACGTCGTACTCGTCGCGCG
>CAXTNU010000471.1:0-2823 GCA_964245595.1 uncultured bacterium | reverse complement strand
GCGGCGATCGTGCCGCGCCTCGCCGGCGGCGCGCACGCCGAGGGCTGGAACACGTTCGGCGAAACGGCGTTCGCCGTGCGCTGGCGGTTCGGTGACGGCGCACGCTTGGCGCTGATCGCGAACCTGGGCGCCGAGCCGGTGCGGGCCGGCTACGCGCTCGGCGGCGAGCGCATCTTCGCGCTGGGCGACCCGCCGCGAGGCGGCGGCGTGCTGGCGCCGTGGAGCGTCGGCTGGTTCCTCGCGGCCGCCTCGTGACGCCGCGCGCGACCTACCGGCTCCAGTTCCACGCCGGTTTCCGCTTCAGCGACGCGACCGCGCTGATCCCGTACCTGGCGGGGCTGGGCGTGTCGCACGTCTACGCCTCGCCGTACTTGAAGGCGCGGGCGGGGTCGACGCACGGCTACGACATCGTCGACCACAACCAGCTCAACCCCGAGATCGGCACGCCGGCGGACTATGCCGCCTTCGTCGCCGCCCTGCGCGCGCACGGCATGGGCCACATCGTCGACTTCGTGCCCAACCACATGGGCGTGGGCGGGGACGACAACGCTTGGTGGCTCGATCTCCTCGCCTGGGGCGAGGAGTCGCACTACCGCGACTACTTCGACATCGACTGGAACCCGCTGCGGGCCGAGCTGCGCGGCAAGGTGCTGCTGCCGTTTCTGGGCGGCCAGTACGGCGACATCCTCGACGCGGGCGACCTGCGCTGGGAGTACGTCGAGGGCGGCTTCGCGCTGCGCTACTTCGAGCACCGCTTCCCGCTGGCGCCGCCGACCTACGCCCTGCTGCTCGAAGGTGCCGCGCCGGCGTCGCTGGCCTCGTTCGGGCCGCTCTTCGCCGCGCTCGACAACGTGCCCGACCGCGCGGCCAAGCGCGACGCGGCGACCTCGCTGCGCCGGCTGCTGAACGACACCGAGGCGGACGGCGCGCGAGAGCTGGTCGCATGGCTGGACGCCGAGCGCACGACGGCGGACGGCAAGGCGCGGATGGAGCGCGTCGTCGAGGCGCAGCGCTGGCGCCCGACCTCGTGGAAGGTCGCCGCCGAGGAGATCAACTACCGGCGCTTCTTCGACGTCAACGGCCTCGCGGCGATGCGGATGGAGAACGCCAACGCGTTCGGCGACGCGCACCGGCTGCTGTTCGAGCTGATCGCGCGCAGCGACGTCGACGGCGTGCGGCTCGACCACGTCGACGGGCTGTTCGACCCGATCGGCTACTGCGCGCTGCTGCGCGAGCGCGCCGCGCTGCTGGGCCAGCCGATGTACCTGGTGGTCGAGAAGATCCTCGCGCCCGGGCAAGAGCTGCGCGCGCGCTGGCAAGTGGACGGCACGACCGGCTACGAGTTCATGAACGCCGTCACCGGCTTGAGCGTCGACGGCCGCAACGAGGGCGCCTTCGACCGCCTCTACCGCCGCTTCACCGGCGACGCAGCCCCGTTCGCCGAGGTCGCGTACGACGCGAAGCGTTTCATCCTGATCAACGCGCTGGCGGCCGAGCGCAACGTGCTCGCGATGCGGCTGGACCGCATCGCGCAGCGCGACCCGCACACGCGCGACTTCACCCTGGGCGCGCTGACCCGGGCGCTGGTCGAGACGATCGCGGCCTTCCCGATCTACCGCACCTACATCACCGGCGCGGCGGTCGAGCCGCCCGACCGGCTGTTCATCGAGCGCGCGATCGAGACCGCTCGCAAGCGCGACACGACCAACGAAGGCTCGATCTACGAGTTCTTGCGCCGCGTGCTGCTCACCGAAGCGGACGACGACGCGCTGCGCGAGCAGTACGTCGACTTCGCGATGCGCTTCCAGCAGCTCACCTCGCCGGTCACCGCCAAAGGCGTCGAGGACACCGCCTTCTACCGCTCGCTCCGGCTGACCGCGCTCAACGAGGTCGGCGGCGACCCGGGCCGCTTCGGCACCACCGTCGAGCAGTTCCACCGCCAGAACCTGCGCCGCGCCGCGCACCACCCGCGCGCGCTGCTCGCCACCGCGACGCACGACATGAAGCGCGGCGAGGACGTGCGCGCGCGCCTCGCGGTGCTGTCCGAGGTGCCCGACGAGTGGCGGGCCGCCATCGCGCGCTGGTCGCGCCTGAACCGCAAGCACCGCGGGCCGGTCAGCACGCTGGCCGAGTACCTGCTCTACCAGACGCTGATCGGCGCCTGGCCGGCGGAGCTGCTCGAAGGCGAGCTCGACCCCGCCGCGCTCGACGGCTTCGCCGACCGCATCGCGGCCTATCTGCTCAAGGCCGCGCGCGAGGCCAAGCTGCGCACGAGCTGGACCAACCCGGACGCCGAGTACGAAGCCGCGCTGGAGCGCTTCGTGCGCGCGCTGCTCGACCCGCGCCGCTCGCGCCAGTTCCTCGACAGCCTGCGCGCGTTCGCCCACGGCGTCGCGGCGAGCGCGGTCGCCAACAGCCTGGCCCAAGCCGTGCTCAAGAGCACCGCCCCGGGCGTCCCCGACACCTACCAGGGCACCGAGCTGTGGGACTCGAGCCTGGTCGACCCCGACAACCGCCGCCCGGTCGACTTCGCGGCGCGCGCCGAGATGCTGCGAGCGCTCGACGCGGCCGTCGCCGACGGCGCGCGGGCCGGCCACGACACGCAGGCCGGCTGCGGAGGCGGGCCGCGCGAGCGGGTGGCCGCCGAGCTGCTGGCAAGCTGGCGCGACGGCCGGATCAAGCTGTACGTGCTGGCTACCCTGCTGCGCCACACCGCCGCCGCGGGCTGGCCCGCCGGCGCGTACGCGCCGCTGGACGCGCTGGGCGAGCACGCCGAGCACGCGGTGGCGTTCGCGCGCGGAGCCGCGCTGGTCGTCGTCCCGC
>CAXTNU010000470.1:0-2832 GCA_964245595.1 uncultured bacterium | reverse complement strand
GTTCGAGCCGGGCGACCAGGCCGCTCTTGCGCAGCGCGTTGCCGAGCAGGCGCTGCGGCGCGGTGTCGCCGATCGCCAGCGCGACGCGCCAGCCGGGGTGCAGCGCCTCCAGCCGGACCGCCGTGCGGGCTTGCGCGCGCACCTGGCGCAGCATGCCCGCGACGTTGGTCCCTTTGGGCGCCGGCTTCCAGTGGAACGCCACCGCGCGCCGGTTGAAGACCGCCTTCGTGCCGAGCGCGCGCAGGCGCAGGCCCAGCTCGATGTCTTCCCAGCCGTACTCGGAGAACGACTCGTCGAAGCAACCGCCGACCGCGTCCAGCCGGGCTCGCCGCACGCTGACGTTGGACGTCCAGAACCAGTTCGCGCTGAAGTTCTTGAACGACCAGACCGGCAGCGGCAATGCGTCGAACGACTCGGTGTTGATCACCGCACCGCGCACCACCACGTCGCCGTGCCGCTCGTCCGAGCGCAGGTGCTCGGCGGCGAACACCGGCGTCGGCAGCACGTCGTCGTCGATGAAGGCGATCCGCTCGCCCGTGGCCCGCGCGATTCCGGCGTTGCGCGCCTTCGCCAGGCCCGCGTTGGCCTGGTCGACGACGGTGAGCTTGCAGGTCGCGATGCGCCGCGCGCGCTCGATCACCGCCGGGGTGTCGTCGCGCGAGCCGTCGTTCACCAGCACGACCTCGTACGCATCGGGCGCGAGCGTCTGGTCGAAGCACGCTTCGAGCACGCGGCCCAGCAGGTGCGCGCGGTTGTAGGTGCAGAGCTGGATGGTGAGCTTCACGAGGTCCTCAGAAGCGCGCGTTGCAGATCGGCCGCTGGTCGACCGCGAACGCGCGCGCCGCGCGCGGCAGCAGGGAAGCCGGTTCGAGCGTCGCGAGACGGTGCCGCACCAGCGCGCGCAGGTCCAGCGAGCCGACCACCAGCGACGACAGGTCCGCGATCCCGATCCGCAGCGTCGCGTCGAACGTGGCTGCGTCCGCAAGAGCCGGTGCGCCGTGCAGGCCGAAGCGGAACGCCCACGTGCCGTTGGTGGCGGGATGGAACGCGTCTTCGACGTCCAGGCGCAGCGTGAAGGGTGCGTCGGCCGCGGGCAGGTGGGCGAAGGCGCGTTCCATGTCGAGCACGCGGTACATGATGCCCAGGCCCGTCTCGGCGACGCGGTGCGCGGCGGGCGGGGCGACGGCCAGGTCCGAGCCGTCGCGCGGGTCGGACGCGGCCAGGAAGAGCGCCTCGTCCTGCGACTCGATCGCGATGCGCTCGAACTGGTCCTGCTGCGAACGCAAATACCTCAGCAGCGCGGCGAAGGCGGCGGCGTCCTCGGCGTGCACGTCGCGCACGACCAGGACGTTGCGGTTGTGGTGCTCTTCGTCGAGCGCGACGCTGGTCTGCATGTAGCCGCGCAGCACGCCGCTGTCGTCCTCGACGCCGGCGTAGCGCAGCTCGGCGTTGTCGAGCACGTACGCCATGATGTGGCGGTGCTTGGCCATCAGCCCGTTGACGTGCGGCCGCAGGCGCTCGGTACAGGCCAGCACCGCGTCGAGATCGGCCGGCCCGAGCACGCGCACCGTACCGCGCGCGCCGTCCGTGCGCAGCGTTGCGGGGGCGAAGCGGTAGCGGTGCATCGGGGTGCCGTAGCCGAAGCCGAGCTTGCGGTAGAAGTCGGGCCGGAACGGGTGCAGGATCGCGAACGCCGCGCCGCGCTCGCGGTAGTGGTCGAGGTACCAGCGGATCAGCGCGCGCGCCACGCCCTGGCGCTTGTGCGCCAGATCGACCGCCACGCTGCCGACGCCGCCCGCCAGCGCGTCCGTGCCGCGCACGTTCATGGTGTAGTCGAACAGCCGCATCGCGGCGACCAGCGCGCCGCCGCGCTCCGCGACGACCTCGCGCACGGCCGGCAGAGCGGCCTGGGCCTGCGTGCGCAGCCGCTGCGCCATCGCCGCGAGCTCCTCGGCGCTGGTGGCCTTGACGATCGGGTACGCGTCGGCGTACAGCCGCGCCAATGCGCTCCAGATCGGGTCCTCCGCGGCCGGGTCGAGCGTGCGCATCGCCGGCGCGCCGAGGACGGCCGCCATCAGAACAGCCGCGCGCCGTTGGGCACGGGTATGCTCGGGCGGACCAGCACCACCGCGCCGTCCGCGTCGGGGAAGCCCAGCGTCAGCACCTCGCTCGAGAAGCCGGCGATGCGCTTGACCGGGAAGTTCACCACCCCGCAGACCTGCGAGCCGACCAGCTCCGCGGCCGTGTAGTGGACCGTCACCTGAGCCGAGGACTTCTTCGTGCCCAGCTCCGGCCCGAAGTCGATGCTCAGCACGTAGGCCGGCTTGCGCGCGCCGGCTAGCGGCTCGGCCGTCAGCACGGTTCCGACGCGAACGTCGACCTTGGCGAAGTCGTCGTATTGAATCACCGCTCAGCGTTCGGCGGCCGTCACGAGCAATCCGTCGAGCGCGCTCAGGATGCGCGCCTCGTCGAGCGCGCGCACGCAGGCGAAGTCGGGGCAGGTCTCCTTGCGGTGCCCCGGCGGACAGGGATAGGTCGGCCGCACCACCGCGACGCGCGGGCCCACGGGCGCCCAGCGGTCCGGCTCGTCGGACTGCAGCGCGAAGATGCCGACCGTCGGCGCGCCGACCGCCGCCGCGACGTGCATGGGGCCCGAGTCCATCGCGACCACCGTGCGCGCACGGGCGGCCAGCGCCGCGAACGAGCCGATCGAGGTCGCGCCGGCGACCGTGCTCACTCCGCGCCCGGCCTCGGCCGCGATCGGCTCGGCCAGCGCCGCGTCCTCGGGCGCGCCGCTGACCAGCACCGGCACGCCGTCGCGCGCCACCAGCC
>CAXTNU010000469.1:0-2852 GCA_964245595.1 uncultured bacterium | reverse complement strand
GCTGTGGTGCGCCGGCTACGTCCAGACGTCGCACGAGGCGGTCACCATCGCCAACTCGTGCGGCACGCTGACGACGTTCGCGGGCACCGGCGCCGCGCTCAACGTCAAGCAGAACGCGGCCGACTCGAGCGGCTACGCCGAGCGCTACTCGAACGACGTCGCCGACCTCGACGCGGCGCACACCGCCGGCATCGCGGCCGAGAAAGCGCTCGCGTCGCGCGCGCCGGTCGCGGTCGAGCCCGGGCCCTGGACGGTGATCCTCGAACCGGCCGCGTTCGGCGAGCTGCTGAGCTATCTGACCGCGCACTTCTCGGCGCAAGCCTATGACGAAGGGTCGTCGTTCCTCTCCGCCGGCCTGGGCGCGCGGTACGCCGACGAGGGGGTGACGGTCGTGGACGATCACGCGCACCCGCTCGCGGTCGGCCTGCCGTTCGACTTCGAGGGCACGCCGACGGCGCGCGTCACCCTGCTCGACGCCGGGGTCGGGACCGGCATCGTGACCGACCGCTCCTGGGCGCACCGGCTCGCCCGTCCGAACACCGGGCACGCGGTCGCCGTCTCGGAGACCGAAACCGGCGGACCGCAGCCGCGCAACCTGGTCGTGATGCCCGGCAGCAAGAGCACCGCCCGGCTGATCGCGGAGACCGAGCGCGGGCTGCTGGTGAGCCGGCTATGGTACGTCCGCAACGTCGACCAGCGGCGGACGATCGTGACCGGGATGACCCGCGACGGCACGTTCCTGATCGAGGACGGCACGCTGACCCGGGGCGTCGCGAACATGCGCTTCAACCAGAGCATCCTCGCGGCGCTGCGCCGGCCCGAGCTCTCGGCGGAGCTGAGCCGCACCGCCCGCTACGCCTACGGCATGGTCGTCCCCGCCGCCAAGATCGAGGACTTCCACTTCACCAGCGGCACGGCGTTCTGAGCGTCCGGCGGCCCGGCACGGCAGGCGCGTGAGACCGGCGTGGAGGCGGGAGGGGCGACAGAGCCGGGACGCGAACGGACGTTGGTCGCACCGTTCCCGAATAGCTCAGTTGGTAGAGCAGCTGACTGTTAATCAGCGGGTCGTTGGTTCGAGTCCAACTTCGGGAGCCATTCGAAAAACCGCGCTGCAAACGCGGTTTTTCTTCTACGATCAAGGCTTCCGATGAATCAGCAGCAGCGCGAGCGCGATGAGACGGACGTCGGCGCGGCCCTCACCACGATGGCGCGGCGCTACTTGTGGTGGGAAAAAGCGCAAGCGGCTGCGCTCCCGCGCCGGCGCATTCTCGCCCAAGTCATGAACATCGGCGACTACGACGACGTCCTGCGCATGCTGGACCTGCTGGGTGAAGCGCCGTTTCGCGACGCCGTGGCCAACGCGCAAGCCGGCTGGTTCAACCCGCGCTCGTGGTCGTACTGGCACCTTCGCCTCGGCCTGCGCGAGCCCGGCGAAGCGTCGCCGCCGCTCCCGCTCAGACGCATCGAGTGAACCGCTTCGAACCACGGCTCGACATCTTGCCGGCAGCACAGCGCGAGCTCTGGAGCACGCTGTCACCGCTGCCTGAGCTCGGGTTCACGCTCTACGGCGGAACCGCTTTGGCGTTGCGGTTCGGGCACCGTGAGTCGGTCGACTTCGATTTCTTCAGCGACCGAACGTTGGACAAAGCGGCGCTCTTCGAAACGCTTTTGGTAGTGAAAGAAGCTCGGGTGCTGCAAGACGAACCCGATACGCTCACCGTGCTTTTCGATCGAGCCGGGGACGAGGTGAAGCTGTCGTTCTTCGGCGGCATCGGCTTCGGCCGCGTCGCGGATCCCGAGCTCACGGAAGACGGCGTTCTCGAAGTCGCTTCGGTGGCCGATCTCTTCGCGACCAAGCTCAAGGTGCTCTTACAGCGTGTCGAGGTCAAAGACTACCTCGATCTCGTGGCGTTGATCCGCAGCGGAGCGTCGCTGGAGGAGGGGCTCGCGGGCGCTCGTGCGCTCTACGGCAAGACCTTTCAGCCCTCGGAGGCGCTCAAGGCGATGACGTACTTCGAAGGCGGCGATCTCGACCGGCTCGTTCCGGAGGACCGCCGTCGGCTGGAAAACGCGGTGCGCCGCTGTGGGCCGCTGCCGCCGGTTCACATCGTAGGCCGCGAGCTATCGCTGCCGCGCGATGGAGAGTGTAGCCGCTAGAGCGCAGGTCTCGGCTCGTTCGGCGGTCGCTACAACGCTTGGCCGAACATGATGCGGTGGCCGTCGGGCGTGCGGACGCCCATCTCGCGCAAGCCCCACGGCTTGTCGGCCGGAGGCGCGATGACGTCGACGTTCGCGCGGCTAATCTCTTCGTGCAGCGCGTCCACCGCGTCGACCGTCACGTAGGCGAAATAGCTGTGGTCGCCGAGCGCGCTCGGCGCGGGCGCATCCGGGCAGCTTCCCAAGTGGAGCGTGCACCGCCCCCGCCGCACGAAGACCCAGCCCGGCGTTTCGAAGACGCGCTCGAAGCCCATCGCTTCGGTCCACCAGCGGGCCGTGACGTCGGCATCGGGAACGGCCAGCACGAAGGCCGTCGCCGTGAAGTCCGCTCGCTGCGCCATGTTCGCGCCTCCTCGCACCGCGCTGCCCCTTCGCGCGCCGCCGGCCGGTACCCCGGGGCCGAGCCGCGGCCGCGCCGAAACCCAGGGCGGATGGGCTCGCGATGGCGACGGTGAGTGACCGCACGTTCGGGGAGCTGCTGCGCGAGCTGCGGGTCGCGGCGGGGCTCTCGCAGGAGGAGCTGGCCGAGCGGGCGCGCTTGAGCGCCGGGGCGATCAGCACGCTCGAGCGCAGCGTGCGGCGCGCCCCGCAGCACCAGACCCTGGCCCTGCTGGCCGAGGCGCTGCGGCTGGCCC
>CAXTNU010000468.1:0-2875 GCA_964245595.1 uncultured bacterium | reverse complement strand
CCGTTGGAGAGCGCCGCCGCGCGCGCGGCGTCGTCGCCCGCGCTGCCTCGCCGTCCCAGCACTTCGACCACGTCGGCCTCGCTGAGCAGCGGAAAGGTCACCTCGACCAGCCGCGAGCGAATCGTCGGCAGAATCCGCCCGACCGCGCTGGCGGTGACGATCAGCAGCACGTCCGCCGGCGGCTCCTCGAAGAACTTGAGCAGCGCGTTGGCGGCCTCGCGGGTGAAGTCGGCGTCGCCCAGCACGAACACCCGCTTGCCCCCGGCGTAGGAGTGCAGCGAGAGCTGGCGCACCAGGTCGCGCGCGCTGAACTCCTCGGCCTCGTGGAAGCCGCCCCCGCCGGACTCGCCGATCTTGACCTGGCCCTCGGTCCGGTAGAAATCGGGATGGGTGCCGGCCGCGACCCGAGTGCAGCCGGTGCAGTGCCCGCACCAGCCCAGCAGGCTGCGCTTGGGCGTGACGCAGAGCAGCGAGCGGGCCAGCTCGGCCGCGAAGGTCTTCTTGCCGACCCCCGCCGGGCCGCTGAACAGGTAGCCGTGCGAGAGCGTCGCCGGGCTGAGGTGCTCGAAGAACGAGCGCGGCCCGGCCGCGCCGACGACCTCGAACCGGCCTTCGATCACGCGGGCTGCGCCCGGGCCGCGCGGCGGTCGGCCAGGACCGAAAAGGCCGACTCGGCCAGCACCTCGGGCGGCATCGTTCCGTCGAGCACCACGATCCGCCCGAAGCGCTGCGCGAGCTGGAGATAGCCCTCGCGCACCCGGGCGTGGAAGGCCGGGCCCTCGCGCTCCAGCCGGTCGGCCTCGCCGCGCGCCCGAACGCGCGCCGCCGAGACCTCGACCGGAACGTCGATCAGGAAGGTCAGGTCGGGTGCGATCCGGCGCGTCGCGACCAGGCACAGCTCGAGCAGCGACTCGACGTCCAGCCCGCGCCCGAAGCCCTGGTAGGCCACCGTCGCGTCGAAGAAACGGTCGCACAGGATCGTTCCGCCGGCTTTGAGCGCCGGCTGGATCACCTCGCCGACGAGCTGGGCGCGCGAGGCGTTGAGCAGCATGACCTCCGCCACGGGATCGATCCGGTACGCCGGGTCCACGAACAGGGCACGTAAAGAATCGCCCAGGAGGGTACCGCCCGGCTCCCTCGTCACCAGGACGTCCTCTCCGGCGTTCCTAAGCCTCTCCGCCAGCGTCGCGATCAGCGTCGACTTTCCGGCGGCTTCAATGCCTTCGAAGGTCACGAGCACGGGTGTTCATTCGCGATGACGGTGCTCGGGCCATCGCGGAGAGTACGGATGCTCAACGAACTCGTGCGGAGGATGTCGGCCGGCAAGCCGGACCGGCGTGGAGCGGAACGCTTGCGCAAGCGTTTTCCGATCGCTTGGCTGCGCGGCGGCGCGCTCGTGCCCGCCCTGGGTTTGGAGATCAGCGAGAAGGGCGTCCTGTTCGCGACCAAGGACCCCCCGCCCGGCACCAGCGTCGACGTGGCGATGGACGTCGGCCAGCGCCGCATCCGGGCTCGGCTGACCGTCGCCCGCCAGGGCTCGATGGCGCGCGAGGGCGTGGAGTGGGCGGTGATCGCCGGCGTGTTCCAGGGCATCGCGGCCGACGACTGGGACGCGATCGTGCGCTTTTGCAAGAATGTTGCCGATCCCACCAACAAGGGGGCCGAGGAACTGGCCGCGATCGCATCCGCCGACGACGACGCGTACCGCTTGCTGCCGCTCAAGGTGCAGGAGCGGGTCGTCAAGGCGCTGATCGAGGCCGGGCGTCTCACCCCCGAGAGCGACGCCAAGAGTCCGCTGCTGCGGATGACGTACGCCGGCAAGACCCGCACGGGCGCGCACCGCCTGGCGGTTCGCAGCCGGCGCAACCTCGACGGCGAGGTGCTCAATTTCGACTCGTTCCTGGCCGTCGACGATGCGGGTAACGTCGCCTTAGATCGCTGAAGCGGAGACTCAAACCCATGGATGGATACCGCCAGATCGCATCGCGCTTCGCGCGGCGCCGCATCCTCACGATCGCCGTGTCGTTCGTCGGCGCGCTCGCGTTCGTCTTTCTGGCCGGCAACTACACGGTCACGGAGATGCGCTGGTCGATCGTGGTCGGCCTGGTCGGAATCCTGGTCTTTCCGCTGACCCAGACGATGGCGCTGCGACGTGCGCTCGCACCGGTGCGCTCGGCGATCGCGACCGGCGCCGGCGACGTCGAGCGCATCGCGCACGACCTGCGCAAGCTGCCGCCGCGCTTCGTGCTGGGCTGGCTGGTGTCGTTCGAGGTGATCTCGCTGACCGCCAGCGTCGGCGGCAACGCGCTCGCGGGCCTCCCGCTTTTGCGCAACGTCCTCGACACGGTGGCCGGCGGGTTCTTGTGCTGGGCGATGTACGCGACGCTGCTCGGCCTGGCGTTCGAGCACGCGCTGGCGTCGTTCGCGGCGCTGGCGGCGCAGGCGACCGGGGGCAGCCTGCCCGCGCCACAGCTCACCACCGGCGGGATCGCCGGCCGCATCAGCATGGTGATCGTGGTGACGGTCGCGTTCGTCACGGCGGTGACGGGCATCATCACCCTGCACGGCGCCAGCGTGACCGCGTTCGTCATCACCGGCTTCGTGATCGTGATCTATGGCGCGCTCGCGGCGTACTTTCTGGCCGAGTCGATCGCCGCGCCGATGGCCCGGCTGGCGGGCGCGCTCGACCGGGTCGCCGAGGGCGACCTCGACGCGCTGGCCGAGCTGCGTACGACCCCACGCGTGCAGCACGAGGTCGGGATGGTGCTGCACGCCCTGGCCGGCGCGGAGTCCGCCCTGCGCGCCAGCGCCGACGCCACCGCCCGGCTCGCCGGCGGCGACCTGGCGACCACCATCGCGCCGCGCTGCTGGGCTC
>CAXTNU010000467.1:0-2882 GCA_964245595.1 uncultured bacterium | reverse complement strand
CGCTCGCCCGCGCGCTGGCGACCCGGATCGAGACCCGCAGCGAAGCCTTCGCGCGCGAGAGCCGGATCGAGCGGGCCGAGCTGGCCGACCCGGCCATTCCGCTGGACCAGCAGGCCGGGCGCGAGCACGCCGTGCCGTCGCACCCGACCCGCTTCGACCCCACCACCTACGAGCACGGCCTGCGCCCCGAGCGCTGGCGGGTCGCGATCCTGGGCGCGTTCAAGCGCGGCAAGTCGAGCCTGATCAACGCCATCGCCGGCTCGCGAGTGCTGCCCGACGAGGGCGGCGAGGTCGAGATGCACTTCCCGGTCCACGTCCGCTACGGCGAGACGCACCGGGCCTACGCGCTGGGCGACGACGCGGGCTGGAACGCGATCGCGCTGGCCGAGGTCCTCGCCGCCGCCGCGACCACCCCGGTGCTGATCGAGACGCCCTGGACGCTCCCGCGCCAGCTCGTGCTCGTGCACGCCCCGGCCTTCGACTCGGGCTTTCCGCTCGCGAACGACATCGTGCGCGCCGCGGCCGGCTCGGCCAGCGAGATCCTGGCCCTGTTCTCGCGCCAGCTCTCCGACCGCGAGCTGGAGCTCTACGGCCGGATCGCCGAGCGCGGCAAGCCGATGACCTTCGTGCACACCATGGCGGATCACGAGGACGGCTCGGAGCGCCGAAACGTCGTCATGCTGGCCGACCGCTACCTGCGCGAGCGAGCGATCGCACCGCAGCGCATCTTCACCACCTCGACCCTGGAGTACCGCGAGGCGCTCGAGGGGGCGCGGGCCCCGGCCGGCTGGAACGAGCTGATCGCGCTGCGCTCGACCCTCGAAGCGCACGCCGAGGAGCACATGGCCCACCTGGCCCGGGGCGAGCGCGAGCGCGCCGAACGCGAGCGCCTGGCGAAAGCCGTTCCCCAAGCCGTAATCCCGAGCGAGCGCCCGTCACTCTTTGCCCGTCTGTTCGGGCGAAAGTAGGGGGGTCGTACGTCAAGTCCCCGAATCGCACCGGACGTGTCCGACACCTACATCCTCGGCCCGGCGCGCATCGCGCTCGGCGACGGCACGCTGGCTCACGGCCGGATCGCCGTCGAGCGCGGCAGGATCGCCCGGGTGCTGCCCGAGGACGGCCCCAGCGACATCCGCCTGCCCGACGGCGCCCTGGTCGCCCCGGGGCTGATCGACGTCCACACCAACGGCGCCGACGAGTTCCTGTTCAACCGCGATCAGGGCAACGCGGTCGAGGTCGCTTCGCGGGCCTACGCCCGCCAGGGCGCGACCGGCTTCGTGGCCGGGATCATGACCGCGCCCTGGGAGTCGATGATGCACGCCGCGGCCGAGGTGTCGGAGGCCGCCAACCAGCTCGTGGAAGCCGGCGACCCGATCGGTGCGCTCTGCTTGGGCATCCACTTCGAGGGCCCGTTCCTCAACCCGAAGTTCCGCCGCGTCCACCGCGGCGAGTGGGTCGTCCCGGCCACGATGGAGCGCGCCCAGGAGATGGTCGAGGCCTGCCGCGGCGCGCTGGTGATGGTCACCATGGCGCCCGAGGCCGACGGGGTCGACGAGGTCACCCGCTTCTTCTACGACCAGGGCGTGGTCTGCTCGGCCGGCCACACCGCGGCGAAGTACCGCGAGGGCATGCTGGCGATCGGGCTGGGCTTCCGCTCCGTCACCCACGCCTTCAACGCGATGCCGCCGCTCGACCACCGCGACCCCTCGATCCTGGCGGCCTACATCCAGGAGTCGCGCACCTCGGTGCAGCTCATCTGCGACGGCTACCACGTCTCGCCGCCGATGGTCGACCTGCTCTACCGCACCCTGCACGACCGCCTGGTGCTCGCGACCGACAACATGCCGCCGGCCGGCAGCGGCTACCGCATCGACGGCGGCGTCGTGCGGGCCGAGGACGGCACCATCGCGGGCAGCGCGCTGCTGATGGACCAAGCCGTGCGCAACCTGATGTCCTACGCCGACGTCCCGTTCCAGACCGCGGTCGTCTGCGCGACCCGCAGCCCCGCCCGGCTGCTGGGGATCGAGCGCGAGCGCGGCACGATCGAAGCCGGCAAGCGGGCCGACCTGTCGGTCTGGAGCGATGAGTACCGGGTGCTCTCGACGATCGTCGGCGGCCACCCGGTCTACGGCTCCGCGCACCTCTTCCGCTCGCGCGCGAACGCCTAGCCCACGCACCTGATCGGGCTCGGCCTCGCCGGGCTGGCGCTGCTCGGCGTGCTGTTCCGGCCCTTTCGCGTCAGCGAGGCGTGGTGGGCAGCCGGCGGGGCGCTGCTGCTGGTGCTGGTGCGCGCGCTCTCGCCGCAGCAGGCCGGCGGCGCGCTGGCGCGCGGGCGGGGCGTCTACATGTTCCGCATCGGGGTGATGGGGCGGGGCGAGTTGGCTCGCGCGGGGGGGGTGTTCGGCTGGCTGGCGGCGCGCACGGCGCGCGCGGCGGGCGGCTCGCGCGCGAAGCTGCTGGCGCTGGTGTACGGGGCGGGGATCGTCACCACCGCGTTCCTCTCCAACGACGCGACGATCGTCGTGCTGACGCCCGCGGTGCTGGCGGCGCTGGCGCAGACCGACATCGTGGACGGCGGGGCGCTGCCCTACGTGTTCGCTTGCGCGCTGGTCGCCAACGCGGCGAGCACGCTGCTGCCGATCGCCAATCCTTCCAACTTGCTGTTCTTCGCCGACGGCATGCCGCCGCTAGGCGCCTGGTTCGGCTCGTTCGCGCTTGCGTCGCTGGCGGCGGTGGGGCTGACCTACGCCGCGCTGGCGCTGGTGTTCCGGCGCGATTTGCGCGCGCCGTTCGCCGTGAACGACGGCACGCCGGCGCGCCCGCGCACGCCGGCGTTCGCGGTGCTCGGGCTGGGTTTGGTGGTGTTTCCCGGTTACCGCGAG
>CAXTNU010000466.1:0-2890 GCA_964245595.1 uncultured bacterium | reverse complement strand
GAAGACGGCGCTGTACTTGCTCTCCAGCGCGATTCCGGTCGCCGCGCCGGCGACCAGCCACCAGCGCGGGTCGCCCCCGTTCGCGACCCGCAGCACCGCCAGCGCGGCGAGCGGCCAGGCCCACAGCCCGATCTCGTCGGGCGAGACCTTCATCCCGAAGCTCATCAGCACCGGGGTCACGAACACCAGCAGCGCGGCCAGCGCTTGGGCGAAGCGCCCGCCGCCCAGCTCGCGCGCGAGCGCGCACGCCACGTACACCGCCGCGCCGGCGCACAGCGCGGGCACCGCGCGCAGCAGCAGCAGCGACGGGCCGAACACCTGCGTTCCGGTGGCGAGCAGCGGCACCAGCGGCGGCTGGTCGACGTAGCCGAAGTCGGGGTGCCGCCCGCAGACGATGAAGTACAGCTCGTCGCGGAAGAAGCCGTAGTGCGGGTTGGCGACCAGGTGCGCGACGAACGCCGCCCCGGCGAGGAGCAGCGCGATGCGCCGCGGTGAGGAACGAGCCGTCACGAAGGCGAGCATACGCCGGGCGGCGCGCGGCATGCAAGGCGGAGCGTGCAAGACGGCGCCCCCGCGACGGCCAAACCTCGGCGCATGGACGATCTCGACGACCTGCGCGCGCGGCTGGACGCCGCCAGCTCGGTCTGCGTGCTGACCGGTTCGGGCATCTCGTCGGAGAGCGGTTTGCCGACGTTCCGCGGGGTGGGCGGGCTGTGGCGCACGCACCGGGTCGAGGAGCTGGCCTCGCCGGCCGGCTTCGCGCGCGACCCGCGCCTGGTCTGGACCTGGTACAACGAGCGCCGCCTGGCCCACCAGGGGGTCGAACCGTCGGCCGCGCACGTCGCGCTGGCGCGGCTCGAGCAGCGCCTGTCCGACTTCACCCTAGCGACCCAGAACGTCGACTCGCTGCACGTCCGGGCCGGCTCGCGCAACGTGCTCGAGCTGCACGGCAAGCTGCGCGAGGCCAAGTGCGCGCGCTGCGACGCGCGCCGCCCGTTCGACGACGCCTTCGATCTGGACGCGCTCGAGCACGCGGGCTGCGGCGGGATGTGGCGCCCCGACATCGTGTGGTTCGGCGAGTCCCTGCCGCAGGACGTCTTCGGCCGCGCGCGCGAAGCGGCCGCGCGCGCGGATCTGATGCTGGTCGTCGGCACGTCGGGCTTCGTGCAGCCCGCCGCGTCGCTGGCGACGAAGCGCATGACGAAAGCGCACGTCGTCGAGATCAATCCGGAGGAGACGCAGCTCACCCCGCACGTCGACGTCTCGCTGCGCGCGCGGGCGTCCGATGTGTTGCCGTTGCTGGTGTGAGGAGTGGCGCCGCTAGAGGTCGAGCGGCGGACCGGCCGAGTCTTCGTAGGTCGCGCGGCGCGCCGGCGGTTCGGGCAGAAACGACTCGGCGTCGTCGCCGAAGCGCCAGCCGTGGCGCAGTTCCGGTAGGTTGAGGTCGTTGGCGGTGCTCGCCGCGGGCCGTGGGCGAGGGCGCGGTCGGGCGAGCGGCGGTTCGGGCGGCGCGGACGGCAACGACTGCGCCGTGGGCGGTACGGGCGTGGTGGGCGCGGAGCCGGTCGGCGCGAACGCTGCGCCCGCCGCAAACCCCGCGTGCGCCGTGGAAGCCGCGGTTGCGGCAGTGGCCGTACGGGCAGCCGAAGTCGCGTGGGGGCCGGTCGGCGGTTCGATCGTGGTCTCGACCATCGCGTCGACCGGGACGGTGAAGCGTTCCGCGCCGCGCTTGCGGCCGCGCACGACGAACGCGTCGAGCAGGCGGCGCACGCCCGCGAGCGGGATGCCGTTGATCGGGACGAGCTGGTACTCCTCGGTGACGACGGTACACGTCTTGCGCGAGGCGACGATGAAGGCGTTGAGCGCGAAGGCCGCTTCTTGCAGCCGGTACGCGAGCGTCGCCTCGGGTCCGACGACGGTGAACTCGCGCCGGTCGCGGAAGCCCGCGTCGCCCGCGATCACGCTGCCGGTGTTGATGCCGATGCCGACCGTGAAGGGCTTGCGGTGCTGGCGCGCCCAGCGCTGGCGCATCGCGACCACGTTGCGCACGATCTCGAGCGCGGCGCGCAGCGCGTCGTCCTCTTGGATCGGGTTCTCGAGCGGCACCCCGAACACCGCGACGATGCCGTCGCCCAGGAAGGTCTCGATGATGCCGCGGTTGCGCTGGATCGCCGTGCCGGCCAAGGCGTAGAACTCGTTGAGGTAGCGCAGGGTCT
This sequence comes from uncultured bacterium, assembly GCA_964245595.1. Classification (GTDB taxonomy): domain Bacteria; phylum Vulcanimicrobiota; class Vulcanimicrobiia; order Vulcanimicrobiales; family Vulcanimicrobiaceae; genus Vulcanimicrobium. The sequence goes on along the minus strand of CAXTNU010000466.1, from coordinate 674 downwards.
GCTCGGGGCTGAGGTCCTCGACGAAGTGGGCGAAGTTGCGGATGCGGCAGACCAGGACGGTCGCGGTGACGGCCCGGCCGGTGAACAGCCGCTCGTCCTTGCGGGCCAGCAGCACGTCGACCACCGCGGGCGCGACGTAGCGCGCGAACAGGTTGCGGACGCGGTCCAGCTCGCGCCGGGCCGCGCGCCAGCGGCGCCAGCCGGCGATGCAGCCGGCCAGCGCCGCGAGGGCAGCCAGAACCAGAAGGACCGTGAAGGCCATACCCGGGTGTTCGGCCGAGGAGCGCCGTAATCCGAGGCATGAGCGACCTCGACGTCCTCCGTGCGCGGATCCCCGCCTACGCAGACTACGGCGACGAAGGCGCTCGGCAGCAGGTCGACAAGCAGATCAGGGCCTACCTCGGCGAGGCCCTGGCCACGGCCCGCGCTCGCCTGAGCCCGGCCGGTCCGCTGGCCGAACAGCTCGACGGGTTGCTGCTGCGCTGCGAGTTCTCCGACCAGCGCGCGATCCGCACCGCCTCGCACGCGCGCTACGAGTCAGCCGTGCTGGACCGGCTCCACTGCCTCGACCGCGAGCTCGTCGAGGCTGCCGACCGCCTGCGCACCGTGCCGGCGGCCGGCCTCGGCCCGGCCCTGGACGCCGCCGCCCGCCTGCTCGACGAGCGGCTTGGAGC
>CAXTNU010000465.1:0-2890 GCA_964245595.1 uncultured bacterium | reverse complement strand
GCGCAGACCAGGAACAGGGCGAGTTTCACGCCGCGGCGCGCTCGGCGCAGCGGCGCGCGATGAAGGTCGCGACGTCGCTGGGCAGCGTGCCGCGCCCGAAGCCCGCGTCGTAACCCAGCTCCGCGGCAAGCAGGTTGGTCACCCGCGGGCCGCCCGCGATCAGCAGCATCCCCTCGCGCAGGTTCTCCGCTTCGAGCAGTTCGGCCAGCGCCGTGAAGTTGGCGATGTCGCTGCCCTTCTGCGTCACCACCTGCGAGGCCAGGATCGCGTCGACCGCGCGCTCCTTGGCGAAGCGCACCAGGTCCTCGACCGCGATCTGGCTGCCCAGGTTGAAGACCTCGAAGCCGTGGTAGCGCTCCAGGCCGTAGTCGCCCTTGTAGCCCTTCATGTTGAGGATCGCGTCGATCCCGACGGTGTGCGCGTCGGTCCCGATGCACGCTCCGACCACCTTGAGCGGGCGCCCGACGCGCTTGGCGATCAGTTCGTCGACGGCGTCCATCGAGAGCGCGTCGCGGGTCGCCGACGGCGCGTGCACCTGCGAGACGTCGATCGCGACCGGCGTGCGCGCGTACACGACGAAGAACGAGAAGCCGGCCGCGATCGGGCGGCCTTCGACCACCGCGACCTCGCCGAACCCCATCTTGCCGACGAGCTGGCGGGCCGCTTCGTCGGCCGCCTCGCTCCAGGGGATCGGCAGCGTGAACGAGAGCTGCACCGCCCCGTCGTCGAGCGTGTCGCCGTACGGTTTGACCAGGCTCATGCGGAGAGGCTGTTCCGCGGCGGAGCGTGCTTTCCGCCCGCGCTTCGTTCGGGCGCGGGCCCCGGCGGCAGGGGGCGCCGCGCTTCGCGCTGACTAGAACGCCGATGCACGCACCGGCTCGCCCCGCGCAAGCGCCGATACCACGCACGATCTGGGCGCTGTGGCTGCAAGGGTGGGACGATGCGCCCGAGATCGTCCGGGCTTGCCGCCGAACCTGGGAAGCGCTCAACCCGGGCTGGGCGTTTCGCCCGCTCACGCGTGAATCGCTGCCCGCGCTGCTGGACGAGCGCACGATGGCGGTCCTCACCGCGACGCCCCCGCCGGCGCCTCAGACGGTGGGCGACATCGTCCGCCTGGAGCTGCTCGAACGATACGGCGGCGTCTGGGCCGACGCCACGACGTACTGTCTCCAGCCGCTCGACACGTGGCTGCCCGAGGCGGCCGCGAGCGGGTTTTTCGCGTTCGCCAAACCCGGGCCCGACCGCATGCTCTCGAGCTGGTTCCTCGCGGCGGCGCCGGGCAGCGTCCTGATCGCGCGCTGGGCGGCGCGGCTGCGCGCGCACTATCGCGACTACGCCGGGCGGGTGCACTATTTTTGGCTGCAGCACACGTTCGCCGCGTGCTACGACTACGATTTCGCATTTCGCGCGGTCTGGGATGCGACGCCCAAGATCCTCGCCGACGGCCCGCACTACTACGCCCCCTACCATGACGAGTTCTGGGCGCCGGTCTCCGAGCGCGACCGCCGGCTGCTCGACGAGCCGTTCACGCCGGTCTTGAAGCTGACCCACAAACTTCCGTCGCACGAATACCCCGCCGGCTCCACGATCCGTCATCTGTGCGATCGCGCGTTCGCGCGCGGCGCTCACACCGCCAGCGGCTCGCCGGCCAGCGCCTCGCTGAACGGGTTCCAATAGCTGGGGTCCTTGGCGAACACGCCGTCGTAGCCGCGCCCGCCGTCGCGCGGGCGCTTGACGTCGGCGAACGTCCCGCCCTCGATCGCCGCCATCAACCCGCGCTCCGCCACGCCGTCGAGGATGCGCAGCGCGCCGCCCAGCACGTCGCGCGCGCGGGTCTCGATCTTGCCGCCGGGCTTGAACTCGATCTCGTCGCCGAAGTGGCGCGCGGTGCCCATCACGTACTGCGCGTTCTCGAGCGCCAGCGCGCGGTCGCCCAGGAACGGGGTGTGGATGGCCTCGGTCAGCATCCCGCAGAGGTGGATCGTCTGCCCCGTCATCACCGAGGTCAGGTTGAACATCGCGTCGATCAGGTGGCCCTTGAAGATGTTGCCGGTCATGTGCTTGGTGGGCGGCATGTACTTGAGCGGCGCGGCCGGGAAGATCTGGCGCGCGAGCTGGGCCTGCGCCACCTGGAGCAGGAAACCGTCCTCGAGGTCGGGGTCGATCTCGTATGCATCGCCCAGGCCGATCTGCGCGTCGGGCAGGCCGGCCCGCCGGGCGAAGGCCTCGTTGATGAACTGCGAGGCCAGTACCGCCGGCGCTTGCTCGACGGCGTCCGCGGTGGTGAGGTAGTTGTCCTCGCCGGTGTTGATGATGATTCCGCTCCGCGCATTCAATTGGCGCGAGAAGTGCTGGTCGACGAAGGTGCGCTGCATGTTGATGTCGCGGAACAGGATCCCGTACATCGAGTCGTTGAGCAGCATGTCGAGCCGCTCGAGCGCGGCCGTCGCGGCGATCTCGGGCATGCACAGACCGCTGGCGTAATTGGTCAGCATCACGTAGCGCCCCAGCCGCTCGGAGACTTCGTCCAGCGCGGCCCGCATCAGGCGGAAGTTCGCCTGGGTCGCGTACGTCCCGCCGAAGCCTTCGGTGGTGGCCCCGTAGGGCACGTAGTCGAGCAGCGACTGGGCGGTCGAGCGGATCACCGCGATGATCTGCGCGCCCGCCTCGGCGGCGGCCACCGCCGCGCTGCGGTCCTCGTAGATGTTGCCGCTGGCGACGATGACGTAGAGCAGCGGCGGCGCGGCCTGCGGCAGGCGGGTCAGCAGCGCGGCGCGCGTCGTGCGGGTGCGGTCGACCTGGGCCAAGCCGGCCTCGACGTGCGGCCGGAGCGCCGCGCGCAGCGCGCTCTCGGCCGCCGGCTTCAGGATGTCGGGCCCGGCCGCGCCGC
>CAXTNU010000464.1:0-2892 GCA_964245595.1 uncultured bacterium | reverse complement strand
CCGTCGGCTGGGGCGGCGGTGGCACGGCGGGCTGGGTTTGCGCCGCGGCGCCGAGCGGCAGCGCGGACGCGGCGAAGATGCTCGCGCTCAGTGCGAGCGCGACCGTGCGTGATCTCGACATCGAGTGCTACTTGACCTTGATCGACGTCTCGACCGACATCCCGACCCGCAGCGGCTTGTCGGCGGGCGGGTCGACCACCAGGATGCGCACCGGAATGCGCTGGGTGACCTTCACGAAGTTGCCGGTCGCGTTCTGGGCCGGCACGAGGCTGAACGTGTTCTGCGAGGCGGGCGCGATCGCCGAGACTCGCCCGCGGAACGTGACGCCCTTGTACGCGTCGACCTTGAGATCGACGTCCTGCCCGAGCTTGACGTTGCCGAGCTGCGTCTCTTTGTAATTCGCGGTGATGTAGATCCCGCGGTTGGGCACCAGCGTCATCAGCGACTGCCCGGGCGCGACGGCGGTGCCGATCTCGACGTTCTTGGCCCCGACGATGCCGTCGATCGGCGAGCGGATCACGGTGTAGCCGAGCCGGTCCTGCGCGGCCTTGACCTGCGCCTGGAGCGAGCCGGCTTGGGCGAAGGCCGCGTCGGCTTGGGCCTGCGTGGCCGAGACGCGGTACGGGTTGTCGCTCTCGCTGAGCCGGCCTTGCGCGCTCTCGAGCTGGCCTTGCTGAGCGCCGATTCCCGCCGAGGCCGCGCTGGTCGAGGCGATCGCCGCGGTGTAGCGGGCCTGCGCTTGGGTGACGCCGGTCTGCGCGGCGGCGACGGTGTCGAGCGCGGAGCGGTACTGCGACTGCGCTTGGGCGAGCGCGGCGCGCTGCGCGTCGAGCTGCTGCGCGGCGATGTCGCCGGTGCGCACCAGCGCGGCGTAGCGGTTGTAGTCGGCCGTCGCGCGAGCCAGCGCGGCGCGCGCGGCCGGAACCTGCGACTGCGCGACGCGCACCTGCGCGCTGGCCTGCCCGATCGCGGCTTGCGAGGCTTCCGCTTGGCGCTGGGCAGCCTGGGTTTGGGCCTGCGCGGACTGGATGGAAGCTTGGGCCGAGGTCACCCCGCCGGTACCTTGGGTCGACTGGGCGGCGACCTGCGCGCGGGTCAGCGAGACGTTGGCTTCGGCGGCGCGGGCCTGCGCGCGCTGCGCGTCCAGCCCGGCGCGGGCTTGCTGCAGCCCGGCGCGCTCGTCGGTGTCGTCCAGGCGGATCAGGACCTGGCCCTTGCGCACTTGCTGGTTGGTGTCGACCAGGATCTGGTCGACCCGCTCCTGGATCTTGCTGGTCAGCGTGACGGTGTCGGCGTCGACGCGCGCGTCGTCGGTCGTCTGGTGGCTGCTGGCGTAGGTCAGATAGCGGATGCCGAAGATGAGCACCGCGATGACGACCAGCGCGGCGAGCACGAGCACCAGGACGGGCGGGCGGCGGCGAGCGTTGACCGGCGGCTCGCCGGCGGATGGCGGCGGGGCGCTCGGACGACCGGCGCCGTCGGCGGGGCGCGGTTGCGGCGGTGCTTCGGTGCGGGTTTCCACGGTTACGCTTTGGCTCCGTTCAAAAAGACGTCGACCACGGCGTCGAGCGTCGCCGGCTGGGGGACCAGGCTGTCCCACAGCTTGCGCCCCACGACGTACGAGAAGAGAATGCCCAAAAAATAGCGCGCCAAGAAGTACGGTTCGCCGCGCATTTGGCCGGCCTCGATTTTTTGGGCGAAGTACGTGCCGAGATCGGCTTGGATCTGGGTCGGGCCGCGCCACTCGGGCGCGTCGTCGGTACGGGCCGCGTCCTCGGCCAGCGAGATGCACATCATTGCGCGCTTGCCGATCATGTGCTCGACCACGTGATAGGCGAGCGAGCGCAAGTCGGCGCTCAGATCGCTGCCGTCGAGGGTCGCGAGGACGGCCCGAAACTCCTCGAGCCCGCAAGCCCGCTCGCGCATCGCGTCGAGCAGCGCCCGCTTGGAACCGAAGTGGCGGAACAGGGTCGCTTCGTTGACCCCGGCGCGCTCGGCGACTTCGCGCGTCGTCGTCCCGCGCGTGCCGTTGCGCTCGAACAAGTCGCGCGCCGCGCTCAGGATGCGGGCTCGCGTGTCCTCGACCCCGGCGTGCGGCCGACCGGTTGTGAGCATCAGTTCTTCTTCGTGAAGACCGCATCGTCGATGGCGACGTTGGTCTGGTAGTCGGCGTAGGAACCGTGCGCGACGGCGCGCACGTGGGGGATCGCGATCTCGGCGTCCTGCCCGGCGAGCATGGTGTTGCCGCCGACGTTCTCGAACGCCTGGGTCATCGTGATGTGACCGCCGTTGTAATAGTCGTAACGAATCTGGTCGACCGTGCCGGCCGCGGTATCGACCAGGACCGTCTCGTGATCGATCATCCCGCGCACTTTCTGGACCAGCCGGAGCTGGGCATCCTTGTGGCCGTGGAACTCGCTCTCGCCCTCGTAGCTGAGCGCGAACCGTTTCGCCCAGCTCGACGGGTCGCCGACGTCGGCGAACAGCTTCTCGAAGCCCTTGGCGTAGCTGGGCACGCGGTCGAAGACGACCTCGTAGTTCGAAGGCCGCTTGTAGTACGTCGTCGCGTCGAGGTGCTGGCGGATGTACGGAAACGACGTCAGGCGCAAGTCGACGTGGAGCCGGCCCTGGTAGGAGCTCAGGTTCGGGTTGTGCTCGATCACCTTGGCCAGGATCGCGGCCGGATCGGTCGGCGCCGGCGCCGCCGCGACGTCGGGCAGGCCGGCCAGGGCCAGCGCGCCGATCAGCACCGCGGCGGCGTTCTTGACCAGGCCGCCCAAACCGCGCTCCCGGGGCGCCGGCTCGCCGGGCACCAGCGGGAAGGCGAAGACCCGGTTCAGCCCGGTCAGGGCGAGCCCGTCGCGAACGGCGCGCGAGCCGGCGACGACCTCG
>CAXTNU010000463.1:0-2900 GCA_964245595.1 uncultured bacterium | reverse complement strand
TTGACCATCTCGTCCTTGGTGGTCGTGCGCGGATCGAGCGCCGCGACCGCGCGGGCCTGGCACTCGGCGGTGATGCGCCACGCTTCCCGGTCGGCGAAGCCGGCCAGCGCCAGCGCGGCCAGCGCGAGCTGCGGGTCGGGTTCGACGAACGCCAGCGTCAGCGCCGACCAGTGCGGCGCGAGCGCGCGCCGCAGCGCCTCGTCCCACTGCGGCCAGACCTGGCCCAGCACCTGGCCGTAGAACGCGCTGTGGCGCAGCTCGTCCCGGTAATGCTGGAGTAGGAAGGCGCGCACTTCGGGCCGCAGGGCCTGGTCGTTCCAGTCCTTGAGCAGCGTCTTGGTGATCACCGTCTCGGCCACCACCGCGGCGCAGAAGTCGACCAGCTCGGCCGGCACCGCCGGCGCCAGCCGCTCGCGCAGCTCGCGCGCGTGGCGGATGAAGCGGTGCTCGGCGATGCGGACCGGGCTCAGGCCGGTCTGGGCGTGGACGTGCTGGCGCAGCTCCTGGCAGAGCAGCGCGTGGAAGGCCTCGTCGCACTGCAGGCGCAGCGCGTCGCGCGCCACCTCGTCGTCGTAGCGCGCGCCGACCCGAGCCAGCGCGACGCTGCGGCTGGCCGGCCCGACGCACGACGACTCCAGCTCGATGGTGAAGTCGAGATAACCCAGCAGCAGCCCGGCCACCACCAGCTCGCCGCGGCCCGACGCGACGACGTCGGGGTGCGCCGCGACGCTCCACTCGTCGGCCGGGAACCACTGCCCGGCACCGGTCGACATCCAGTGCGCCATCGGCATCGAGCGCACCGCGGCCTTTTCGATCCAGGTCGTGAAGGGCGAGCGGTACGCCTGCGGCATCATCGCGCGCGCACCCCGACCCCGACGCCCTCGGTGCTGGTCAGTTCGACGAAGCCGTCGAGCTCGCGCGCGGCGAGCGCGAGAAACGCACCCAGCTCGCCGGCGTTGCGCGCGCCGACCTCGGCCAGCACCGGGTCGCCGGTCGCGTCGGACAGCAAGATGTTGTGCGCGACCAGGTACGCGGTCGGAGCGAGGTGCGGCAGCGCGGCGGCCAGCAGCGCCCGGTAGACGCCCTTGCCGCGCAGATCGGGGTCGGGATGCGTGCGCGGCAGCTCGGCGTCGATCACCACCAGGTCGATCGGCGCGCGGTTCGCCGCGAGCGCCGCTTGGCCGGTGGCCGTCACGATCCGCACGGCGTCGCCGTACGGCGCGAAGTTGCGGCGCGCGACAGCGCAGGCGGTCGGGTCGGGGTCGACGAGCGTCACTCGCCCGCCGCGCGCCGCGACGGCCGGAACCGCCCAGGCCGCCCAGTAGCCGTAGTACGAGCCCAGGAACACCGCGTGCGCGGGCCGGACCAGGTCGGCGAGCGCGAACAGCAGGCGCCCTTCCTCGGGATAGATGTACGTGCCCAGGCCGCCGTGATCGTAGCGCGCCGCTTCCACCGCGGCCGCATCCGCCGCACGCTCGTCGTACGCAGCCGAATGCAGGACGCCGGTTTTCGCCAGGCGCGCGAGCGCGTCGCGCACGAAGCGCTCGGGCGCGCTCGGGAAACGCTTGGCGAAGTGCGCGTCGTCGCCCGGCACGCCGGCCGCGCGCAGTTCGGCGGCCGCCCGGTCGAGGAACGCGTACCACGCATCGTCCGCGAGCAGCCCGTCGCGGTGCAGCGCGAACTCCGGGTAGCGCGCCAGCACGCTCGCGACCAGGTCGAACAGCGGCCCGCGGAAGGACTTGTTCTGCCACGGCGCCGCGCCGGCTTCGGGCACGGGCGGAGCGGGCGCTTCAGCGGACCGCATACTGGGCCTCCGCCGGTGCGCCGCGCGGACGGCGGGCGCGCTCGTCGAGCGGCTGCGGCCAGGCCGCCAGGGCGACGAAGCCTTCGCCGCCGCACTGTTCCCACAGCTCTTCGGCCAGATGCGGGGTCAGCGGGGCGACGAGCTGCAGCAGGGTGCGGATCGCGCTCGCCAGCGCCGCGTCGTCGGCACTCGCCGCCGCTGCGCCGGCCTCGCGGTCGAACTGTACCAGCCGCTCGAACAGGAAGGCCGTGTTCTGCGCGGCCAGGTGGTACTGGTGGCGCACGTAGTTGTTGGTCACCCGCGCGCGGGCCGTGTCGACCCAGCCCGCCAGCTTGCGCCGCCGTGCGCTGCCCTCGGCCGAGATCTCGCCCGGCGGCTGCGTGCGCACCAGCTCCGCTCGCACGGTGACGAACGCGTGCAGTTGCGCCAGCGTGTCGTGCGCGTTGCGCACCAGGTCCTCGCTCCAGTTGAAGTCGCTCTCGGGCGCGGCCGCGCCGAGGATGCCCAGCCGCACCGCGTCCGCGCCGTAGCGCTCCATCAGCGCGGCGAGGGTCGCGTTCTTGCCGTCGCTCTTGCTCATCTTGCGGCCGTCGCTCTTGACCATCCCGATCGCGACCAGGGTGGTGACCGGCTCTTCGACGTCGGCGATGCCGAGGCGAAGCAGCGCTTTGGCGATCATCCGAACGTGGAAGAAGCACGAGCGCGCCTGGTCCATTCCGCCGACCATGACGTCGACCGGCAGCCACGCCCGCGCGTCCTCGCGCGAGAACGGGTAGAGCGCGTCGGTGCTCATGCACAGCCAGTGGTACCACCACGGGCTGGAGTAGGCTTCGAGCGTGTCGGTGTCGCGCCGCGCGGCGGCGCCGCAGCGCGGGCAGGCCACGTCGGTGAACGCGGGATGGCGCTCGAGCGGGTTGCCGGGCCCGTCGAGGTCGACGTCGAGCGGGAGCACCACCGGCAGATCGGCCGCCGGCACCGGCACCAGGCCGCACGCCGCGCAGTGGATCATCGGCACCGGCGGGCCCCAGTAGCGCTGGCGCGCGATGTTCCAGTCGCGCAAGCGATAGCGCACCGCCGACGCGCTGGGCGGCCGCGC
>CAXTNU010000462.1:651-2922 GCA_964245595.1 uncultured bacterium | reverse complement strand
GTGCGGTACGGCGCCGCGGCGCCGTACCGCACGATCCTGCTCACCGGCGGAACCGGCTACACCGGCGCCTTCCTGGTGCGCGAGCTGCTCGACCGCTCGGCCGCCGACATCTACGTCCTGGCGCGAGCCGACGACGCGGCCGACGCGGTCGACCGGGTGCGCCGCAACATGGCCGTCTACGGCCTGTGGCACGAGGGCGACGAGCGGCGCCTGCGCGGCGTCGCGGGCGACATCGCGCGCCCGTACTTCGGGCTCAAGCGCGCGGTCTACGAAGAGCTCGCCGAGCAGGCCGAGATCATCGTGCACAACGGCGCGCTGTCGAGCTTCGCGATGCCGTACCGCCAGCTCAAGCCGATCAACGTGCTGGGCACCCAGGAAGTCCTGCGGCTGGCCTGCCGGCGGCGCGTCAAGCCGGTCCACTTCATCTCGTCGCTGGCCGCGTTCCCCGCTCTGGCGGGCGTCAGCCGCTATCCCGAGACGCCGCTCTGGCAGCCCGAAGGCGTGGTCGGCGGGTACCGCCAGACCAAGTACGTCGCGGACCGGATGATGACCCAAGCCGGCGAGCGCGGCGTGCCGGTCTGCATCTACCGCCCGGGCCAGATCGGCGGCGCGCAGACGACCGGCGCCTGCTCGACCGACACGTTCCTCAACTCGGCGATGAAGGGCTGCATCCAGATCGGCGCGGCGCTGGAGTTCGACGCGACGCTCGAGATGGTGCCGGTCGACTTCTGCGCCGCCGCCGTCGCGCACATCGCGCTGAGCGGCACGCGCCACGGCATGCAGTTCCATCTGCCCGGCGCGCGCTCGGTGCAATGGAGCGAGCTGCTCGACATGCTGCGCGCCTGCGGCTACCCGCTGGCGCGGGTGCCCTACCGCACCTGGTACCGCGAGCTGCTGGGCGCGGTCGAGCGCGGCGAGGACAACGCGCTGACCGACTTCCTGCCGCTGTTCGACGAAGACCGGCCGTCGGAGGACCTCGGCGACGAGGGCGGCGTGCAGCAGTTCGAGCGCACCAACCTGCTCGCCGCGCTGGAGGGAACCGGCATCGTCTGCCGCCCGGTCGACCTCGACCTGCTGCGCGTCTACCTCGGCTACTTCGTGGCGATCGGGTATCTCGCGGCGCCTGAGCGCCTGAGCGCGTGACGCTGCCGTTCGAACGCGCCGCGACCGTCACCGAAGTCTTGCGCGCGAACGCCGCCGCGTTCGGCGCGCGCGACGCGGTGACGCTGGGGCGCGATCCCGCCCGCCCCGACGGGGCGACGGTGCTCGGCTACGCCGAGCTGGACCGGCGCGCGCGCGCCGTCGCGGCTTGGCTGCAAGCGCGCTTTCCGGCCGGTGAGCGCGTCCTGCTGCTGTACCCGGTCGGGTTGGACTTCGCCGCCGCGTTCGCCGGCTGCGCGTACGCGGGGATGATCGCCGTGCCCGCTCCGCTGCCGGGCGATTTCCACCACCAGCGCCGGCGGGTCGAAGCGATCGCGCGCGACGCGGGCGTCGCGGCGGTGTTCACCGACGGCGCCAACGCCGCCGCGGTGAGCGCCTGGATGGCCGCCGAGGGGCTCGCCCCGCTCCCGTGCCTGGCGACCGATGGCGAGGACTGCGCCGACCCCGGCCGCTGGCACCCCGTCCCCGCCGACGCCGAAGCGCTGCTGCTCTTGCAGTACACCTCGGGCTCGACCGGCGAGCCCAAAGGGGTGATGATCAGCCACCGCAACTTGCTGCACAACGTCGCCAGCTTCCGGCGCGCGATGGGCTTCGACGAGCGCACGCGCTTCGGCGGCTGGATTCCGCTCTATCACGACATGGGGCTGATGGCGCAGCTGCTGCCGGCGCTGCTCATGGGCAGCACCTGCGTGCTGATGACGCCGACCGCGTTCCTGATGCGCCCGCACGCCTGGCTGCGGATGATCCAGCGCTACCGCGTCACCCACTCGGCCGCGCCGAACTTCGCCTACGAGCTGTGCCGGCGCCGGATCACCGACGCGCAGCTCGCCGCGCTCGACCTGTCGGGCTGGGAGTACGCCGCCAACGGCTCCGAGCCGGTCCAGGCTTCGACGCTGCACGCCTTCGCCGAGCGCTTCGCGCCGGCCGGGTTTCGGGCCCAGACGCTGTGCCCGTGCTACGGCATGGCCGAGGCGACGGTGTTCGTCTCGGGCACGGCGCACCGCGCGCCGCTGGTTTGGCAGGCCGAGGGACGCGACCTGGTGAGCTGCGGCGTCGCGCACGGCGTGGAGGTGCGGATCGCCGATCCAGCCACCGGTGCGGCGCGGCCCC
>CAXTNU010000462.1:0-641 GCA_964245595.1 uncultured bacterium | reverse complement strand
GGGGCGGATCGGCGAGATCTGGCTGCGCGGCGAGAGCGTCTCGCGCGGCTACTGGCGCAACCCCGCCGCGACGGCGGCGACGTTCGGCGCGCGCGGCGCCGACGGCGAGGGACCGTTCCTGCGCTCGGGCGATCTGGGCACGCTGCACGAGGGCGAGCTGTACGTGACCGGCCGCATCAAGGAGATGCTGATCGTCAACGGCCGCAACGTCTACCCGCAGGACATCGAGCACGAACTGCGCGCGCATTTCCTCGAGCTGAGCACGCGCTTCGGCGCCGTGTTCGCAGTCGTGGTAGCGGGCGGTGAGGAAGCCGTCGTCGTCACCCACGAGATCAAAGGCCGCGCGAGCGACGAGCGGCTGCGCGAGATCGCGGCCGGCATCAAGGTCGCGGTGATGCGCGAGTTCGGCGTGCGCGCGGCGGGCGTGGTGCTGCTGCGCCCGGGCGCCGTGCAGCGCACGACCAGCGGCAAGATCCAGCGCGCCGCGATGCGCGAGGCGTTCTTGACCGGCGGGCTGTCCGCGCTGTACGAAGAGCTCGAGCCGGCGGTGCGCGCCGCGCGCCGCGGTGCGGCGTGACGCTCGCGGCACGGCTGGGCGACCCCGCCGACGCGCGCTCGCCGTTCGGGCACGCCAGCATGGC
>CAXTNU010000461.1:0-2926 GCA_964245595.1 uncultured bacterium | reverse complement strand
GCGGCGGCCCGCTCCGCGCCGGACGGAGCGCGAAAGCGCTGCCCGTCCACGGCGTTGCGAACCGTGACCACGCGCCGGCGCGGCGCGCCGACGCGAACCAGTTCCCGCGCGATCGCGTCCGACACGGCGACGAAACGCTCGACGCGCGCACCGACCAGGCGGTAGCGCAGCAGCGTGCGGGCCGACGGCCAAGCCGCTCCGCCGCGCGCGCGGCGCACCGAGTGCGCGTGCCAGAATACGCGCGCCGGCGCGGTCCAGAGCGCGGCGGTCAAGGCCGGCTCCCAGCCGTAGAAATGAGCGTGCGCGACGTCCGGGCGCCAGGCTCGCGCCAGCCGCGCGGCCTCGGCCGCACCGGCCACGACGTGCAGTTCGGCGCCGGCAGCGCGGATTTGCTCGTGCCAGCTCGCGCCCGCGACTTGGGGTACGACGAACGCGAAGGCGTCGCCGCGGGCGCGCAGCCGGGTCGCGAGCGCGGCGATCAGCGGTATGAACCCGCCGGGGTGCGGGTTGCCGAAGCTCGCCGCGTGCAGAACGCGCACTTAGGCGGAGCGGGGGCGCGCGCGCAGCGCCAGCAGCGCCGCGGCACGGGCGGCGGCGTACACCGGCGTGATCGCGTCCAGCAGCGTATTGCGCAGGCTGGGGCGGCGCAGGCGGAAGCTCTGGTTGCGCGTCACCCGGTCGGCATAGGAGGTCTTGAAGGCCGCGTCGCCCCGCAAGAAATCGAACTGGCGATACCCCTCGTCGATCGCATCGCTCACCATCATGCCGATGAGGCCTTTGCCGGGGCTGTGGCGGTCGTAGTCGCGGTGGTGGCCGATGAGGTACAGCCCGAACGTCAGGCCGAGCGGGTCGACGAACGCGGCCGCGCCGGCTACCGGGCGGCGCCCGTCCCACACGACCCGCATGCGGAGGCACCCGGTCGCGTGAGCGGCTCGCAGCAGCGACGTCAGCCGCCCGCGCCGCAGCGCGGAACTGCCGAAGCGATCCGCGTTGAGACCGACGACGGCTCGGACGTGCGCCTCGGCGTCGGCGGGGCCGGGCCGGCTGGTCGCCATCTGCGGCTGCTGCGCGATGAAGCGCGGCAGCCGCTGGGTCGCGCGGCGGGTCGGCTTGCTCAAGCCGGCGAGGAAGGCCGGATAATCGGCCGGGAGCTCGAGCGACGGACACGCCGCGGACTCGCCTTGGCGCAACTCGGCGCGGCCGCCGCGTACGACCTGCGCGACGAGCGGCGCGAACCGCTCGTCGCGAACGTCGTCGAAGTCGGCGCGATCCCATTCGAGCGCGAGGATCGCCGCGGCGAAGGCGGCGGTCGCCTCGTCCGTCCGGCCGGTCCGGCAGAGCATTCCGCGGTAATCGGCGAGCGGATCGCCGGCGAAGGCCAGTTCCCGGGCGAACGGCAAGCGGCGATGCGGCAAGGGGCGAATCAGTAAGGGAAGCGCGGCGACGAACGCATCCTCGTCGCGCAGCACGTGGATCTCCCACGCATCGCGGACGCCCGGCAGATACGCCGCCAGCCAGGCCCAGGACAGAAACATCTGCGCCTGGGGGTCCGCTCGGTACAGGGCTTCCCAGCGCTCGCGTTCGGCCACGAACGTATCGACCGTCGTGATCACGGCGGCTTCCATGTGAAGCCATTTCCCTGGATCGCCTTGCCGAAACGGTAAGCGGCAGGCGGGCGCGGGTACAGGAGGTGGCGTGTCTCGCATCGCGATCGTTTCGCAGTTCTACGCCCCGGAGCCGTGTGCGGCCGCGAACCGGATCGGCGCGATGGCGGCCGCTTTCGCGCAAGCCGGGCACGAGGTCCGCGTCTATACTGCGATGCCGTCGTTTCCCGAGGGCATCGTCGCGGCGCCGTACCGCGGGCTCAAGCACGTCGTCGAGGCGGATGGCGCGGTCACGGTCGAACGCGTCTGGACCTACGCGGCATCGCCCGCGCTCCCCGGTAACCGGATCTTGAATTGGCTGTCGGTCGCGCTGGGCATCGCCCGGCGCATCGTCGCGGTTCGCGAGCGCTACGATGCGATCGTCGTTTCGTCACCGCCGATAACGCTCGCCCTGCCGGCCTTCGCGGCCGCTCTCGCGCACGCCGCGCCGCTCGTCGTCGACGTGCGGGACGTGTTTCCGGACGTGGCCGTCAAGATGGGCGCGTGGAAGGCCGGATCGCCCGTCGCGCGCGCGGTCGGCGCGGTCGCCGACGCGCTCTACCGCAAGGCGGCGGCGATCACGTGCGTCACCGAAACGGCCCGGGCCGAGATCATCGCACGCGGCGTGAGCAGCGCGAAAGTCGGGCTCGCGCCGAACGGATTCGATCCCGTCGCGGCGGCCAGCGAGCCGCCCTATCCCAGCCTGCCCGATGTCCGTGACGTGGTCTACGTCGGCAACATGGGGCTGGCGACGGGCCTCGATGTCGTGATCGACGCGGCGGAACGGCTGCGCGGCGAGAGCGGCGTGCGGTTCGTCTTGATCGGCGGCGGTGCCGACGCGAAGCGGCTGCGAACGCGGGTGCGCGAAGCCGACCTGCGCAACGTCGTCTTCACCGGACCGTTGCCGCGGGCCGCCGCCTTGCGCGCGCTGGCCGACGCCGCCGCGACCGTCGTGCCGCTGGTGGCGACGATCGCGGACAGCTTGCCGACCAAGCTCTTCGACGCCATGATCGTGGGCACGCCGATCGTCGTCAGCGCGGGGGGCGAGGCGCGCCGGCTCGTGGAGCGCGCCGACGTGGGCCTCACCGCGACGCCCGGCGATCCCGACGCGCTCGCCGGGGCGCTGCGGCGCCTGCTCGGCGACCCCATCCTAGCGGCCCGTTTCCGGGCCAACGGGCCGCCGTTCGTGCGGGCGAACTACGATCGCGCGGAGGTGATGCGCGGCCTGGCGGCGCGCGTTTGCGCGCTCAGCGAACGGTAGAGATCGGCGTGGCGCCGCACGC
>CAXTNU010000460.1:0-2927 GCA_964245595.1 uncultured bacterium | reverse complement strand
GGTCGCGGCGGTGGCGGGGAGCGACCGCGACCCGGCGCTGTTCTACGCCGGCGCGGCGGGCGGCGGGGTGTGGAAGTCGACCAACGGCGGCACGGACTGGAGCCCGGTCTTCGACAGCGCCGGCTCGCAGTCGATCGGCGCGATCGCGATCTCGCCGGGCGACGTCAACGACGTCTGGGTCGGCACCGGCGAGCCCTGGGTCCGCAACGACGTCATCCCGGGCGACGGCATCTACCATTCGACCGACGGTGCGAAGACCTGGAAGCGCATGGGCTTGGCCGGCACCTCGCAGATCGCGCGGGTGCTGATCGACCCGCGCGACCCGCGCAAGCTGATCGTCGCCGCGCTGGGCGACCCGTTTCGCGACAGCGAGGAGCGCGGCGTCTTCGTGAGCCGCGACGGCGGCGCGACGTGGAGCAAGACGCTCTACCGCGGTCCGGGGGTCGGCGCGTCGGACGTCGCGATGGATCCCAAGAATCCCGACGTGCTCTACGCCGGGCTGTGGCGCTTTCGCCGCACGGCGTGGGATCTGCGCAGCGGCGGAGCGGACGACGGGCTCTACAAGTCCACCGACGGCGGCGCGACGTGGACCCGGCTGACCGGCCGCGGCTTGCCGGCCGGCGACACCGGCCGCATCGCGGTCGCCATCGCGCCCAGCGACGGCAAGCGCGTCTACGCGCTCATCGAGTCCAAGGACGGCCTGCTCTGGCGCTCGGACGACGGCGGCGCGAGCTGGGTGAAGACCTCGTCCAACACGCTGATCGACGAGCGGCCGTTCTACTATTCGCGCGTGGTGGTCGACCCGCACGACGAGAACCACCTGTTCTCGGTCTCGGTGCTGCTGGCCGAGAGCACCAACGGCGGCAAGACCTGGCACGTCAGCGGCCGGCGGCTGCACGGCGACCACCACGACCTGTGGATCGCGGCCGGCGGGCGCACGATCCTCGAGGCCAACGACGGCGGCGCGGGCGTGTCGCGCGACGGCGGCGCCACGTGGGAGTGGCGCAACGTGATCCCGATCGCGCAGTTCTACCACGTCGCCTACGACACGCGCGCGCCGTACCGGCTGTGCGGCGGCCTGCAGGACAACGGCGCGTGGTGCGGGCCGGCGCGGACCGGCGACGACCGCGGCATCTTGCCCAGCGACTGGACCCGCATCGGCGGCGGCGACGGCACCTTCGTCGTGCCCGACCCGCGCGATCCGCGCACCGTGTTCGCGGCCGCCGGGGGCGGCGACAACGCCGGTTCGCTGGCGCGCTGGAACGCGCGCGACCGCAGCTCGGTGGACGTCTCGCCCTACTTGCGCGACCAGAACGTCGTCGCGCCGACCCGCTTGCGCTATCGCTTCAACTGGGAGACGCCGGTCGCGTTCGCGCCGCTGCAGCCCGGCGTGCTGTACGTCGGCGGCAACGTGCTGTTCCGCTCGGCCGACCGCGGCATGCACTACAGCCCGATCAGCCCCGACCTCACCCGCGACCTGAAAGCGCGCCAGGGACTGCCGGGCGGGCTGACGCTCGACGTCACCGGCGCGGAGACGTTCGACACGATCCTCGCGGTCGCACCGTCGCCGCGCGCGCGCAACCTGATCTGGGTCGGCACCGACGACGGCCTGGTGCGGCTCACCCGCGACGAAGGCAGGCACTGGGCCGACGTCACGCCGCCCGGGCTCGACGCCGACGCGCGCGTGCCGAACATCGCCGCCTCGGCCAGCGCCGCCGGGCGCGCGTACGTCGCGGTCGACCGGCACTTCGCCGGCGACCGCGCGCCCTATGTCTACGCCACCGGCGACTACGGGCGCACCTGGCGGCGCATCGCGAACGGTCTGCCGCAGGCCGAGGTGCACGTCGTGCGCGAGGACCCGCGCAACCCCGACGTCCTCTTCGCCGGCACCGGCAAGGGGGTCTGGTGGAGCCGCGACCGGGGCGCGTCGTGGAGCGCCTTCCCCGCGCCGCTGCCGGCGGTCGAGGTGCGCGACCTGGCCGTCCACCCCGGCGGCGACCTGATCGCCGCGACCCACGGGCGCGGGCTGTACGTGTTCGACGACCTGACCGTGCTGGAAACCGGCGCGGCCGGGGCCGACGTGACGTTCTTCGCCCCGCGCGAGGCGCTGCCGCTGAGCCGCACCACGCCGACGGTAAACGCGCGCGGCGCGGGCACCGACGCGCCGGCCGCAACCTTCACCTTCTGGCAGGGCCGCCCGGCGGCGGCCGAACCGGCCTTCGAGATCGTCGACCGGGCCGGGCGCGTGGTGCGCCGGATCGGCGGCACCCACGACGAGGCCGGCGAGGACGTGCCCAACGTGACCAACCTGGCCGGCTACAACCGCGTCACCTGGGGGCTCGACCGCGAGCCGCCGACGCCCTGGCGGCGCATCGCGCCCTGGGACCGCGGCCCCGAATCCGGCCCGCCGGTGCCCAGCGGCACCTACACCGTGCGCCTGATCCGGGACGGGCGCCGCTACGAGCGCACGATCCGCGTCCTGCCCGACCGCCGGATCGCTTCCGCCGCGGACGAGCGCGCGGGCGACGTCTTCGCGGTCGCGCTCTACGGCGAGCTGTCGCGGCTCGACGAGGCCCTCAACGCGCTCGACAACCTCCGCCTGCAGCTGCCCGCGCGCATCGCCGCGAGCAAGGACGCGGCGCTGACCGAACGCGCGCGCACCGTGCTGGCTCAGGCCCAGCGGGTCGAGAACGCGATCAGCTCGCAGCCGGTCAACGACCAGGACGACGACTTCCTCGAAGACCTCTTGCGCGAGCGCGTCCTGACCTTCGTCAGCGGCCTGACGCCAGGCGCGCCGCCGCAGGCGCAGCTCACGGAAGGCGCGGCGCTGCGGCGCGAAGGCGACGCCGCGCTGGCCGGCTACCGCAGCTTCCTGGCCGACCAGGTGCGGCCGCTCGACGCCGCCCTGCGCACGGCCGGGCTCGCTC
>CAXTNU010000459.1:0-2939 GCA_964245595.1 uncultured bacterium | reverse complement strand
CGGTGGCGGTCGCCCCGGCCGGCGTCGACGCGCTGACCGAGCGCGAGCGCGACGTCCTCGCCATGCTCGCCCGCGGGCTGTCGAACCGGCGCATCGGCGAGCGGCTCGCGATCAGCGAGAACACCGTCAAGGCGCACGTCGGCGCGGTGCTGGCCAAACTCGGCGCGGCGACCCGCACCGAGGCCGTCGCGCTGGGGGTTCGGCTGGGCTTGGTGATGCTCTAGGGGATTCGACTGCGTCGGATTCGTCGCGTTCGGCCTGCGGCCGAGCCGCCCGTCTGACCGCCGCCGGATCAGGGAGACGCGCCGTCGGGCCGGCGCTTGACGATGCCGACCCAGTCCTCGACCACCAGCACGACCTCGTCGTTCTGGTTGAGCGCCTCGACCCGATAGGTCACCGCGCCGCGGTCGGGCTTCTTGGTCGAGAGCTTGGCCGCGACGACGTTCACCCGCACGCGCAGCACGTCGCCCGGGCGCACCGGGTTCGGCCAGCGGATGGGTCCCAAGCCCGGCGAGCCCAGGCTCGTCTCGCCGTCGATCACCTCGTCCACCATCACGCGCATGACCATGCCGGAGGTGTGCCAGCCGCTCGCGATCAGCCCGCCGTAGGGCGAGGACTCGTCCGCCCCGGCCAGGTGGAACGGCTGCGGGTCGTAGCGCCGGGCGAAGCCGACGATCTCTTCCGCGCTGACCTGGATCGCGCCGAACTCCGCGCTGCTGCCGACCTCGTAGTCCTCGAAATACCGCCTCATGGGGCGCGCTTCGCCGCAGCGCGGGCAGGCTCCGCACATCGGCCGGACTCTCGCCGTTCTCCAGGGCCCAGCGACCGAAACCAGGGCTCTCCGGCTGGGTATTTGGAGAGAAGATGCTCCAGGTAATCGAGCAGGCGGACGGGAAGCCGATCTTCCGTCGCGAGCTCTCCGGCGACGGGGGCGGCGACGCAAAACAGACGTCGACGAGGAGACAGGTTGGCACTTAACGCCGAGTCCTTCGTGCCGAACTGGGAGTTGACGCAGCTCCTGGACATTTTCCCCCTCCCCATCCGCCAAGCGCTCGTTCGTCTCACGAATCTCGACCGCGTCATCGAAGTGGTGCTGGACCTCGGCCGCCCGCCCGAAGCGCGCTTCGACGACGACTTCGTGTTCCTCGGCGACACGAACGTCACGCACGAGGACCTCGCGCACGTCACCGCGCGGCTCTCGCCGTTCGGCGGCGACAACCGCGCGGGCATCGAGCAGACCCTGCACCGGATCAGCGCGATCCGCAACCGGACCGGCAAGATCGTCGGGCTGACCTGCCGCGTCGGGCGCGCCGTGTACGGCACGATCGACATCGTGCTCGACGTGATCCGCAGCGGCAAGTCGATCTGCCTGCTCGGCCGGCCCGGTGTCGGCAAGACGACCATGCTGCGCGAGTGCGCGCGCGTGCTCGCCGAGGAGCGCAAGCGGGTCGTCATCGTCGACACCTCCAACGAGATCGCCGGCGACGGCGACGTGCCGCACCCCGGCATCGGCCACTCGCGCCGCATGCCGGTGCCCAACCCGCAGCTGCAGCACAACGTGATGATCGAAGCGGTCGAGAACCACATGCCGCAGGTGATCGTGGTCGACGAGATCGGCACCGAGGCCGAGGCGTTCGCCGCCCGCACGATCGCCGAGCGCGGCGTGCAGCTGATCGGCACCGCGCACGGGCAGTCGCTCGAGAACCTGCTGATGAACCCGACCCTGTCCGATCTGTGCGGCGGCATCCAGTCCGTCACGCTGTCGGATGAAGAAGCGCGCCGGCGCGGCACCCGCAAGACGGTGCTCGAGCGCAAGCAGCCGCCGACCTTCGACGTCGTGGTGGAGATCCAAGACCGCGACCGTCTGGCGATCCACCAGAACGTCGGCGAAGTGGTCGACGCGCTGCTGCGCGGCTACCAGCCGCAGCCCGAGGTGCGCCAGCGCACCGCGGGCGGCGCGATCGACATCGTGCAGGAAGCCAATCCGGCCGCGCTCGCGCCCGAAAAGGTGCGCACGCTGACCCAGCAGCCGCGCGACGACGACATGGCGCTCTTCGGCGCGGCCGGCGAAGCGGTCGGCGAGGACGCGAAGCCGCTCCTGATCTTCCCCTACGGCGTGTCGCGCAACAAGATCGAGCGCGCGGTGCACAATTTGCGCGTGCACGCCTCGATCGCCCGCAAGTGGGACGACGCCGACGTGGTGCTGACCCTCAAGACGCTCGAGCGCAAGGAGTCCGAGCGGCTCAAGACGATCGCGGCCGAGAACGTCCCGATCTACTCGATCAAAACGAATACGACGACGCAGATCCAGAACGCGCTCAAGGACGTCTTCAACCTGCCCGCCCTCGACGTCGAAGAGATCGCGATGCGCGAGGCCGAGGAGGCGGTGTATCAGGTGCTGCTCGACAGCCGAGCGGTCGAGCTCACGCCGCAGACCTCGTACGTGCGGCGGATGCAGCACCAGCTGGCGGAGCGGTACCGGGTCCAGTCGCGCAGCACGGGGCTCGAGCCGAACCGGCGCGTCCGGCTGTTCAAGGGGCCTGACGTCTAGCGTTCACACGCCGTCGTAGACAACGAGCCCGCCGATACTTCGGCGGGCTCGTTTTGTCAGTGCATCGTGTAGCGCGCGTGAGAACGCCCGCAGGTGCGCGTTACCGAAGTGCGAGCGGTTCTCCGGGCGATAGCTGCGATTCCGCCCGCGCGTCGTCACGGAACCGCGCGATCGCATCATCCAGCCGGCCTGAAGCCGAGCGCAGTCCGGTGGTCAGCTCGCTCAGCCCCGTCGCCTCGTTGGCAACGTCCGCCCCTGCGCGGACGGCCGTCGCGACGCGCTCGCGCGCTTCGTCGGCGGCTTGCGCGCCCTGCGCGGCGATGGTCGCGAGCTGTTCGGCCAGCGTCCCCAGCCCGCTCGCGACATCGCGGTTGCGCGCCGCTTGGTC
>CAXTNU010000458.1:0-2951 GCA_964245595.1 uncultured bacterium | reverse complement strand
AAGCCCGCCAGCGCGTCGAGCCCGGGCAGGGCGCTCCAGGCGACCGGCGCGCCGCCCGGGCCCGGTTCCGCCCGCTCGCCGCCCAGCAGGGTCGCATCGTAGCGGAAACAGGTCAGCTCGTTCTCGGCCTGGCCGCGCTTGAGTTCCAGCCGGATCGTGCCGACGGCGGGCAGCCTGGCCGCGAATCCGCGGAAGAACGCCGGGGCGACGCACAGCTCGCGCTCCGCGGCGACCTGGCGCGCGACCGCGGCCGCGATGTCGCCGGCCGCCATCAGAGCCGGGGCCCGGTGGAGCGGGGCGGGGGCGTGGAAGGCCGCGAGCAGGTCGAGGTCGCGCACGTCGCCGACGAAGACGGCGCCGCGCGGCCCGACCAGCCGGGCCGCCTCGCTCAGCACGCGCTCGAGGTAGCCGGTGCCCGGGAAGTACTGGATCACCGAGTTGAGGACGACCGTGTCGACCGTCCCGGGCTCGAGCTCCGCCAGGTGGCCGGCGTCGCCGTGGACCAGCGT
Source organism: uncultured bacterium (assembly GCA_964245595.1). Classification (GTDB taxonomy): domain Bacteria; phylum Vulcanimicrobiota; class Vulcanimicrobiia; order Vulcanimicrobiales; family Vulcanimicrobiaceae; genus Vulcanimicrobium. The sequence goes on along the minus strand of CAXTNU010000458.1, from coordinate 2,442 downwards.
GACGTGCTCGGGCAGGCCGCCGGGAAACGAGGCCGCGGCGTTGCGCAGCGCGGCCGCGGACACGTCGATGCCCAGGTACCGCTGGGCCCGCGGCGCGAGCGCGCGCAGGAACAGCCCCACGCCCACCCCGGCGTCGGCCACCGACTTCGGTTCCAGGGCGGCGATCCGCTCGACGGTGTGACCCAGCCACTCGCGCATCTCGCCGGCCGGAATCGGCTCGTCGGTATAGCTGCTGACCCAGCCGGCGAAGTCGCCCTCGGCGTCGTCGGCTCGCGTGCCGGCGGCCGGATCGGCATAGGCGCCGTCCCAGACGTCGCCCCAGCGCTGGACGTGGACGTCCTCGGCCAGCCGGTCGACCAGCTCGTGGCCGGTCGACACGAAGGCGACCAGCTCGACCGAGCCGCTCTCCTTGGTGGCAGCGACGACCGCGACCGAGCCGACCTGCGGGTGGCGCGAGAGGACGCTCTCGACCTCGTCGGGCTCGACCCGGTGGCCCAGGATCTTGACTTGGCGATCGACCCGGCCCAGGAACTCCAGCAGCCCTTCGGCGCGCCAGCGAGCCCGGTCGCCGGTGCGGTACATCAGCCCGCTCCCGGCCGGGTGGGGCACGAACCGCTCGGCGGTCAGCTCGGGCCGGCCCAAGTACTGGCCGGCCACGCCGTCGCCCGCAATCCAGAGCTCGCCCGCGACGCCGACCGGAGCCGGCCGCCGCTGCGCGTCGAGGACCAGGACCTCGGTGTTGGCGATCGGCCGCCCGATCGGGATCGCCCCGGCCTCCAGGTCGGCCGCCGGGTCGAGCTCGTGGACCGTCGACCAGATCGTCGTCTCGGTCGGGCCGTACATGTTGAACGCGCGCACTCCGGGCAGGGCCGCGGCGAGCCGCTCGGCCAGCCCGGCCGGGAACGCCTCGCCGCCGACCAGCACCGCGCGCGCGCCGCGCAGCGCGGCCAGCGCCTCGGGCTCGGCGGCGACCGCGGCCAGGAACGACGGCGTGCTCTGCATCAGCGTGACGCCGTGGCGGCGGCAGAGGTCGGCCAGCGAGTGGTCCGCCTCGGCGACCTCCGTCTCGTGAACGAGCTTGAGCCGGTCGAGCGCGCCCAGGCTGTCGAGCACCTCGCCGGCCGGGACGCCGAAATCGATCAGGCAGGCGATCTCGTCGGCCCCCGCCGCGGCCAGGCGCCGCACGATGCCGGCGGTGGTGGCCGGCGAGCCGAACAGACCGGACCGCTCGAAGTAGCGGTCGACCGCGAGGTCGAGCACGGACTCGAGGTCGTCCTCGGTCATCGCCTCGGGGAAGGCGACGTTCATGCTCGCGAACAGCAGCCGCCACAGCTCGGTCGAGGTGCGCAGGTACTCCCGGAACGGCCCGCGCGCGCGCCGCTTGGCCTCGTCGGCGTCGTCGAGCACGAAGGTGTGCGCCATGACGGTGACCCGGCCCGGGCCGGCGTGACCGGCCGCCGCGCGGGCTCGGCGGTAGGCCGCGATCTTGTCGCGCAGCTCGTCGAGGTCTTGAGCGAGCAGGTGGGTCAGCACGTTCGCTCCGGCCGTGCCGGCGTGCTCGAAGGTCGCGACCGAGCCGGCGGAGGTCAGCCAGATCGGCGCCTCGGCCTGGACCGGGCGCGGGAAGATGCGCACCGCGGTCTCGTCGCCCGCGCCGTTGAGCCGGCTGACGGCCTCGCCCCGCCACAGGCGCCGAAACTCGCCCAGTTGCTCGGCCATGCGCGCCTTGCGCTGCGCGAAGGCCGCCGGGGCGAGCACGAAGTCGTTGGCGTTCCAGCCCGAGGCGAACGCCAGCCCGACCCGCCCGTGCGAGAGGTTGTCGACCAGCGACCACTCCTCGGCGATCCGGATCGTGTCGTGCAGCGGCGCGACCACGCTGCCGCAGCGCAGCGCGACCCGCTCGGTGACCGTGGCCAGCGCGGCGGCCATCACCGCCGGGTTGGGATAGAGCCCGCCGAACTGGTGGAAGTGCCGCTCCGGGGTCCAGACCGCCTCGAAGCCGTGCGTGTCGGCGAAGCGGGCCGCGTCGAGCACCAGCCGGTAGCCGTCGCCGCGCTCGGCTTCCGCGCCGGCCGCCGCGAAGAAGAACATCGAGAAGCTCAGCGGCGCGGCCGGCAGCTCGGGATCGCGCACGAGGTTGTCGATCAGCCGTTCGCCGGCGACCACGACCTTGGCGCCGCGGGTGAGCGGCCAGAGCAGCTCGAGCACCGAGATGTCGAACGACACGCTGGTGACGGCGAGCAGCACGTCGCTCGCGCCGCAGCCGATCCGCGCGTCCATCCCGGCGAAGAAGTTGACCACGTTGCGGTGCCGCACGACGGTGCCCTTGGGCAGCCCGGTCGAACCCGAGGTGTAGATGACGTAGGCCGGATCGTCGCCGCTCGCGCCCGCCGCGGGCGGCGTCGCGGGCCGCGCGGGCCTCGTCGGCCTTCTCGCTGGCCA
>CAXTNU010000457.1:0-2953 GCA_964245595.1 uncultured bacterium | reverse complement strand
CCCGTGGCACCGGTACCGGGGCTTCGACGCCACCACCTCGCTGGGCTGGGACACCGGCCGGGCCGTCACCAACTTCGTCGCCATCCTCGTCATCGGGCCGGCCGCGCGCGCGACCTTCCGGCGCGCGGCGGATGCCGCGCTGGCGGACGCGCGCCCGCGTGCGCACAACGGGTTCAAAGCGGAATTGGCGCGGCGCGCGATCGTGCGCGCGCTGCGCGAGCTGTGCGGAGGTCTCTCATGAGCGCGTCGGTCGACGGAACGACCACCGAATCGGTCGTCGGGCAGCCGCTGGACCGCATCGACGGTCCGGCCAAAGTGACCGGCGGCGCGGCCTACACGGCCGACGCCGGGCTGGCCGAGCCGCTGCACGCCGTGATCGTGCAGAGCACGATCGCGCGCGGCCGCATCAGCGCGATCGACGAGAGCGCGACCCGCGCCGTGCCCGGCGTGGTGGAGGTGCTGACCCACCGCAACGCGCCGCACGTGCCGGTCGTGGAGTTCGACTTCGTCAAGCCGGCGCCCGTCTCCGAGCAGCTCGCGCCGCTGCAGAGCGACGAGATCCACTACGACGGCCAGCACGTCGCGGTCGTGCTCGCCCAGACGTTCGAGGCGGCGCGCGAAGGCGCGGCGCTGCTGCGCATCGACTACGAGGCTGGGCCGGCGGTGACGCGCATCGAGGACGCCGGCCAGATCGACCTCGACCCGCCGTTCTTCGGCGAGCCGACCGAGTCGCACCGCGGCGACGCCGAGGCCGCGTTCGCCGCGGCCGCCGTGAAGCTGGACGAGACGTACCGCACGCCGGCCGAGACCCACAACCCGCTCGAGCCGTCGGCGACCAGCGCGACCTGGGACGGCGACGAGCTGCTGGTGCACGACGCGACGCAGTGGGTGATGGGCTCGCGCGGCAGCTTGGCGGCGGCGTTCGAGCTCGACGACGCCAAGGTCCGCGTGCTGTCCCCGTACGTCGGCGGCGGCTTCGGCTGCAAGGGCTTTTTCTGGGCGCACGTGGTCCTCGCCGCGCTGGCCGCGAAGGTGACCCGGCGCAGCGTGAAGCTGGTGCTCGCGCGCGAGCAGATGTTCACCTCGTGCGGCTACCGCAGCGAGACGGAGCAGCGCGTCCGGCTCGGGGCGACCGCCGACGGCACCCTGACCGCCGTCGCGCACGACGTGCTGGCGGCCAGCTCGCGGGTCGGCATGTTCGTCGAACCGGCGGGCAAGGCGACGCCCATGCTGTTCGCCTGCGACAACCTGGCGGTCACCCACCGGGTGGCGCGGCTCGACATTCCGACCCCGTCGCCGATGCGCGCGCCGGGCGAAGCGCCGGGCACGTACGCGCTGGGGTGCGCGATGGACGAGCTGGCGGAGCGGCTCGGCCTCGACCCGCTCGAGCTGCTGCGCCGCAACCACGCCGAGCGCGACGGCGAGTCGGGCAAGCCGTTCTCCAGCAAGCACCTGCTGGAGTGCTACGCGCGCGGCGCGGAGCGCTTCGGCTGGTCCCGGCGGACGCACGCCCCGCGCTCGATGCGCGAGGGCGGCGAGCTGATCGGCTGGGGCGTCGCGACGGCGACCTATCCGGCGATGCGCGCACCCGCCGGCGCGCGGGTCACGATCGGGGCGGACGGCACGATCGAGATCGCCAGCGCGACCCACGACTTGGGCACCGGCATGTACACCATCGCGGCGCAGATCGCCGCCGACGGGCTGGGCGTCGACCCGCGCAGCGTGCACGTCCGCATCGGCGACAGCCTGCTGCCGAACGCGCCGGTCGCGGGCGGTTCGCAGAGCTCCGCCAGCGTCGGGCCGGCGATCGCCGACGGCGCTGCGCGCCTGCGCCGCCAGGCGATCGCGATCGCGGTCGCCCACGGCGCCTCGCCGCTGCACGGTCTGGCCGCCGACGCGGTCGAGGTGCGCGACGGCGTGCTGCGCGCGAAGGACGACCCGGAGCGCGCGCTCGGCTACGCCGACGTGGTGCGGCTGTCCGGGACGTCGTCGCTCGAAGCGGCCGGCGCGGCCGCCCCGGGCAAGGAGCAGGACGACTACTCGCTGCACTCCTTCGGCGCGCAGTTCGCCGAGGTGCGCTACGACGAGGAGCTCGCGCGCCTGCGCGTGACGCGCCTGGTCGGCGCGTTCGACTGCGGCCGCGTGCTCAACCACAAGACCGCGCGCTCGCAGATGATCGGCGGCATCACCTGGGGCCTGGGCATGGCGCTGCTGGAGGAGACGGTGCGCGACCACCGCTACGGCGCCGTCGTCACCAACAACCTGGCCGACTACCATGTCCCGGTCAACGCCGACGTGCCCGAGATCGACGTGCTCTTCGTCGAGGAGCCGGACTACGCGTTCAACCCGCTGGGCGCGCGCGGCATGGGCGAGATCGGCATCACCGGCGTCGCCGCGGCGATCGCCAACGCCGTCTACCACGCCAGCGGCGTGCGCGTGCGCGACCTCCCGATCGTGCCCGAGAAGCTGCTCGCCGGGGCTCCGGTCACGGTCTAGCGAAGCGGGCACGCGTGGACATCGCGCGCGCCCGAGTCGTCGTCCTGGCCGCCGGCAGCTCGCGCCGGATGGGCTTCGACAAGCTGGCCGCGCCGTTCGCCGGCATTCCCCTCGCGCGCCGCGCCGCGCTCGCGCTGGCCGAACTGCACCCGCTGATCGTGGCGGCCTACCGCGTCGCCGACGTGATCGGCGACTTGCACGCGCAGCTCGTCATCACCGCTCCGACCGCCGGGCCGAGCGCGACGCTGGCGCTCGCGCACGCCGCAATCCCGCACGATCTCGCGCTGGCGGTGGTAATGTGCGACATGCCACTGCTCGACGCGCAACGCGTGCGCGCGTTCGTCGCCCGCGTGCCCGACGACGCGGACCTGGCCTGGCCGGAAGTGAACGGCGTCCCAGGCCACCCGGTGCTCTGGTCGCCGCGCGCCCGCACCCGCATCCCGGCGCTGCGCGACGA
>CAXTNU010000456.1:0-2954 GCA_964245595.1 uncultured bacterium | reverse complement strand
ACCCGGCCGAGCTGCACCCGGGCCTGCGCGCGATGGGCTGGCTGCTCGGCCGCTACGCTTTCGGCAGCGGCGTGTACGCCTACAACACGGTCAACGCGTTCAACCTGTACGCGCTGCGCCAGCCGTTCTGGCAGCCCGACACCCAGCCGCTGATCTTCTTCGGGCACGCGCTGGGCTCGCTCTCGCTGTGGGGCATCGTGCTGGTGATCGCCTCCACCGCGCTGGTCGTCGGGCGCTACCTCCAGCGGCGCGACGACCGGGCCCTGATCGAGGGCGCGATGATCGTCGCGCTGGCGTTCTTCACCCTGGCGACGCGGATGCACGAGCGCTACGTCTACGGCGCGTTCCTGCTCGCGATGCCGCTGCTCGCGTTCGGCCGGGCCGGGCTGTGGTCGGCGCTCGTGCTGAGCCTGACGACCTACCTGAACCTGGGTTACTCGTTCGCCTACCAGACCGCGATGGAGACCCACGCGCAGGTCGACGCGACCAACCTCTGGCCGCTGATCTCGCACCCGGCGGCGCTGGCCAACGTGGTGCTGTTCTTCTACCTGGGCTACCGCTATCTGGGCGGCACCCAGCCCGCGGCCGAGAGCGCCACCTCGCTGAGCGATCTCGCCGTCACGATCCCGGCCGCGGCGGGCGGCCCCGGCATCGCCGCGCTCACGGCGAGCATTGCCGCCGGACTGCGCGGCTGGTTCGACCCGCGCGAGGGCATCGCGCGCCTGACCCGCGCCGACTGGCTGTTCATGGGCGGCTTCGTGATCGTCGCGTTCGTCGTCGCGGTGGTCAACTTGGGCTGGCCCCACGAGAAGATCTTCGACGAGGTCTACTTCGCGCGCGCCGGTGAGGAGTACCTCAAGGCCGTCCCGCAGTTCGAGTGGACCCACCCGCCGTTCACCAAGCTCGTCATCGCCACGTCGATCGCGCTGTTCGGCGACAACTCGTTCGGCTGGCGCTTCCTCAACGTGGTGATCGGGTCGCTGCAGATCGCGGTCCTCTACGCCTTCGCCAAGCGCCTGACGTCGTCGACGGTGTTCGCGGCGCTGGCCGCGCTGCTGCTGATCTTCGACGGCTTCCACTTCGTCGAGCAGCGCATCTCGACCGGCGAGATCACGATCTCGACCCTGATCCTGATCGTGCTCTACTCGTTCTACCGCTACTGGCTGGCGGCGCAGATTCGGGTCGAGCAGGTGATCCCCAAGCGCTTCGGCCTGCCGTTCGTCGGCACCATGGTGCTAGGAGTGCCGCTCGCGTTGGGCTTCGCCTGGCTGGTCAACCTCGCCCCGCGCAACCACACGACCCCGATCGCCAACGGAATCTGGCCCGCGCAGCCCGGTACCGCCGACATGACGTCGTTCGGCGGCGCGAGCTACGAGGTCGCGTTCCTGTACGTCATGGTCGGCGTCTACCTCGTCGCGCGGCTGCTCGTGCCCAAGCTGCTGCCCGCGGCGGCCGAGCGCGTCTCGTACGCCGACGGCACGCTGGTCGACCTCGCGCAGCCCGGCAAGCCGGCCGTGAGCGCGCCGCCCGCGGCGGCCGGCGGCGACGAGCTCACCGTCACCTACGGCCGCGACGGCGGCATGCGCTACGCGACGCCGCTCGCAACGGCCGAGTTCGCGCCCAGCGGCGAACTGCGCGTCGACGGCGCCCTCGCCTCGAGCGCGCGTTCGGCGAAGCTCTGGCTGAGCGTGCTGGCCGTCTCGATCGGCCTATTGGCCGCGAGCAAGTGGAACGGCGCGTTCGACTTCGCGATCGTCTTCGCGGTGCTGGGCTTGGTCTGGGGCCAGCGCTTTCTCAAGACGCGCGCGCTCTACGGCAACCCGCACGGGTTTCCGCTCGACGTGGTCGTCGCGCTGCTGCTGTTCGTGCCGGCGACGATCTACGGGCTGGCGTACATTCCCACGTTCGTGCTGGGCGGCGGCCACAACCTGACCGACCTGATGGCGCTGCAGTGGCAGATGTACAACTACCACAGCCACGTCACCGGCACGCACCCCTACATGTCGGTCGCCTGGCAGTGGCCGATCATGCAGATTCCGATCTCGTACTACTACCACGACTTTCGGGCCGGGGCCGCGCTCAACGACGCGGGGGCCTGCTGCGTCGCCGAAATTCTCGCGCTGCCCAACCCGCTGGTGTTCCTGCTCGGCCTGGTCTCGGTGCCGTTCGTCGGCTGGCTGGCCTGGCGCGAGCGCAACAAGGGCTACGCGCTGATCGTGCTGGCCTACTTCGTGCAGTGGCTGCCGTGGTTCCACTCGCCGCGCATGCTGTTCGAGTACCACTTCTTCCCCAACCTGGCCCTGATCGTGCTGTGCGACGTGATCCTGATCCAGCACGTCCTGCGGCGCTTCGAAGCGCGCCGGGCGAACTGGTACCTGGGCGGCTACGCGGCCGCCGTCGTGCTGATGTTCGCCTTCTTCTACCCGGTCCTAGCCGGCTCGCAGATGAGCTACGCGGCGTGGCACGCGCGCATGTGGCCCGACGTGCTGAACGTCCCGAACACGAGCTGGATCATTCCGCACCGCTAGAGCCCGAGGTCGCTGCAGCGCGCGACGAGCGCGGCGCGCGAGTTGACGCTCAGCACGTCGAAGATGCGCTGGGTCTGGTTGCGAATCGTGGATTCGCTGCGCTCCAGCGCCGCCGCGATCTCGCGGTTGGACTTGCCCGCGCACAGTTCGCGCAGCACGCGCCGCTCGGCCGGCGAGAGGTTGCCCAGGCCCGAGGCCAGCCGCTTCTCGACCCGGTCGGCTTTGCGCACCAGCCAAGACGGCGGCAGCTCGTCGATGACCTGGCGCGCGGCTACGAGCGCGTTGCGGTCGCCGAACACCTCGGCCAGGTCGAGGTCCACGACCGCGACCCGGTAGTGGTAGCCGTGCTCGTACCAGATCGCGCGCGCCGCGTGCACCAGCTCGGCCCCCGCCCCGGTCTCGCCCAGCGAGATCGCGCTGCGGCCC
>CAXTNU010000455.1:0-2975 GCA_964245595.1 uncultured bacterium | reverse complement strand
GCGTCCGCGCCAGCCGGGCCACCGGCGGCCGGCGCGTGCGAAAGACCAGCTCGCCGCCGACCTCGCCCCCGCCGTAGTGCGCCAGCCCGGCCCGCCGCGCGGCGCGCGCGGCCGGATCGGCCGGGATGTCGCGCGCCAGCGCATCCTTGGCGTCGGACGAGAGCCGCGAGCGCTCAGGCACCTGACACCGTCGGGCGGGCGGCCATCGCGCTCAGCCGAGCCAGTCGATGGGGTCGTCCTTGCGCTCCTCGACCACCTCGTAGAGGTCGGCCGGCTTGAGCGAGGGCAGCACCCGCTCTGGCACCAGCAGCACGCACACGGTGACGAAGCGGGTGCGGTAGTGGATCACCAGCACGTCGCCCGCTTTGACCTCGTAGCCGGGCTTGAGCGGGCGGCCCTCCTTGGTGATCCGCCCGGCTTCGATGCCGTCCTTGGCCTCGGCCCGCCGCTTCGCCAGCCGCGAGACCTTCATGAACTTGTCGAGCCGCACCGCCGCGCTCTTCGCGACGAGGGCGGACTCTACCGCGCGCTGGGACGGTGCTAGGCGGCTGGTACGACGTTTACTGCGTCGTAGCGCGGCTCGGGGACCGGAAAGCCCGAGTCCCGCATGGCGTCGAGATAGTCCGCGATCACATTGGGAGCTTGAGCGATGACCGCTTCTCGAGAATCACCCAGCAGCAGCAGGCCCGGCAGATCGGGCGCCATTCCGGACCAGCCACCGTCGTCCCCGCGTTCGAGTAGGATCGTGTACATCATCGAATGGCCCCCTTCCATCTGCCCTCGATCTGTTTGAGAAGTTGCTCCAGCGTGCCCTTGGAGATATCCTTGCCGCCCTGATCGGGAATCACGACGGTATAACGATGATCGGGGTGCTCGAAGATCGCATGGCTCGCTCGTCCGCCGCGTCGAACGAGGTACCAGCCGTGGCTCTCGGCATACCGGATCAGCTCCCTCGCCCGCATGGCCGCACCGTAGGGCGAGGGCGTTGCCGCGGCGTGACGCGAATGTGGCGGAATGCCGTTTCGGACGACGATCGCGGGCAGTTTGCCCAAGCCCGCCTGGCTGGCCGAGCCCGAGCGAATCTTTCCGACCTGGCGGCTCGACGGGCCCGAGCTGCGCGAAGCGATGCGCGACGCGACGCGGATCGCGGTCGCCGAGCAGCGCCGGGCCGGAATCGACACCGTCACCGACGGCGAGCAGTCGCGCAAGCACTTCGTGCACGGCTTCGCCGAGCGGCTCGCCGGCGTCGACGCGGCGAAGCGCCAGAAGCGCGGCATTCGCGCCGACCGCTACGAGGCGGTCTGCCCGACCGTGACCGGCGAGGTGCGGCGCGGCGCGCCGATCCACGTCGACGAGATGCGCTTCGCGCGCACGCTGACCGACGGCCCGCTCAAGATCACGATCCCCGGCCCGCTCACGCTGACCGACACCGTCGTGGACGAGCACTACGGCAGCCGCCAGGAGCTGGCGTTCGCGTTCGCGCGCGCGATCCGCGAGGAAGTCGCCGACCTGATCGCGGCGGGCGTCGACGTGGTGCAGATCGACGAGCCCGCGTTCAACGTGTACTTCGACGAGGTCGCGCGCTGGGGCGTCGACGCGCTCGACACCGCGCTGAGCGGCGCGACCTGCACCAAAGCGGTGCACGTCTGCTACGGCTACGGAATTCCCGCGAACATCGCCTGGAAGGCGAACCTCGGCGAGCGCTGGGACCAGTACGCGCACGTGCTGCCGCTGCTGGCGCGCAGCTGCGTCGACCAGATCTCGGTGGAACTGGCCGGCTCGCACGTTCCGCCCGAAGTGCTGGCCCTGGCCGGCGACAAGACGCTGGCCATCGGCGTCATCGACGTCGCCAGCGAGCGGGTCGAGACGCCCGACGAGGTCGACGCGACGATCCGCCTCGCCCGGCAGTACGTGCCCGAAGAGCGGATCGTCTGCTCGACCAACTGCGGCATGGCCCCGATGCCGCGCGAGGTCGCCTACGCCAAGCTGCGCGCCCTGGCCGAAGGCGCGCTGCTGGCCAGCGTGGGTCTCTAATAAGCCTTGAGAATCTCTATGAATCGCAGTCGAAACGAAGTCTGCCATGAGGGTATCGAAATCATTATCGTACTCGCCTTGTAGCAAATAAGAGCTGCATAAAGGCATGGGGGCGCGAAAAATTCTTCCGCGGTTCGGTTCCTCGCGCTGAGGAGCGGCCGAGCAAAGCGAAGCCCGCACGTCATACGACGGCGGGCTTCCGGTCGTGGTGGAGGTGAGGAGACTCGAACTCCTGACCCCTTACATGCGAAGCAAGTGCTCTACCAGCTGAGCTACACCCCCACGGGCCGTCGGGGATTCTAGCAGGCTTCGGTGCCCGCTGTCAAAGGGACCCGTCGGCATTCCGGCGAGAGAGACGGCGATGCCCTCTCCCCGCTCGGCGGCCGTAGCGCTCGCGCTCCTGCTCGCCGCGTGTTCGCACGGCTCGGACCGGCCTCCCGGCCCGCTCCGGATCGTAGCGACCACCTCGACCCTCGCCTCGATCGCGCGGGAGACGGCCGGGGCGACCGCCGAGGTCCGCGCGCTGGTCCCGGTCGGGGTCTCGCCCGAGGACTACCAGCCGGCTCCGGCCGACATCGCCGCCCTGCGCGACGCCGACGTGCTGGTCGAGAACGGGGCCGGGCTCGAGGGCTGGCTCGACGCCACGATCCACAACGCCGCCAACCCGCACCTGCGGGTCGTCGTCTGCGCCGACGGCCTGCCGGCCATCGACGGCAACCCGCACCTCTGGATGGACCCCGAGAGCGCGCGCGCCTACGCGGCCAAGATCCGCGCCGCCCTGGTCGCCGCCGACGCCCCGCACGCCGCGGCGTACCGCGCCGCCGCCGCCGCGTACGACGGCCGGCTCGCCGCGCTGACCGCGCGGACCCGGGCCAAGCTGGCCGCGCTCCCGCCCGAGCGCCGGGTGATGATCGTGTTCCACAACGCCTTCGACTACTACG
>CAXTNU010000454.1:0-2977 GCA_964245595.1 uncultured bacterium | reverse complement strand
AGCAGGCGCAGGGCGCGCACCAGGCGCGCCTGCGGGGTCGCGGCGGCGCGCTCGCGGGCGATCGCGGCGTCGTCCTCGGCCAGGTCGCGCGCCAGCAGCTCGGGGTTGACCCGGGCGACCAGCAGGTGGCGGAACTCGGCGATCGTGCTGCGGATCAGGCCGGTCATGTCGGCCCCGCCGTCCGAGGCCTCGTCGATGATGCGCAGGGCTTGCGCGGCGTCGCCGTCGAGCGAAGCGTCGCGCAGGGCGCGGGCGAACTCGCGCCCGGTCTGGCCGAAGGCCGCGTCGACGGTGCTCGCGTCGACCGGGCCGCCGGCGAACGCCGAGACCTGCTCGAGCATGGTCAGCGCGTCGCGCAGGCCGCCGTCGGCGCGGTAGGCGATCGCGCCCAGCGCCGCGTCGTCGATGACGATGCCCTCGGCAGCCGCGATCTCGCGCATCCGGGCGATCATGGTCGGGATCGCGATCCGCCGAAAGGCGTAGCGCTGGCAGCGCGAGAGGATCGTCGGCGGCAGCGCTTCGGGCGCCGTCGTCGCCAGCACGAACACCGCCCACTCCGGCGGCTCCTCCAGCGTCTTGAGGAACGCGTTCGCGCCTTCTTTGGTGAGCATGTGCGCTTCGTCGATGATGTAGACTTTGTTGCGCATCGTGGCGGGCGCGAACTTGACCGCGTCGCGCAGCGCGCGGATCTCGTCGATCCCGCGGTTGGACGCGGCGTCGATCTCGAGCACGTCCAGCGCGGTGCCCTCGAGGATCGCGCGGCAGTTCTCGCAGGTGTTGTCGGGGTGCGCGGTCGGGCCGTTCACGCACTCGATGCAGCGGGCGAGGATCTTGGCGGCCGAGGTCTTGCCCGAGCCGCGCGGGCCCGAGAACAGGTACGCGTGCGCGAGCCGGCCCGTCTCGAGCGCCGTGGAGAGGGTCTTGACCACGGCGTCCTGCCCCACCAAGTCGGCGAACGTCCGGGGCCGCCAGGTACGGTAGAGCGACACCCGGTGTAGTTCGGGACCACGCGGACCGGCTCCCCGCAGGTGCCGGGCGTCACACGGCGCCGACGTTTATGGATTTCCGGAGCCGGGTAAGCGTTCCGTGTCGGCTTTGACGGCCGCGGGCGCCCGCTTTTGAGCGAGGCGTCGCGTCGCGTCAGCCGCAGAGGGACGATGAAGACCACGGTAGACTTGCGCGGCGCGCTGCGCGAGCATTTCGGATACGAGAGCTTCAACCCGGGGCAGGTCGAGGTGATCACCCGCGTCATGGACGGCGAGGACACCCTCGCGATCCTGGCCACCGGGGCCGGCAAGTCGCTCTGCTACCAGCTGCCGGCGCTGCTGCTGCCCGGGACGACCGTGGTCGTCTCGCCGCTGATCGCCCTGATGAAAGATCAGCTCGACATGCTGGCCGAGCGCGGCATCACCGCCACCGTCGCCCTCAACTCGACCCTGTCCGAAGAGCAAGAGATGGCCGCGGTCGCACGGATCGCGTCGGGCCAGATGAAGATCGTGTTCGTCACGCCCGAGAAGCTCGAGGACGACGCCTTCGTGTCGATCCTCCAAGCGCTGACCGTGCCGCTGTTCGTGGTCGACGAGGCGCACTGCATCTCGCAGTGGGGCCACGACTTCCGCCCCGCCTACCTCAACTTGGGCAAGGTGATCGGCCAGCTCGGCCACCCCACCGTGCTGGCGCTGACCGCCACCGCCACCCCGGCGGTGCGCGAGGACATCCTGGCCCAGCTCGGCATCCCGGGCGTCAAGCCGATCGTCAAGGGCTTCGACCGCCCCAACTTGCGCTACGAGGTCAAACGGGCCGAGAGCGAGAGCGGCAAGCTCAAGCTCCTGCGCGAGCTGTTCCAGACCGGCCAGCTCGACGGTACCGGCATCATCTACACCGCCACGATCAAGAACGCGCTCGAGGTGCAGAAGCACCTCCAGGACGAGCTCAACCTGCCGGTCGCGGTCTACCACTCCAAGCTCCAGAAGCACGACCGCACCGCGGTGCACGAATTGTTCATGGGCGAGGCGATCCGCGCCGTCGTCGCGACCAACGCCTTCGGCCTGGGGATCGACAAGCCGAACATCCGGTTCGTCGTGCACTACGACTTGCCGGGCTCGGTCGAAGCGTACACGCAGGAAGCCGGCCGCGCCGGGCGCGACGGCGACCCGTCGAAGTGCGTGCTGATCTACCGCATGAGCGACACCCGGGTGCAGAACTACTTCCTGACCGGCAAGTACCCCGACATCGAGGAAGTGCAAAAAGTCTTCGGCACGCTCGAGATCTTCGGCGGCACGCAGGAAGGCGGCGTCAGCCTCACCGACCTGCGCAAGATCACGCAGCTCCCGCTGACCAAGCTCAAAGTCATTCTCGCCCTGCTCAAGAAGGGCGGCTTCATCGAGAACTCGATGCGCAGCAAGTACGTGCTGATCGAAGCCGCGCTCGCGCAGCGCGACCGGGTCCTCAACCTGGCCAACTACGACACCAAGAAGAAGTACGACCAGTCGAAGCTGGCGATGATGCTGCAGTACGCCGAGACGACCGGCTGCCGGCGGCGCTTCATCCTCAACTACTTCGGCGAGGACTACGCGGCCGAGACCTGCGGCGCGTGCGACAACTGCCTGCAAGGCCACCGCGTGCAGACCTCGTCGGGCTACCGCATCGCCGACGTGGTGTACCACGCCAAGTTCGGGCAAGGCACCGTGGAGCGCGCCGAGAAGGACCTGGTCACGGTGCTCTTCCCGAACGTCGGTTACAAGACGCTCCTGGCGTCGGCCGTGTCGCGCGAGCCCGCCCAGAAGATCGCCTGATCCCCTCATTCAAGGAGTCGCTTGCGACGCGTCATCGCGCCGTTCTCTAGCTTCGCGCTCGTGTGCGCTCTGGCGCTAGCCGCCTCGGCGCAGGTGAATCCGCCCGTGACGCCGCCTGCGGGCCCGGTCAACCCGCCGGGCAGCGTCGTCACGCCCGCCCCGCCGCCGACCGGGACGCCCGT
>CAXTNU010000453.1:0-2978 GCA_964245595.1 uncultured bacterium | reverse complement strand
CGAGTCTGCTGCTCGTCGCGCTGTTCGGGCGCGACACCGCCGCGCTCGACGAGACCGCCGCCGCGGTTCGGGCCGCCCGGGCCGAGACCAAGGTCACCCGGCACGCCGTCGACGCCGCCAGCGAGGCCGCCACCACGGCTGCGGTCGGCGAGGTCCTGCGCGAGCACGGCCGGATCGACGTCGCGGTCGCCAACGCCGGGCAAGCTCAGGACGGGCTGATCCTGCGCTTCCGGGCGGCCGACCTCGACCGCCTGATCGACGTCAACCTCAAGTCCGCGTTCTATCTCTGCGCGGCGGTCGCCAAGCCGATGATCAAGCAGCGCTCGGGCGCGATCGTCCTGGTCTCGTCGATCGTCGGCCTGGCCGGGAACGCCGGCCAGAGCGCCTACGCCGCCACCAAAGCCGGTTTGCTTGGTTTGGCGAAGTCGCTCGCGAAAGAGCTGGGGTCGCGCAGCATCCGCGTCAACGTGGTCGCTCCCGGTCTGATCGAGACCGCGATGACCTCCGCGATGCCCGAACCCGCGCGCAAGCACTACCTCGATACGATCGCGCTCGGCCGAGCCGGCACGCCCGAAGACGTCGCGCCGGTCATCGCCTTCCTCGCCTCCGACGCCGCCCGTTACGTCACCGGCCAAACGCTGGTCGTCGACGGCGGCTTTTTGATGTAGCCACCCTCCAGGAGAACCAAGTAGCAACAATGGCAGACGACACGTTCCCTCGCGTCAAGAAGATCATCGTCGAGCAGCTCGGCGTCGAGGAATCCGAGGTCACGCAAGAGGCCTCGATCACCGACGACCTCGGCGCGGACTCGCTCGACCAGGTCGAGCTGGTCATGGCGTTCGAGACCGAGTTCGGGATCGACATCCCCGACGAGGAAGCCGAGAAGATCAAGACCGTCGGCGACGCCGTCAGCAAGATCGACGCCGTGGCCGGCGCCGGCACCACGGAGTAGGATTCGCGTGGCCGCGAATCCGTCGCCCTGCAGGCGATGTCCACGCGGCAACCTGACTCCGAACGTCAACCCACAGGGATTGGTACTCGTAACTCTCGATGCTCGAAGCACTTAGCGAGCGCTTAGGCGCGATCTTCGACCGGCTGGGTAACCGCGGGCGGCTCTCGGAGTCGGACGTGGCCGAGGTGTTGCGCGAAGTTCGCGTCGCGCTGCTCGAGGCCGACGTCGCGCTGCCGGTGGCCAAGGAGTTCGTCGCCCAGATCCGCGAGAAGACGGTCGGCGCCGACATCCTGACCTCGCTCAGCCCGGCCCAGACCATCATCAAGATCGTTCACGACGAGCTCGTCGAGCTGCTGGGCGGCGCCGCCGCCCGGCTGCTGTACAGCGACGCGCCGCCGACGGTCTACCTGATGGTCGGCCTGCAGGGCTCGGGCAAGACGACCCACGCCGGCAAGCTGGCCCTGCGCCTCAAGGAGCAGGGCCGGCGCACGCTGCTCGTCGCGGCCGACGTCTACCGCCCGGCCGCGATCGACCAGCTCAAGACCCTGGGCCGCCAGATCGACCTTCCGGTGTTCGACCAAGGCCAGGGCGACCCGGTCGCGATCGCGCGCAACGGCGTGGCCGAGGCCAAGCGCCTCGGCATCCCGACCGTCATCATCGACACCGCCGGCCGGCTCCAGATCGACGAGCGCCTCATGGAGGAGCTCGACCGGATCAAAGCCGCGGTCCGGCCGACCGAGATCCTGTTCGTCGCCGACGCGATGACCGGGCAAGAGGCGGTCAACGTCGCCAAGACGTTCAACGGCCGGCTCGGGATCACGGGCGTGATCCTGACCAAGATGGACGGCGACGCGCGCGGCGGCGCGGCGCTCTCGATCCACAAGATGACCGGCGCCCCGATCAAGTTCGTCGGCGTCGGCGAGAAGATCGGCGCGCTCGAGCAGTTCCACCCCGACCGGCTGGCCTCGCGCATCCTCGGGATGGGCGACGTCCTGACCCTGATCGAGAAGACCCAGAGCGTCTACTCCGAGCAGCAGGCCGAAGAGCTGGCCCAGAAGCTGCGCAAGTCGCAGTTCACCCTGGACGACTTCCTGGCCCAGTTGCGCCAGGTGCGCAAGATGGGCTCGATGACGGACATCATGAAGATGATCCCGGGGCTTTCCAAGGCGCTGCCGAACGTCGAGATCGACGAGAAAGACGTCAGCCAGGTCGAGGCGATCATCTGCTCGATGACGCGCCGCGAGCGCGAGAAGCCCGACATCCTCAACGGTTCGCGCCGCAAGCGCATCGCCCGCGGCAGCGGCACCCAGGTCGCCGACGTCAACCGGCTGGTCAAACAGTTCGAGGCCTCGCGCCAGATGATGAAACAACTCGGCGGCATGAAGAAAGGCCGCTTACCGAAGCTCCCGCTGGGCCTCGGACGCTAAGCGAGAAAGACACCATGGTCAAGATCAGACTCCGGCGCATGGGCGCCAAGAAGCAGCCGACGTACCGTTTCGTCGTGGCCGACGCCAAGTCGCCGCGCGACGGGAAGTTCCTCGAGATCCTCGGGCACTACAACCCGCGCACCGAGCCCAAGACGCTGGTGGTGAACCAGGACAAGGCCAAGGAATGGATCGCCAAGGGCGCGCAGCCGTCCGACCCGGTCCGCCGCCTGTTCGCCGAGCTGGGCATCGTCGAGCGCGGCTTCATCCCCGAGCAGAAGCGCACGCCCAAGGCCAAGAAGAGCTGATCGTGGGCAGCGGGATCGAGCAGCATCACGCCGATCGCGGAGGCGCGCGGCAGCGCGCTCGGTCCGCGCCGCGGCCGCGCAGCGGACGTGATTCGTGAGCGCGTTTGACGACGAGTTCGGGCTCTTCGGCGACGAGGAGAAGACCGAAGAAGAAGAGCGGAAGTCCACGCTCGGAGCGCGGCGCATCGTCTCCGACGAGCCGTCGCACGACGACATCGAGCCCGAGGACGAACGCCCGCGCCGCTCGCGCGGCGGCCGCGACCGCTCGGGCGAGAGCGCCGGCGCGTACGCGCC
>CAXTNU010000452.1:0-3003 GCA_964245595.1 uncultured bacterium | reverse complement strand
TTGTTGCAGACCTATCAGCCGGCGCATCCCGTTTTGGCGGCGCTGCTGTCGGGCGACGTCGAGCGGTTCTACGAAACGGAACTTGCGCAGCGGCGGCGCGGCGGACTGCCGCCGTTCGGGCGGCTGGCGGCGGGTCGCGAGCCGCACCTCCGAGGCGGTCGACGCGCTCCTCGCGCTCGACGACGGCCGCTCGCGCGACGCCCTGCTCGCGCAGGTCGCCTACCTCTACCCGCAGGTCCAGCGGCAGCGGCGCCTGATCGACGCGATGCGCCTGAGCCGCTTCTGGGCGCTGCGCGAGGGCTGGTTCGCGGTCCGGCGGCGGTTCGGCATCGGGCCGGCCGAGGACCCCGTCCAACTGCCCGCGGACGACCGCGCGGCCGAGCTCGCCGCGCTGGGCGACCCGTACCAGCTCTTCCGCGAGCACCACCGCCTGCGCCGCGAGGACGTCGAGCGGATGCGCGCGACGGCGCGCTTCCTGCCGCGCCGGACCGCCTTCGCGCTGGCGATCGACGCGCGCGGTCAGGGCGCCGAGGGGCTGCGCGCGACGATCCGCTCGCTCGTCGACCAGGTCTACGAGCGCTGGAGCGCCTCGATCGTCGTCAGCGCGGGCGAGGACGGCGTACCCGGGCCCGATTTCGCCGCGCTGGCCGCCGAGGACCCGCGCCTGAGCGTCGTCGCCGCGCTCGACGACCGGTTCGGCGGCGCCGACGCGGTCGGCATGCTCGAGCCGCACGACCGGCTGGAGCCGCAGGCCCTGTTCGAGTTCGCGCTGGCGTTCCAGGACGACGTCGACGTCGTGTACTGCGACGAGGACTGCATCGACAAGCGGGGCGTGGTCGGCCAGCCCTGGTTCAAGCCCGACTGGTCGCCCGAGACCCTGCTCACGCGCGACTACATCGGCCGCACCGGCCTGATCCGGCGCGCGCTGATCGAGGAGGTCGGCGGCGTGCGCGAGGTGCTCGCGACGGCGAGCTGGTACGACGCGCTGCTGCGGGTCACCGAGCGCAGCGAGCGGGTCGCGCACATCGCCCAGGTGCTCTACCACCGCCACACCGCCAACGGCATCGCGCTGCCCGACATGGCGCTCGCGGTCGAGGTCGCCCTGCGCCGGCGCGGCGAGAGCGCGGCGGTCGCGCCGGGCGACGGCGGCCTGGACGTGCGGTTCGCGGTGCCGGGCGACGAGCGGGTGTGCGTCGTCATTCCCACCCGCGACCGGGCCGAGCTGCTCGGCCCCTGCCTCGAGTCGCTCTTCGAGCGCACGGCGTACCGCGCGTTCGAGGTCGTCGTGGTCGACAACGGCAGCCGCGAGCAGCGCACGCACGACCTGCTGGCGGAGTGGGAGCGGCGCGAGCCGGGCCGCTTGCGGGTCCTGCGCGACCCCTCGCCGTTCAACTACTCGCGGCTCAACAACGAGGCCGTGCGCGCGACCGACGCGGCCTACGTGATGATGCTCAACAACGACACCCAGGTGATCGCACCGGACTGGCTGGAGGCGATGCTGGGCCAGGCGCGCCGGCCGGGCATCGGCGCGGTCGGCGCGCTCCTGCTGTACGGCGACGGCTCGGTCCAGCACGGCGGCGTCGTGCTGGGCATCCTCGGGCTGGCCGGCCACGCGCACCGCTTCCTGCCGGGCAGCTCGGCAGGCTACCACGGCGGGCTGCGCTTCGACACCAACTACCTGGCGGTCACCGGGGCCGCGCTGCTCGTTTCCAAGCGGGCCTACGAAGAGGTCGGCGGCCTGGACGAAGAGCTCGCGGTTTCCTACAACGACGTGGACTTCTGCCTCAAGCTGCGCCGGGCGGGCTACCGCAACGTCTTCGTGCCGCGCGCCAAGCTATATCACTACGAGTCCAAGAGCCGGGGCGGCGACGACACGCCGGCCAAGGTCGCGCGCGCCATGCAGGAGGTCGGCACGATCCGCAGCCGCTGGCCCGCCTGGGCCGTGCGCGACCCCTATTACAATCCGAACCTCACCGCCGACGCCGAAGACTTCGGGCTGCGGCTGTGATCGAGAGCGAAATGGCCCTGGAGACCGCCGCGACCGCCGGCGCCGTCTCCCACGCGCGCGTCGCCCGGCATGCCGGGATCACCTTCGCCGGCACCATGGCGGCGAACGTCTTCAACTACCTGTTCTACGTCCTGGTCACGCGCACGATCGGGGTGGAGGCGTACGGCACGTTCTCGTCGATCGTCGCCGTCGTGCTCATCCTGTCCGCGCCGGCGCTCATCCCGCAGATGGTCGTGGCGAAGCTCGCGACGGATTTCTCGCGCGACGCGAACCGGCTCGCGGGGCTGGTGCACGCGGTGGACCGCATCGCGCTGACGATCTCGCTGGGCGCGGGGTTCGTGCTGATCGCCCTCTCGGTGCCGCTGGCGGGCTTTCTCCACGTCGCCGACCCGCTGCTGGTGACGTTCGCCGGCCTGTCGCTGATCGGCGCGGTGGCGCTGCCGTTCCTGCGCGGGGTGCTGCAAGGCACCTCGCGGTTCGGCGCGTTCGCGCTGTCGAACGTGGCCGAGAACCTGGGCCGGGCGCTGTTCGCCCCGCTGTTCGGCCTGGTCGCCGGCGTGCGGGGGGCGCTGGCCGGCATGGCGCTCGGCTACACGGCGGCCGCCGCCTACACCTATTTCGCGGGCCGCGCGCACCGCCGCGGGGTCAGCATCCCGTTCTCGCTGCGGACCGTCGCGCGGACGTCGGCGGCGGTCGCGCTGGCGGTCGTTTGCCTCAACGTCCTGCTGCTCTACGACGTGATCCTGGCGAAACGCTATCTGGACGCCTACACGGCCGGGCTCTACGGCGCCGCGGCGCTCGCGTCGCGCGCGCTCTACGCCGCGATCGCGTTCGTGCCCACGGTGCTGCTGCCGCAGGCCGCCGGGCGCGCCGCGCGCGGCGAGCGGACGCGCTACCTGTTCCTGCAGGCGCTCGGGCTGGCGGCGCTCATCGCGTGCGCGGCGATCGCGTTCTACGCCCTGTTCCCCAACTTCGTGATCACCGTGATGGCGTCG
>CAXTNU010000451.1:0-3019 GCA_964245595.1 uncultured bacterium | reverse complement strand
CCGGGCGCGAAGAACGGCGCCAGCGCGGCGACGAACTGGTCCTGCGCGTCGCTGCTCGCGTCCAGGCCGGCGACCTGGGCCAGCGCCGCATCGAGCGCGGTCTGCAAGTCGGGCGACACGGTGCGGCGCAGCTCGGCGATCTGCACCCGCAGCCGCGCGTCCGCTTCGGCGGCGGCCGCACTCACATCGACGTCCGCGATCGCGGCCGCACCCGCCCCCGGCGCGGCCGTGGTGATCGAGCCTTCGTCGAACTTCTTCGAGGGCCAGAAGATCGCCAGCACGCCGGTGCGCGCGAGCTGGGCCGGCGTGAAGCCGGCTTTGTCCCATATCGCGGCCGCGCAGCCGAGGAAGCCGGTGTAGAGCGCGCGCGCCTCCGTCTCGTCGTCGTTCCAGCCGTGCGAGATGACGATCAGATCGTCGACCTGCGGGGCGAGCGCGAGCAGTGCGGCTCGTTTGCCGTCCGCGGTGACCGAGGCGAATTGCGCGAGCGCGCCGCTCGCGTCGAACGGCACCTCGACGGTCTGGAAGGGGTACGTCGCCACGCTCGCTCCTTGAAAAACCCGGGTTCACACGGCTTGGATGGTGCGCATCAGATCGACCAGACCGGCGCCCTGGTAGGCCCGGTCGCGCCGCAAGTCGGTCGCGTTGGACACGAACAGCTGCTTGACCGTTTCGGGCTGGCCGACGTACTCGCCGCGAATCGACAGGAACGCCGCGACCAGCCCCGAGACGTGCGGCGCGGCCATGCTCGTGCCGGAGTCTTCTTTATAGGTGTAGGCGTTGGGGGTGGCGGTCGTGGTGCCGCCCGCGGCCGTCCCGACGGTGGCCGGCCTACGGCTCTGGGCCGACGCGCACGACACGATCCGCTCGCCCGGCGCGACCAAGTCGGGCTTCATGCGCCCGTCGCCGGTCGGGCCCTTGGACGAGAAGTACGAGATGCCGTAGCGGTGCGGCGCGTCCTTGTGGGTCGAGCCGACGGTGATCGCGAGGTCGGCGTTGCCGGGGTCGTTGATCGTCATCGGCAGCCCCATCGCCCAGGCGTTGGTGAAGGCCGTGTTGACGTAGCCGTAGCCCGAGTTGCCGGCCGCCGCGACGACGACCACGCCCGAGCGCACCAGCCGGTCGACCTCCACGCACAGCGGGCTCTGGCCGCAGGCGAACCACTTCGCGTCGAAGTTGTAGCCGATGCTCAGGTTGACGCCGTGGATCACGATGGTGCGGCCGTAGTCGTTGAGGCGCTGGATCTCGTCGAGCGCGTCGATGACCCACGAGACCTGCCCGGTGCCGGCGTCGTCGAGGACGCGCATGCTGAGCAGCTTGCAGCGCGGTGCCATCCCGGCGATGGTCGGCAGCGCCGCCAGCGAGCGTTCTTCCGCGCCGGCCTCGTTGCGCGCCGTGCGCAGCACCACCGGCTTGTTCCCGACGGTGGCCGCGTTGGGGTCGGGCGGCGGCTGCTCCACCGTTTCCTCGGACGGCGGCACCGGCCAGGCGCCGGCGATGATGCCCGCGACGTGCGTGCCGTGGCCGAACGCATCGACCGTCGCGTCGGCGTCGGTCAGCCTGGTGACGAAGTTGCGGTGCGCCAGCGGTTTGCTCAGCACCAGGTTGCTGTAGAGCGCGAAGTGCGGGTGCGCGGCGTCGATGCCCGAGTCGAGCACGGCCCAGACGATCCCCGTGCCGACCGCGGTGAAGGCGGACTGCGCCGCGTCCGCCTTCACCGTCGCGATCGAGCGCGTGATCAGCGCCCGCACCTGCGTGTCTTCCCAGATCCGGAAGATCGCGCGCGCGCCGAAATAGCCGCTGCCGTCGAGTTCCAGCAGCGCGAGGATCTGCTCGCCGCTCAGGTTGGCGAACACGTATGGGTTGGCCGCGTGGGGACGGTCGCGGTACGCGAGGCCCGGGATGCGCGTCGCGATCAGATCGAGCGTCCGCGCGATCTGCGCGCGCGCTGCGTCGCGCCCGCCGGGATGGTTCTCGGAGATGACGATGATGACGTCGTGGCAGGCGATCGGGTCGTTGTAGACGTGGGTCGAGAGCGGTTCGGCGATCACCCGGCCGACCAGGTTGGCGGGGTCGAACCCCTCGGCGTTGTCCGCGTCGGCCCGCCCGCGGGTGATCTCCGCCGGTACGCCCGCCGGCAGCGCGCGGTCGAGCGCGAGGATCTGCGCCCCGGTCAGCTCGGCGTAGAGATACGGCACGTGCTGTTCGCGGCCGCTCCAGCGCGGCGGCTTCACGCCGACCTGGGCGATCGCGGCCTCGACCGCTGCCAGCCACGCCGGAACGGCATCGTAGGCGGCCACCAGCGCGGCATCGCGCTCGGCCTGTGTCGGCTCGGCGGGGTTCGCGGGCGCGAGGTTGGCCGGATAGGCGCGAATGCGAACGACGACCGGGAAGACGGCGTTCGGGCGTTCCTCAGCCTCCTCGAACAGCGGATGCGTTATCCGTTCGCTTGCCACGAAGCTCTCCTTCGCGGCCTGAGCAAGCGCTCCCCGCCGCTAGCGATCGACCAGGATCATCAGCGTCGAAGTGCCGGTCGCGTATACGCGCCCCGCGGCGTCGACCAGCTTCGCTTCGCTCGTCGCGGTGCGCCGCCCGGCGTGCACGACGCGCGCGTCGGCGAACACCATGCCGACCGCGGCGGTGACCGGCCGGTGAAAGCGGGTGTGCAGGTCCATCGTGGTCGCGACCTGACCGGCCGGCAGCAGCGACTGCACGCTGCAGCCCAGCGCGTTGTCCATCAGCGTCGTGATGATCCCGCCGTGCACGGAGCCGATCAGGTTGTAGAGCTCCTCGTGCGGCAGCATGCCGAACGTGACGTGCCCGCGCTCGACCGTCTCGAGCGAGAAGTTCATCCAGCGCGTGATGTTGGTGACCGGCACCTCGCCGCGCTTCATCATCTCGAGCGCCTCGAGCCCGTCCATGCGGCGGAAGATGTCCATCGCATGCGGGTAGCTCTTGGTCGCGACGGGCGGCCCCGCCGGGCTGCCGCCGGGCGTGGTCACCCCGCGCTCAGCGCCGC
>CAXTNU010000450.1:0-3034 GCA_964245595.1 uncultured bacterium | reverse complement strand
CGCCGTAGCGGTGCTCAGCCGGTCGTCGTCGGTGCCGGAGCTGACGTCGCGGCGGGGACGGCTTTCGCCGTGGGCGTGCGCAGGTTGCGAGCGATCACGGCGCCGCAGGCGGCGGCTAGCGCGACCCACGCCGCCCCGCGGCCGGCGTTGCCGAGCACGAGGCTGCCGATGCCGAACAGCGTGCCGTAGACCAGGCCCAGGCCGGCGACCCAGTCGATCAGCGCGATCCCGAGGTTGTCGTCCGAGCGGCCGGGGACGAGACGGGCGATCGGGCCCCAGCCGCCGGGGCTCGGGCGCACGCGCTCGTAGAAGCGCGTCAGGGTCGCTTCGCTCTCGGGCTTGGTGACGAAGGTGACGACCAGCCACACCACCGTCGTCACCGCGACGGTGATCAGCAGCCGCTTCGCGGTCGCGTTGGGATCGTCGCCCGCGACGACGCCGCTGACGTAGCACCAGCTCCCGACGATCGCCGACGCGGCCAGCGCCGAAATCTCGCTCCAGGCGTTGACGCGCCACCAGTACCAGCGCAGGATCATCACCAGCCCGACCCCTGCGGTGAGCGTGAGCAGATATTTCCACGCGTCGCCGACCGACGACATGAACTGCGTCACGACCGCCGCCAGGATCAGCGCGACGACGGTCATCCAGCGCGACACGACGACGTAGTGCCGCTCGGTGTCGTCGGGGCGGATGAACCGGCGCCACAGGTCGTTGGTCAGGTACGACGCGCCGAGGTTGAGCTGCGTCCCGATCGTCGACATGTAGGCGGCCAGGAAGCCGGCCATCATCAGCCCGCGCAGCGCGACGGGCAGGTGGTCGACCAGCGTCTGCACGTAGCCCAGCTCCGGGTCGACCTTGCCGTTCGCGCCGATCACGCCGTGCGGGTAGAGCACCAGCGCCGCCAGCGCGACGAGGATCCAGGGCCAGGGCCGCAGCGCGTAGTGCGCGACGTTGAAGAACAGCGTCGCGAAGACCGCGTCCTTCTCGCTCTTGGAGGCGAAGATGCGCTGGGCGATGTACGAGCCGCCGCCGGGCTCCGCGCCGGGATACGACGACGCCCACCAGCTCACCCCGACGAACACCAGGAACGTGGTGACCGGCATCCAGCTCGCGTCGCCCGAGGGCACGAAGTCGAGAATCGAGCCTCCGGCTCCGCCGCCGCCGGTTGCATGGCGCTGCGCGTCGAGCGCCGCCAGGCCGGTCTTGAGCGCGGCGATGCCGCCGACCGCCGCGACCGCGGCGACCGCGAGCACGATCGCCATCGTCATCTTGGTGATGAACTGCAGGAAGTCGGTCACCAGGATCGACCAGAAGCCGCCGATCGTCACGTACAGTGCGGTCAGGATCAGGCACACGTAGAGCGCGAGCGTCGTCGGCACGTGCAGCGTGAGCGAGAGGATCTTGACCATCGCGAGGTTGACCCAGCCCATGATGATCGTGTTGACGATCACGCCCTGGTAGACCGCGCGCACGCCGCGCAGCGCGGTCGCGGCCTTGCCGCCGTAGCGCAGCTCGATGAACTCGACGTCGGTCAGCACGCCCGAGCGGCGCCACAGCGCGGCGAAGAAGAAGACGGTCAGGATGCCGCTGGCGGCCATGTTCCACCACAGCCAGTTGCCGGCGATCCCGTTCTGGGCCACGAAGCCGGTCACCGCCAGCGGCGTGTCGACCGCGAAGGTCGTCGCGACCATCGACGTGCCGGTCAGCCACCACGGCGCATTCCGGCCGGACAGGAAGTACTCGCCCAGATTCTTGCCGCTGCCGCGCGCGAACCAGAGCCCGATGCCAAGGTTGATCGCGAAGAACGCGACGATCACCGCGATGTCGAGGCCGCTCAGCTGCATGGCGCTCGGTTCGGTCGGGCCGGTGGGCTCCCTTCGTGGCCAGCCCGGGCGAGGTGCTCGGACTGTGATCCCGCTCCGGAGGCCGAACGAGACGTCTTAACGATTCCCTCACCTTGGTCTTTGGGACCATGGTCTGAGCTCGGGTCGTTTCGACGCCGGGCCATCTGCTCAGTAACTTCTCTTATTAGAAGAAGAGGGTGTGTTTTGCGCAATCCACGGTTACAGACCCGAGCCGAGGCGCTCTTGGGTATTCTCGCTGCGTCCGCCGTCGCGGGCTGCGCCGGAGCGGGCAGCTCGCTCACCGGCGTCAACGACCGCGGCGTGCGCGCGGCCGCGCCCGGCACGGCTACGCCGTCGGCCCAGCCGACGCCGGGGCTGGGCGGGCCGCTCAGCTACAACCACAGCATGCTCGGACCGTCGCAGCCGACGGCCCAGGCCGGCTTGGTCGCCTTCGCCAACCCCAACAACCAGATCATCTACGCCGATCCCAACGGCCGCTTCTTCAACATGTACGACCCGAACAACGGTAGCTTCGCGGTGCAGTACGACACCTCGGGCCGCGACGCGTCCGGCCGGACGGTGTTCACGGTGGCCGGCGCCGACGGTTCGCGCGTCGACGTGCCGCTGATCGATCCCACCCAGCTGCCGGTGGACCAGCCGACGACCATCGGGTCGCTGACGATGACCAACGGCTCCGACGGCAGCTTCACGGTCACGCCGGTCGGCGCGCCGAATCCCGAGGCGACGCAGGGCCTCACGCTCAAGGCGGTGCCGACCTCGGGCGGCGTCAACATGGTGCTGGCCGACAACTCCTCGGTGTTCGTGCCGGTCTCCAGCCAGACCGCCGCGGCGATCTCCCGCGCGGTGCGCGCCGGCCGCCATCCCGAGTACGCGGGCGACGCCAATTGCACGGCGGCGATCGCCGCGCTGGTGGCGATCATCGCGGTGATCATCGCGGTGATCGTGGCATGCTTCATCTGGTGCGGAACGCTGGTCGGCTCGATCGCGACCGGCGGCGGCCTGGCCAGCTTGACCACGGCCTCCGGCGCCATCTCGGCCGGCGGCGCGGCGGCCCTGCAAGCCGCGATGGGTGTCCTGCGGGCGCTCGCGCTGCGGCTGCTCGGCACCCTCGGCGCCGCGTTCACGGCGGCGCTGGCCGCGGTCGCGGCGTCGGGCGCGGACCGCACGAC
>CAXTNU010000449.1:0-3058 GCA_964245595.1 uncultured bacterium | reverse complement strand
AGGCCGTGACGGCGGAGCACCCGCCGCGCCACCGGATGCCGCGAGCGCTGCGCCGGTCGCCGGATTGCTGCGCGCCGCGCAGCCCGACCCGCGCCGGCTCGCCGAGGCGATCGCGCGCTTCGTGCACGGCGAGATGGTCTACACCAAAGCCGTCACCGACGTGTTCACGACCGCGGCGCAGGCGTTCGCCGTGCGCGCCGGCGTCTGCCAGGACTACGCCCACGTGACGCTCGCGCTGGCCCGCGCGTGCGGCCTGACCGCGCGCTACGTCTCGGGCCACCTGATCGGCGACGGCGCGTCGCACGCCTGGGTGGAAATCCTGGTCCCCGAGCGCGGCAGCGGCGTGCGCGTCCTCTCGCTCGACCCGACCCACGGCCGCCCGACCGACCTGCGCTATCTGGTGATCGCGGTCGGCCGCGACTACGAGGACGTCGCCCCGACCTCCGGATTCTTCAGCGGCACCGCCCCGGGCCGAATCGGCACCCGCCAAGTCGTCCGCTTGACCGACGTGACCCTGGCCGCGTAGCGGCGCCCAGAGGGTGGCGATGACCGGCAGGTCCAATCCCTCCATTAAGGGCCTGCGAAACCGTTGGAGACCCTTGAGGAGTCATTATGGGCCCAGAGCCTTTCTAGGCGAGCGCGGGAGCACGAGAAGCGAGTTTATGCCCAGCATTGTCAACCAAGCAGCCGACGTCGCACGCATCATCGTCCAGCGTCATGGCCCAATCGATCAGACGAAGCTTCAGAAGCTCCTCTATTACTCTCAGGCCCTTAGCCTTGTGTGGTTCAACGAGGAGTTGTTTCCAGAGCCCATAGAGGCGTGGGTAAACGGACCGGTGGTCGCTGCATTCTGGCGCCGTCACGCCTACGAAAGCGCTCTATCCGATGTTCCCGAGGCAGCGGACATTAATGACGTGCGTGCCCGATCGCGCGCAGAAGCCGTGGTAGATGCAATCCTTAAGGCATTCGGTTCACTCACCGGTGCTCAATTGAGTATGAAGACTCACAACGAGCAGCCATGGATTGAAGCCCGCGGCTCACTTCCCCCGGGCGCTCGTTCGACTGAAAAGCTCGACTTGAACCGAATGCGCGATTTTTATGCAAAGGAGTGGGGGGCGAACTCGCATTAGCGCTCATCGCAACAGATATTGCCGCGTGGATATCTCGTAAGCGCTGGTCTTGATCGATGATCGACTCATCCCTCGCGTTGTTGATGCACTTCTCGATCGCGAGAGATTTTGCGTCCGGTTCGATCGATTGGACAACAAACAAAATTAGAGTTGCAGTGATGGCGACCGTAATTCCCCAGGTGACGATCGCAAATCCTCGATAGTCGAGCCAATCATCGCTGCCTCGCCGTGGTCTGCTAGACATTCGGGGGCGGTGTCCCGGAGGGGGCAGCCCCAGGGCGCGTGTCTCGCGCATCAACGGGGATATCTGCAAGATCGATCGTGATAGTCGGATTAATGGTAAGTTGTGGAGGAGGGAAGAATTCTATATCTTCATCGCTGTCAGCATGTGATGCTTCACCGAGCCAATCTAACGTATCCGACAGGCGAACGGTGTCGTGGAGCCACAGCACCAGGTGTGCCTGCTCGCCTGCCGCGATGCTACCAACGGGAATATGGTATCGCCGCTGATTCCTTTGCGATACTACGCTCAACATGCCATGTACCAACGGGGAACGACCGGCGCTCAAAATGTCGAAGTCGTAGCGCTGGTATAGTACATTCTGCTCCCTCTCGACGTTGTCAGGAAAGTCGCGTGGGGGAGTCGCCTGGAAGTCGGCTGACGGGGTTGCAAGATAGGCCTGTATAGTGCCGCCGTTCGGCCGATGCGGATCAATGCGCCGAATCGCGTTCATCCGCGAAGTTTTAAAAACTCGAGGACCGATTCTTCCACCATCGCAGCGTTGGACCGCCACAGCGACCCGCTGTTCGTGCGTAAAGGCATGCCAAGCTGCGATGGCCGCCTGCAGTGTCGCCCAAAATACGAAAAGCGTAAGGACTGCGAGAATGTACGTAGCGATAGTGAGCGAACAGACAAAGTCGCCAAAAACGCATCTAACAGGATTCGCCCCGATACGACTCCAGTAGAACGTGCCTACGACAAATAAGCATATTAGGGCAAACGCAAAAGCCGCTGCGATCACGTTTACCCGGGCTCGATCGCGGTCGATCTTTTTAGGCGATTCTCAGTCCCCTATGGTCGGCAAGGAATTGTTCCGCAGAGATGCCCGCGACGGTTCCTAAATTGCGGACGTTTCCAGCAATCGCACGGGCTAGGTTGATCGCTGCAGATTCCGTTAGCGGTTGACTTCTATCCTTGCGCTCGAACAAGAGATAGCTATCGGTTGTAACGCCGCGAAATACGACGGCGTTTTCTTGAACTGCTTCCGTGATTGCATTGTACAGGGTTCGCTCGTCTGTCGTGACGGTTTGCGGTGTCGGCTCCTGGACTGGCATGCTCAATAGAGTACCCGTCCTTTCGACGCTAAGCGAATTATGAAGGTGAGTGTTGCTTCCTCGAAACCTATCCGGACCCTTCGTCAAATTGATGCCCATCTAGGGGCTACCGGTACCCCGGGTGGGCGGTCAGTATTCCAAGAGGAAGTGACCGCGCTCACGCCAGGCGGACGTACTCGTAGTCGACCGGGCGGTCTTTGATGCCCTTTTCGGGGGGCGCGATCCAGGCCGCCATCTTGCCGGGCTCGGTGACGCGCCGCATCAGGGAAGAGACGAAGGCGCGGTCGCTCTCGCTGGGCAGCCAGGAGGCGATGTTGGCATCGTACTCGGCCTGCGAGATCGGCTTGCCGGCGGGATCGGTGGGGACGTTGGCCCAGCTGCCGATCGTGCGCCGGAAGCGCGTGCTCGGGAGCGTGAAGCGGTAGGCGTGGCCGGCCGCCTCGAGGATGCGGTTCCAGTGGGTGAGCCCCTTCATGCAGTCCTCGACGTACGCGACGCGCACGACCTCGTTCATCGCGTTGCGGGTCGGGATGCGCTCGATGCGCGTGCCGCCCATGCCGTCGGGGACTTCGAGATCGTACACCGTGTCGAGC
>CAXTNU010000448.1:0-3063 GCA_964245595.1 uncultured bacterium | reverse complement strand
GGCAGCCGGCGGTGGGGCCGCCGCGGCAGGCGCAGGCTCCGCGACCGCTACGGAAGCGGCGGCGGGAGCGGGCTTGGCGGCGGCTTTGGCGCCCTTGAGCTGCGCGCGAAGAAGATCGGCGACCTTCGGCTCGACGACGCTGAGTTGGTTCTTCGCCTCCAGACCGAGCCGGCCGAACAGGCCGAGCAGATCCTTCGACGACATGCCGAGCTCTTTGGCGAGCTCGAAAATTCTGGGTTTACCGGTTGCCATGCAATCCTTCAAAGAAACGGCGTCTCAGGCGACGCCACCGCCGTTAGGTCATTCCGCGGTCTCCGCGAGATCCGAGGTCTCCGAGGTCAGAGATCACCATTGTAACAGAGCTTCGACGCTGAACCTCGGATAACGTTTGTTTTTCGCCACCCGTTGCGCACATTCACGCGAGCAAAGGTACGCTCCGCGACCTTCCAGTCGCTTGCCCGTATCAGCCACCCAGCCGCCCGCGCGGCGGGTGAAGCGGCGCAGCGCCGGCTGCGCGTACACCGTACGGCAGCCGACGCAGGTCCGGTGCGGAATCACTCGGTGAACATCTCCCGCTTGAACTCCTCGAGCCGGCGCAGCAGCTCGTCCTGGTCGATGGGCTCGTCCTCGGCCCCCTCCTCGCCCTCGGCCAGGACCTCCTCGCCCTCGGCGGCCTCACCCTCGGCGGCGGCGCCGCCCTGAGCCCGTGCTTCGCGCTCGTCGAGGTAGCGCTGGCGCGCCTCGGCGGCCTCGGAGTCGCTGGTGATGTCGAGCCGCCAGCCGCTCAGGCGCGCCGCCAGACGGACGTTCTGGCCCTCGCGCCCGATCGCCAGCGAGAGCTGGTGGTCAGGGACGGTCACCAGCGCGACGCTCTCCTCCTCGAACAGCTCGACGCCCAGCACCTTGGCCGGGGCGAGGGCGTTGGCGATGAAGGTCTCGATCTCGGGGGCCCAGCGGATGACGTCGATCTTCTCGCCCCGCAGCTCGTCCGAGACGTTGGCGATGCGCGAGGACTTCGGCCCCAGGCACGCGCCGACGGCGTCGATCTCGGGCCGCTTGGAGGTGACCGCGACCTTGGTCCGGCCGCCGGCCTCGCGCGCGATCGCCATGATCTCGACGATGTCGTCCTGGATCTCGGGGACCTGGAACTCGATCAAGCGCTGCACGAGCCCTTCGGCCGCGCGCGAGAGCACGACCAGCGGGCCCTTGTTGGTCTTGCGCACGTCGAGCACGTAGACCCGGATGCGGTCGTTGATGCGGTAGTTCTCGCGCGGCACTTGCTCGGAGAACGGCAGCAGCGCCTCGGTCTTGCGGTCGTCGAGCAGCACGTACATGTTGCGCTGCTCGTAGCGCTGCACGGTGCCCAGCACGATGTCGTGCAGCTTGGCCGAGTAGGTGTTGTAGACGGTGTCGCGCTCGGCCTCGCGGATGCGCTGCACGATGACCTGCTTGGCCGTCTGCGCGGCGATGCGGCCGAAGTCGCGCGGGGTCACCACCTCGTCGAAGAAGTCGCCCGGCTCGTAGCGCGCGCCGGCGTCTCTCTTGGCGATCTCCAGCTTGCCGTCGGTCACCTCGCCGTCGGCGACGACGCTGCGGCGGTGGTAGACCTGGTAGTCCCCGGTCTGGCGGTCGATCGTGACGATCGCGTTCGCCTCGCCGCCGAAATTGCGCTTGTACGCCGAGATCAGGGCGGCTTCGAGCGCCTCGAGCAGCGACTCGAAACTGATGTTGCGCTCGTTCTCGATCTCGCGGAGCGCCGCGATCATCTCTGCGTTCATTTGTCCTTGTTCTTCTCTCGCTTGGCGCGCGTCAGATCGGCGCGCACGTCGTACTCGAGGTTGGCCGACTTGACCACCGCCAGGGGAATGGGGAGCTCCTTGCCGTCGCGCACGAGGATCACGTTCGTCCCGCGCACGCCTTCGAGGCGGCCGCGGTGCGTCTTCGCGCTCTCGATCGCCAGCGTCGTGACGACCTTGGCGTCGCGGCCCCGGAAGCGCTCGTAATCGCCCGGCTTGACGAGCGGGCGGTCCAGCCCGGCGGACTCGACCTCGAGCGTGTACCGGTCGTCGGGAAAGGCGTCCAGCGCGGCGTTGATCCGAGCGGCGATCCGCTCGCAGGTGGCGACGTCGACGCCGCCGTCCTTGTCGACCACCACGTGGAGGGCGGTGTCGCGGCGGTGCTTGCGGGCGCTCGCCGTGACGATCTCGACCTCCCGCAGGTCGGGCTCGTGGGACAGGTCGTGGACGACCCGCTCGAACGCTCGCGCGAATTTCTCGTCAGCCGGCTCCAACCACGACCCTCCTTTCCTCCTACAACAACGAAGCGCGGGCTGTGCCCACGCTTCCAGCGTCAACGTCCGCTCGCCATCATACGACGGCGGGCGCATTCTCGCAACCCGAGCGCCTAGAGGTGCCGGGGGACCGGCGTCTTCAGGGAGCCCGGCACGACCGGCTCCATCCGGCGGTCGTTACAAGAGACGTCGATGTACTCGACCACCGGCTTGAGGTCGGGGTTGCGGTCGGGGATCGGGTTGCGGTCGAGGTGGTTGGGGTCGAAGCGGGCCGGCGGCGGCGGCTTGGGATGGTCGGTGATCCGGAAGGCCCGGCAGCGCTCGCCGAACGGCGTCTGGCGGCGCTCGAAGACGTAGGCCACCGAGTCCGCGACGGCGAGCGTGCGCTTGACCCGGATCAGTCCGAACGTCTTGGCCAGCACCTCGGCCGGCGGCGCGACCGCCGCCTCGTAGGCCTCGACCGCGCTGCGCGCCAGCGCGCCGACGTCGGGCCCGTACTCCTTCACGGTCGAGTTGCCGCCCACGGTGAGCGCCTTGAGCTTGGCGTTGAGCAGAGCGGTCGCGTCGGGGCTGCCCTGCGGTCCCGGTGCCCGGGCCGGCCCCGGCGCGGAGGCGGGCTGGCCGGCGGCCGGAGCGGCCGGACCGGGTTCTCCGGTCGCCCGGGGTGCGGAGCCTGGTGCCGCGCCGTTCGGGGTCGAAGGCCCGAGGGAACCTGCCGGCCCGGTGGGTCCCGGCGAACCGGCCGGAGGAGCCGTGGCCGCCCCTTCAGGGCC
>CAXTNU010000447.1:0-3069 GCA_964245595.1 uncultured bacterium | reverse complement strand
GGGCGCCGCGCGCAGCTGCTCGGGCTGGCCGCGGCGTACCGCGGGCTGCCGGCCAAGTACACCGCCGAGCGCGCGCGCATCGAGGCCGACAAGCCGCGCCAGCAGATGCGCGCCTTTCTCGACACCTACCTGATCGAGGACACCGTCATCCCGGGCATCGGCAAGCGCCGCAAGGCCACGCTGCGCTCGTTCGGGATCGAGTCCGCGCTCGACGTCGAGGAGAAGCTCGACCGCATCGCGATCCCGGGCTTCGGCAGCGGCCGGCGCGGCACGCTCAAATCCTGGGTCTTCGTGCTCAAGCGGATGTTCCGCTACGACCCCGGCCGGCCGGTCGACGCGGCGCTCCTGGAGGACTTGCGGCTGCGCGAGAGCCGCGAGCGGACCGATCTCGAGCGCGAGCTGCGCACGGGCCCGCAAGCGCTCGCGGCGGCGGTGCGGCAGCGTCTGACGCTGCGGGACGAGCTGGGCCGCGAACTGCTCGTGCTCGCCGAGCGGGCGGCGAAGGCCCGTGCCGATTATGCCGCCTTGCGCCGGCTCTAACGGCGGCGCTGTCGTAGTACGTCCCTAGAAGGGGTGGATGTCGCGGCGGGTCTCGCGGAACAGCATCTTCTTGTTCAGCTCGCGCAGCGCATCGATCGATTTCTTGTGCTCGTCGGAGCGCCCGTACTTGTTCGCCGCGCGCAGGGACGCATCCAGGCTCCGCTCGCGCGCCGCGTAGACGAGAAAGGCACTGAGGTCGCGGTCGTCGATGCGGTAATTCATGGTGTTGGCAAATCGTATGCCCAGCCGCCATGAGAATATGCGTGCGCCGGCGCAAAATCGGGGCCTATTTTGTGTGATCGCGGTAACGTTTTCGGGCTCTGTGATGTGTCCCGATTCAATCTAGGACCTAAGTCCCTGTAGCATTAGTCTGGGCGTATCAAATCGACTTCTGCCAGCGATTTGGCGCGGGTGAAGACGGCATCGAGCATCGGTTCGGTGAGCACGCCGGTCTGCGTGTTCTGGCGGCTGGGGTGATACGACGCGAGCACCGTGACCGCGCGTGCTCCCGGCAGGTCGACGAACGACTCGGCCAGGTGCCGGAACGGCGTGCGCGGTGCACGGTATGCGCCTGACTTTTTGACCAGCGAGTGGACGAGGTCGTCGGCGAACCGGCCCAGGGTGACGACCGCGCGCAGGTTGGGCAGCGCCGCCAGCTCCTCGACCAGATACGGGTAGCAGCGGTCGCGCTGCCGGGGGGTCGGCTTGTTGCCGGGCGGCGCGCAGCGGACCGCGGCGGTGATCCAGCAGTCGTGCAGCGCCATCCCGTCGGCCCGGTCCACGGCCACCGGCTGGCTGGCGAAGCCGGCCCGGTGCAGGGCCCGGTAGAGCCACTCGCCGCTGCCGTCGCCGGTGAAGGGCCGGCCGGTCCGGTTGGAGCCGTGCGCCCCCGGGGCGAGGCCGACCAGCACGACCCGGGCGGCGGGATCGCCGAAGCCGGGAACGGGCTTGGCCCAGTAGTCGTGCTCCCGGAAGGCGCGCCGCTTGACCCGCCCGACCTCGGCGCAGTAGGCCCGCAGCTCGGGGCAGCGGGTGCAGGCGACGACGCGCGCTTCAAGATCGGCTAGGCTCACGCAGCGCCACGTTCGCCGCCCGCCGGCCGCGGCCAGGGTATGCAAGCGGCCACACACGGCTTTGGTCCTTGGCCGACCGTACCGCCGCGTGGGACGATGGTGCTGATGGCCCGTCTCGACGTTCGCTCCATGGCTTTGCTCGCGACCGCCCACGTCGCCGACGACATCAACCAGAGCTTCATCCCGGCGCTGCTGCCCTACCTGATCGTCCAGCGCCACATCTCGCACGAGACGGCCGGGACGCTGGTCCTGGCTCAGGCCATCTCCTCGTCGGTGGTCCAGCCGGCGATCGGGCACCTGGCCGACCGGCGCGCGATGCCGTGGCTGATCGCGCTGGGGCTGCTGCTGGCCGGCGGCGGGGTCGCGGCGCTGGGCGTGGTCCAGCCGTTCCCGCTGCTGTTCCTGGCCGCGCTGGTGAGCGGGATCGGGGTCGCGGCCTTCCACCCCGAGGCGGCCCGCTTCGCCAACTACGTGGCGGGCGAGAAGAAGGCCAGCGGGATGCGCTGGTTCGCCGCCGGCGGCAACGTCGGCTTCGCGATCGGCCCGGCCTTCGCGACCGCCGCGATCGCGGCGTGGGGGATGCACGGCACCCTGGCCGCGGTGATTCCGGTCGCTTTGCTGGCCGGGGTGGTGCTGCTCGAGCTGCGCCGGCTGACGACCTTCGCTCCGGCGCGGCCAAAGCACCGCGCGCAGCACGGAACTGACGACTGGGCGGCGTTCGGCAAGCTGACCGCCTTCGTGGTGGTGCGCTCGATGGCGTACATCGGCTTCGTCGCTTTCGTCCCGCTCTACGTGGTCGAGGTGCTGCACGGGTCGCCGGCGCTGGGCGACGGGGTGCTGGTGGCGTTCTTGGCGGCCGGCGTCTGCGGCACGCTGGCCGGCGGCCCGATCGCCGACCGGATCGGCCGCAAGACCGTGCTGCTGTGGTCCACCGGGCTGAGCACGCTGCTGACCGTGGTGCTGGTCGCGCTCACCCACGACGGCGGGGTGGCCCTGGCGACCGGGCTGCTGATGCTGACCGGCTTCGTGCTGGTCGCCTCGCAGGCGTCGTTCATCGTGCTGGGCCAGTCGTTTCTCCCCAACCGCATCGGCCTCGCTTCGGGCGTGACGCTGGGCCTGGCGGTGTCGCTGGGCGGCGCGTTCTCGCCCGTGATGGGGGCGATCGCCGACGCCCGCGGCGTGTCCGCGACCCTCCTCGCAGCCGGCGGGCTGACGCTGCTGGCGCTGCTGATCGCGTTCACGCTCCCCAGCGAAGCCCGCGCCCCGCGCCCGGCCGAAGCGGCGGCGTAGCCCGAGCGCCGGGCGGCGCAGAGCCGCCGCGACTCCTACGTCTGGTACGCCGAGGGCTCGCGCTCGGCGGGCTCGTGCCGGGCCGGCTCGCGTTCCGCTTCCGCAGCGAGGCCGTGCTTCACGATGACGTAGCCCGGGTTTCCCGGCTTGCCGGCCGTGCCGGGAT
>CAXTNU010000446.1:0-3070 GCA_964245595.1 uncultured bacterium | reverse complement strand
GCTTGCCGCACCGGCCGTGGTGGCGCTGGAACGCGGACCCGCACGACGACGAGATCGTCGAGAACGCGCTGGCGCGGGTCGAGCTGAGCGCGTTCGCCGAACGGCCGATCGCGACGCTCTCGAGCGGCGAGCGGCAGCGGGTCTGGATCGCGACCGCGCTGGCGCAGCGCGCGCCCACGCTGCTGCTCGACGAGCCGACCAGCCACCTCGATCTGGGCGTCGCCTACGCCACGCTCGACACGCTGCGCGGCCTGGCCGACGAGGGCGTCGCGGTCGCGGTGGTGCCCCCCCCCCCCCCCCGCCCCGGCGCGGGGCCCGCCGGGGGGGTGCGCGGCGGCGCGGCCCGGCTGCTGGCCGACGGCACGGTCGAGGACGTCTTCCGGGGCGACTTGCTCAGCCGCGCCTACGGGGCCGAGATCGCGGTCGTGCGCACGACCGACGGCGGCACGGTGGCCGTTCCGCGCCGCCGCCCGCGCGGCACGGCGATACCGTGAGCGCGAAGCGGGTCCTCGCGCGAACGGTCAGCGCGTCGCCAGCTCGAGCTGGAACGTCCGGCCCGGCGCGGGGTAGCCCAGGATCGGCGCGTAGCGCTCGCCGCCCAGATTGCGCGCGCGCAGCGAGAGCACGGCCGCGTTCCCCAGCCGGGCGCGCACGTACGCGTCGACCGTCGTCTGGCCGTCGTGGTTGAGCGCCGCGCCCTCGCGGTGCGGGCCGAAGACGTTGGCGGTCGCGCCGAAGCCGAGCGCGCCGCCGGCCAGCGGGTGGTCCAGGCTGAGCGATGCCGCGAACACGGGGTCGAACGGCAGCCGCGCCGCCGGTCCGGCGAGGTTCAGCGCGCGGTACGTGTCGGTGAGCGAGAGCGAGGCCAGGAAACCGTGGTAGGAATGCGTGCGCAGCGTCGCCTGGAGACCGCGCACCGACGCTTTGGCGATGTTCTCGGGCAGGTATCCGTTGGCCGGGTCGAGCGCGATGAGGTCGTTCGCCTCGCGCCCGAACAGGGTCAGCGCGGCGCCGCCCAGCACGCGCTCGCTGCTCAGCGTGAGGTCGCCGTCGCTCGAGCGCTCCGGCTTGAGGCTGGGGTTCGCCAGGCCGGGATAGTAGAGGTCGACGATGGTCGGCACGCGGAACGCGCTGCTCGCGTTGAACGTCAGGCGCAGGCCCGCGCCGAGCGGGATCGCCAGGCCGGCGCTGGGCGAGAGCACGCCGCCGACCGGCGCGTCGTGCTCGCCGCGCAGCCCGATCTGCAGCCGCACGCCGCGCGGCGTGACGTACTGCTCCTGCGCGTAGACGGCGCTCTGCGCCTGCGCGACGCCGGTCGTCGCGTACCCGAGCAGGTTGAAGGATGCGTCGTACTGCGCGACGTTGGTGATGACGGCCGACTCGCGGGCCAGGTCGAGGCCGGTCGTCAGGCTCGACGCGCCGCCCGACACGACGTGGCGCAGCGAGAGCTGCGCGCGGCCGTCGCTGGTGTCGTTCTCGGGCCCCAGCGACGGCTGCGTGTAGGCCAGCAGCTGGCGCGACGCGCCCAGCGTCAGCACCGTGACCGACCGCGCGCTGGTGCGGGTCAGCTCGACGCGCGCATCGTTCTGCGCGACGTTCTGGCGCGCATCGAGCGTCGGCCCGAAGGTCAGGTCGCCGGGCACGCCGAGGTGGATCGCGCTCGAGCCGAGCCGCACGCGCGCGCTCAGGTCGGGCCCCAATTCGGCGTCGTAGGAGACGCGCGCGGCGGTCTGCGCCGCGTCGGCGTTGTCGCGCGCGCCGGCCGGATAGGCGGTCGTCGCGGGATAGTCGTACGCGTTGGTCGCCAGGTGGCGCTCCAGCGCGATCCCGAGCCGCCCGCTGCCCGCCGATACGCGCAGATCGCGGTCGCCCAGCGTGCCGCTCGCCGTTTCAAAGTACACGCCGCGCGGGACGGCGGTGATGATGTTGATCACGCCCCCGACCGCGCTGGTCCCGTACAGCGTGGAAGCGGAGCCTTCGACGACCTCGATCCGGCGCACGCCGGCGGTCGAGAACGAGCCCAGGTCGATCTGCCCGCTGGAGGCCGGCTCGACCGGAATGCCGTCGAGCAGCACGAGGACTTGCGCCGAGCCGTTGGTGCCGTGGATGAAGACGGTCGCCTGCGCGCCGGTGGCGCCGTAGCGGTAGAGGCTCACCCCGGGCACGCCGGTCAACGCGTCGGCGACGCTGCGGTCGCCGCGCGCCTCGATCGCGGCGCGGTCGACGACGAACGTCGGGCGGGTGGTGTTCGCGAGCGGCTCCTCGTGCCGGTCGCTGGTGACGACCCGGCCGATGTCGGGCAGCGGCGTGGGCGAGGCGGACGGTGCCGGTGCGGGCGCGGTTTGCGCGGCGGCCGGTGCGGCGAGGCATAGCGCGAGCGCGGCCAGCGCCGCGGTGCGCGGAACGAGGAGCATGAGACCAACCTTTTCGCGAGGCGGGATGCGGTGGCGCTCGCGTGCCGGTATCCTGACTCCGCGGATCGTCGCCTCGTGCTGCCGCCTTCCAGCCCCGCAGGACCGTGACGTGCAGCGGCTCCCCGCTTACAGTGGCGCGACCGTGCCGGTTTCCCACCGGCTTCCCGCGCACGCGAACGACCGGACTCATTCGCACGCCGGACGAGCCCGTCCTGGTGCGGTGGAGCGGAGAACGAGGGCTGCCGGTGCGGGCGGCGTATCGCCGGGACGATGCTCATTCGCGCTCTCGCGCTGGCCGCGCTGGCCGTGCTGCCGTTCGCACCGGCGGGGGCGCACGCGGCCGGGGCGGTGCCCTCGCCGCAGCGGATCGTCTCGCTGGTCCCCTCGCTGACCGAAGATCTGTTCGCCGTGGGCGCCGGCTCGCGGATCGTCGGCGTGTCGAACTTCGCCGACTACCCGCCCGCCGCGCGCCGGCTGCCGGTGGTCGGCACCTTCGCCTCGGTCGACGCCGAGCGGATCGTCACGCTGCGCGCCGATCTGGTGCTGGGCATCACGTCCCAGGCGCACGTCACCGCGGACGTGCGGCGGGCCGGCATACCGGTGCGCCTGGTGCGCGACGACACGCTCGACGACGTCTACGCCAACCTGCGCACCGT
>CAXTNU010000445.1:0-3078 GCA_964245595.1 uncultured bacterium | reverse complement strand
GGCGCCAGCCGCGCGCGCAGCGGCAGCGCCGGCAGCTTCGCCGCCGCCGGCAGGCGCAGCACGATCCCGACC
Organism: uncultured bacterium; assembly: GCA_964245595.1. Classification (GTDB taxonomy): domain Bacteria; phylum Vulcanimicrobiota; class Vulcanimicrobiia; order Vulcanimicrobiales; family Vulcanimicrobiaceae; genus Vulcanimicrobium. Next base: position 3,006 of record CAXTNU010000445.1, on the reverse strand, counting down.
AGCGCCAGCACCGCCAGCACGCTGACGAACCCGAACGTCATCCGCCACGACGAGTGGGCCTCGATCCAGACTCCGGCCGGCACGCCCAGCGCGGTCGCCACCGACGCGCCGCCGAGCACCAGCGCCAGCGCGCGCCCGCGCAATTCCGGACCGACCAGCATCGCCGCGGTCGCTGCGGCGGTCGGCACGTACACCCCGGCCAGCAGCGCCGCCAGCACGCGCGCGAACCCGAGCACGCCCGCGTTCGGGGCGAACGCGGCCAGCACGTTCGCCAGCGCGAACGCGCCCATTGCGAGCGCGAGCAGCCGCTTGGGCGACGAACCGCCGGCAACGAACGTCATCAGCAGCGGCGAGCCCAGCGCGTAGGCGAACGCGAACACCGTGACGAGCTGACCGGCGGCCGCGACCGACACGCCCAGATCGCGCGCGATGCTGGGCAGGATGCCGGCGATCACGAAGCCGTCGGTGCCCGAGGCGAAGGTGCCCAGCGCGAGCACCAGCAGCGGCGCCCACCAGCGGTCAGCCACGGGTGTCCGCCTTGCGCAGCACCAGGCACGCGTTGTGCCCGCCGAACGCGAATGAGTTGCTGATCGCGACCCCGACCGGCACGGCGCGCGCCGTGCCCGCCACGTAGTCGAGATCGCATTCGGGATCGGGGTCGTCGAGGTTGATCGTCGGCGGCACCGTGTCGCGCGCCACCGCCAGCGCGGCGATTATCGCCTCGACCGCGCCCGCCGCGCCGAGCAGGTGCCCGGTCATCGACTTGGTCGAGCTGCACGGCAGCGCCGCCGCGCGGGCGCCGAACACGGCCTTGAGCGCGCGCGTCTCGCTGACGTCGCCCAGCTTGGTGGCGGTGCCGTGCACGTTGACGTAGTCGACCTCGTCGGGCGCGACGGCGCCGTCGGCCAGCGCGCGGGTCATGCAGGCGATCGCGCCGCGCCCGTCCGGCCGCGGCATGGTGAGATGGAAGGCGTCGGTGGTCGAGCCGTAGCCGACCAGCTCGGCGTAGATCGTGGCCCCGCGCGCCCGGGCGCGCTCGTACTCCTCGAGCAGCAGCATCCCTGCGCCCTCGCCCAGCACGAATCCCTTGCGGCCGCGGTCGAACGGCCGACTCGCCGCCGCCGGGTCGTCGTTGAGCGGCGCGAGCGCGCGCATCGCGCAGAAGCCGGCCACGCTCAGCGGGTGGATCGGGGCCTCGGTGCCGCCGGCCAGCGCCAGGTCCACCTCGTCGCGCTGGATCATCCGGAACGCCTCGCCGATCGCGTTGGCCCCGGCGGCGCAGGCGGTGGCGGTGGTCAGCGACGGGCCGCTGATGCCCAGCCGCATCGCGACCTGCGCCGAAGCCATGTTGACCAGGAAGGTCGGGACGTAGTACGGGTTCATCTCGCGCAGGCCGCCGTCGCGAAAGGCCGCCGCCTCGCGTTCCATCGTCGCGTAGCCGCCGGTGCCCGAGCCGACCACGATGCCGGTCCGCTCGCCCGCGATGGCGTCGTCGTCCGCGAAGCCCGCGTCGCGGCAGGCCAGCAGGCCGGCGACGAGCGCGTACTGGCTGAACAGGTCCATCGTGCGCGCGACCTGCGGCGCGATGAACGGCGTGCTGTCGAAGTCCTTGATCTCGGCCGCGATCCGCACCGGCAGCGCGCTCGCGTCGAAGCGCTCGATCGCCGAGGCCCCCGAGCGCCCGGCGCAGAGGTTGGCCCAGAACGCCGCGACGTCCGTGCCCAGCGCAGTCACGACGCCCATGCCGGTGATCGCGACGCGGCGCGCGCCGCTCGCCTGCGCTCGCCCGTTCGTCGCGCTCATTCGTACGCTCCGGCGATCAGGTTGATCGGATCGAACGGGCCGTCGGCGGCGCCCAGCCACTCGCGCAGCTCGCGCTTCTTCACCTTGCCGGTCGGCCCGACGCGCAGCTCGTCCAGTCCGACCTGCTTCACGCGCTGCACGCCCGGCATGCCGTGCCCGCGCAGCAATTCATCGAGCCGCGCGCGCCACGCGTCTTCGTCGAACGCCCCTGCGGCGGGCGCACCGGCGCTCAGCGTGCCGACAGCCTTGAGAACCAGCAGCGCCCACACCTCGGTGCGCCCGTCGTCGCCCGCGCTGCCGACCACGGTGCAGTCGCGCAGCTCCGGGCACGCGGCGAGGATGCGCTCCTCCGCGAGCAGGCTGTAGAGCACGCCGCGTTCGGTGGGGATCGCGTCGGACCAGCGGTCGACGTGGAAGAACCGGCCCTCGTCGTCGCGGTAGACCAGGTCGCCGGTGAGCCACCAGCCGCGCAAGCGCGCGCGGTGCGTGGTCAGCGAGTCGTTCCAGTAGCCCGGCGTCAGGGTCGGCGACTTCACGCCCAGCATCCCGACCTGGTGGGCCGGCAGCGGCTCGCCGCGGCGCGAGAGCACCGCCGCTTCGGCGAACTCGTACGGCCGCCCGACGCAGCGCCCGAACGTGTCGGGCTCGCGCCCGTGCACGTTGTAGAACAGCGAGTGGCCCATCTCCGAGGAGCCCAGGCCGTCGATGAAGAGCGAGCCGGGCACGCTGCGCCGCCCGCCCGCGCCGACCTCGGCGTGGCTGCCCAGCGCGAGCAGCGGGCGCACGTGCGCCTCGTGCGCGGCGTCGCCGCTGTTCCACCACAGCGCGACGCCGGCGAAGTCGCGCCCGGCGAGATCGGACGCGCCCAGATCGGCGAACGTGCTCGCGAACCCGCCCACGAACGAAGGCCGGAAGCGCTCGATCTCGTCCGCGACGGTGGCCGGGTCGTGGGCCGAGAGCAGCCGGATCGGCGCCCCGTTCGCCAGCGCGAGCAGCAGCAGCGTGACGCCCGAGTTGTGGGTCGCCGGCACCGCCGAGAGAATGCGCTCGAAGCCGCTGGGGAGCGGCAGCCGCAGCCGGTAGCGCACCGCGGCGAACAGCGTGCGGTGCGTCATCAGCACCGCCTTGGGCGCCGCGGTGGTGCCGGACGAGTGGCTGATCAGCACCGGGTCGTCGTCGCCGTGCGCGTACGGGTACCAATCC
>CAXTNU010000444.1:0-3095 GCA_964245595.1 uncultured bacterium | reverse complement strand
TTCGAGCGCGACGTCGTCGCCGCGCTCGACCTCGATGTCGTACGCCGCCAGCAGCCCGAACAGCCGCACCTGGCGGCTCGCGCCCTTGCGCGCGCACTCGTCGAGCCGGTCGAGGATCGCCAGCAGCGCGATCGGGTCGTCGGTCTCGTCGTGGAGCAGCACGTAGAGCACGGTGTAGGCGCGCGCCGCGACCTCGAACAAACCGCGCGACAGCGCCAGCTCGACCGCCCGCTCGGCGTACGTGCGGGCGCGCTCGCGCGAGCCCGCCGATTGGTGCACGTAGCCGGCCTGCTGGTAGAGCCGCGCGCGCACGTCGTCGCCGAAGGTCTCGATCCGGCTCAGCGCGCGCTCGACGGTCACCACCGCGTCGCCGATTCGGCGCGCGCGCACGTACGCGGTCGCCAGCGTGCCCAGGATCGGCACCCGCAGCGCCGGCGGCACCCCGTCGTCCGCGGCGTAGGGCTCGAGCAGCGCGGTGCAGTCGCGATCGTGGCGGACCAGCTCGATCGCGTAGCGGTGCACCAGCGCGATGCGCAAGTCGGGCTCGGCGGCGCGCTCGATCGCCGCCACGAACCCGCGCTCGGCGACCTCGAAGTGGCCGCGTCCGGCTTCGAGCATCGCCCGCATGCCCAGCACGCCGGCGTTCTCGCGCCGCATCGGGTCGGGCAGGCCGTCGAGCGCCGCTTCGAGCACCTCGGTGCGGCCGCGCTCGAAGAGCCCGAAGCCGTCCGTCTCGACCAGCCGCAGGATGCCGTCGTTCACCCCGGCCTTGGCGTAGAGCGAGAGCGCGCCCGCGGCGTCGCCGTTGCGTTCGAGCAGCGCGCCGCCGGCCGCGTGCGCGGCGTACCACTGCGCGGCGCCGCAGCGGCGCAGCTCGCTCTCGAGGAAGTCGCGGAACAGGTCGTGGTAGCGGTAGCCGCTGGCCGAGGTGAGGGTCAGAAACGCCACGCTGCGGCGCAACTCGGCGAGCAGCTCCGGCGTGCCGCCCAGCGCCTCGGCGATCGCCGTGTCGAAGCCGGAGAAGACGCAGGTGTCCAGCAGAAAGCGCTGCTGCGCGCGCGTCAACCCGCCGAACACTTGCTCGGCCAGATAGCGGTACACCATCTCGCGCGTGCCGAGCGTCGCGCTGCGCAGGTCGCCCGCGTGCAGGCGCGTGCGCAGCGCGATCGCCAGCGCGACCGGCCAGCCCGAGGTGAGCTCGCGCAGCTGCTCCACCTCGCTCGCATCGAGGGTCGCCTGTGCGTCGTCGGCGGCGACCAGCGCTTCCTCGGTGGTGAAGCGCAGGTCGTCCTCGCCGACCGGCACGTCCATCCGGCCGTAACCCAGCCACGACGCGATCGGCAGCCCGGCGTCCGAGCGCGTCGCGACGATCCAGCGGATGCGGTCGCCGCTGTCGTCGATCAAGCGCGTGAGCAGCGCGCTCGCGGCCGGATCGCTCGCCGCGTAATGAAAGTCGTCGACGACGATCGTCCCGACCACCCGCTTGAGGTGCTCGGCGAACCAGTCGCCCAGCTCGCGCAGCGGATCGGCGGCCGCCATCACCCGCTGCTGCATGGCCGGAAAGGCGGCCTTGGCGCTTGGCGCGAGCGGCTCGAGCGCGGCGCTCAAGCCGCGCACGAACGCCAGCAGTGTCCGATCTTCGCGGTTGACGTCGTAGCGCACCGCGTCCAAGCGCGTCGTCTCGATGAAGTCGCGCAGCGCGACCGTCTTTCCGAACCCGGCCGGCGCCACGACCAGCGTGACCGGATAGCGCGCCGCACGCGCCAGGCGATCGTTCAGGCGCGAGCGCAGCGAACGAGTGGAGAAGATGCGGCGTACCTCGCGTACGAAGGAGCGACCCGGCCGTGCTCCAATTCTTGGCGGTCTGCGCCAATACCCGGTGCATCCGGATTTGGAACGCCCCCGTTTTCGGGTATACGCAAGCGGCGCGCTCCCCTGCCGGGAGGTGGAACCGCGCTGGGCGATCGCTGGTTTGGAGACCGACTACCGTGAAGCGTCTGTTGGCCTTGGTGTCCCTCTTCGCTCTCGCCGCGTGCTCCGGCGCGGGCACCGGCACGCTGCCGGGCGGTTTCGACCGCGCCGGCGCGGGACACGAGCGGACCGCCGCCGACTCCGCGCAAGCCCAAGCCGCCGACTCGCCCCAGGCGCTGCCCGGCGACTCGCCGCAGGCGCTGCCCGGTGATTCGCCCCAAGCGCTGCCCGGCGCGAGCTACACCTGCTGGCAAGCTCAGACCGCCGGCAGCGCCAATTGCACCCTGACCGTCAACGTCACCATCCCGCCCTTGAAGGACCCGCTGACGCCGGCCCTGGGCATCCCAGGCTACCACCCGGCGGATCTGCAGAGCGCGTACGGGCTGCCGGCCGGCAGTCCGGGCGGGAGCGTCGCGGTGGTCGACGCTTTCGACGACCCGACCGCCGAGCTCGACCTGGCGGTCTATCGCGCCACCTTCGGCCTGCCGCCGTGCACCAGCGCGAACGGCTGCTTTCGCAAGCTCAACGGGCGCGGGCAGACCTTGCCCTTGCCCGCGCCGAGCTCGAGCTGGGCTCAGGAGACCGCGCTCGACTTGGCGATGGTGTCGGCCGGCTGCCCGCGCTGTACGATCGTGCTGGTCGAGGCCGATTCCAGCTCGCTCGACGACCTCGGCGGCGGGGTCGACGCCGCCGCGGCGCTGGGGCCGCTGGCGATCAGCAACAGCTACTACGCCCCCGAGTGGGCCGGCGAGCAGGCCGAGGACGCGCACTACCGCCACCCCGGAATCGCGATCACGGTCAGCTCGGGCGACCACGGCCGCGCCTCGTACCCAGCCGCCTCGCCCTACGTCACCGCGGTCGGCGGCACGACGCTCAACCGCGGCTGGAGCGAGACCCCCTGGGCCTACGCCGGCCACGGCTGCAGCGCGTACGTGAGCGCGCCGGCCTGGCAGACCGGCGACCCGTGCGCGACCCGTTCGGCGGTCGACGTCGCGGCGGTGGCCGACCCGGCGACCGGGGTCGCGTTCTTCAGCACCGCGGGCGGCGGCTGGCTCGTGGCCGGCGGCACCAGCGTCGGCGCGCCGCTCGTGGCGGCGGCCTACGCGCTCTCGGGCAATCCCGCC
>CAXTNU010000443.1:0-3101 GCA_964245595.1 uncultured bacterium | reverse complement strand
CCCAGACGCGCTACCGCCGCAATGCGCTGCGGGTCTCGCTCGAGGCGCTGCGGGCGGAATTCCCCGGATTGGACCGGGCGGTGGCGCGCTGCGCCGAGATCGTGCGCGACGACCTGGCCGGGACGGCCCGGGCCCGCGGGCGGCGCACCCTGCGGGCCCGGCTGCGGGCCGACGGCGCGCTGCGCGACGTCTCGTTCGCCCGGCTCGAAGCCGCGCTCGACGCCCGCGGCGAGGACTAGCGGCGGGGCAAAGCTCGCACCCGAAGCGAAGGTCCGCTCCGATGCAGCAAACGCTCCCGCCGGGAATCGAACGAGTCCTCGTCACCGCGGGGGAGATCGCGGACGCCAACCGGCGCATCGCGGCCGAGATCGCGCGGGACTACGTGGGGCGCTCGATCGTCCTGGTCGGAGTGCTCAAGGGCGCGGTCTTCGTCACGGCCGACCTGGCCCGGGCACTGGCCGAGACTTCGGGCGGTCCTACGGACGTGCAGCTCGATTTCATCGCCGTCTCGTCGTACGGCAACGCGCACCGCTCGAGCGGCGAGGTGCGGCTGGTGCAGGACACCACCCACGCCATCGAGGGCAAGCACGTCGTCATCGTCGAGGACATCATCGACAACGGCCACACCCTGCACTACCTGCGCGCCATGCTGGGCAATCGCCAGCCGGCCTCGCTGGCCGCGGCCGTCTTGCTCGACAAGCCGTACCACCGCGCGATCGACGTCACGGTCGATTACACCGGAATGACCTGCCCCGACGAGTTCGTCGTAGGGTACGGTCTGGACTACCAGGAACGCTATCGCACTCTCCCCTACCTCGCGAAGCTCCGGCCGGAGGTTCTCCCCGCGTGACACCGGGCCACCAAATCGCCGCGAAACGTGTCGTACCGAGAAACGTTCTCTTGAAGGAACGGTAAAAGGGTCTCGCAACGCATGGGTAAGCACCTCAAGTCCATCCTCGTCGTCCTCGGCATCTTCATCCTGGTGATCTTCATCGTGGATAAGCTGGTGCTCAGCCCGACGAACAATCAGCCCCTCTCCTACTCGACCTTCTACGACAAAGTGCAAGCGCACCAGATCAAGAAGGTCACGATCTCGGGCCACGAGATCTCAGGAGATACGACCGACGGGCAGAAGTTCACCACGACCGCGCCGGACGATCGGGACCTCTACCCGACCCTGCGGTCCAATCACGTGGACTTCAACGTCATCAGCCAGCAGTCGACGCCTTTGATCGGGTACATCTTCCAGTTCGTCCCGTTCATCATCATGGCGCTGCTGCTGATCTTCATCTTGCGCCAGGCGCAGAGCGGCGGGAGCCAAGCGCTCTCGTTCGGGCGCTCGCGCGCCAAGCTGCTCAGCGAGAACCGGCCCAAGGTCACTTTCGCCGACGTCGCGGGCGTCGACGAAGCGAAGGAAGAGCTCGGCGAGGTCGTCGAGTTCCTCAAGTATCCCAAGAAGTTCCAGGCGCTCGGCGCGCGCATTCCCAAGGGCGTGCTGCTGCTGGGCCCGCCGGGCTCGGGCAAGACGCTCCTCGCGCGGGCCATCGCCGGCGAGGCCGGCACGCCGTTCTTCTCGATCTCCGGCTCCGACTTCGTCGAGATGTTCGTCGGCGTCGGCGCCTCGCGCGTGCGCGACCTGTTCGAGCAGGCCAAGAAGTCCGCGCCCTGCATCATCTTCATCGACGAGATCGACGCGGTCGGGCGCCAGCGCGGCGCCGGCCTCGGCGGCGGTCACGACGAGCGCGAGCAGACCCTCAACCAGCTCCTGGTCGAGATGGACGGCTTCGACCAGAACACGGGCGTGATCTTGGTCGCGGCGACCAACCGGCCCGACGTGCTCGACCCGGCGCTGCTGCGGCCGGGCCGCTTCGACCGCCAGATCGTGGTCGACCGGGCCGACGTGCGCGGCCGCCAGGCGATCCTGGGCGTCCACTCCAAGAACAAGCCGCTCGCCAAGGACGTCTCGCTGGAGACGCTGGCCCGCCGCACGCCGGGCTTCTCCGGCGCGGATCTGGAGAATCTGCTCAACGAGGCCGCCCTGCTGGCCGCCCGGCGCAACAAGTCGATCATCGAGATGAACGACTGCGACGAGGCGATCGACCGGGTCATGGTCGGCCCCGAGCGCCGCTCGGTCGTGATGTCGCAGCGCGAGAAGGAGAACACCGCCTTCCACGAGTCCGGCCACGCCGTCGTCGCGGGCATGACGCCCAACTCCGACCCCGTCCACAAGGTGACGATCATCCCGCGCGGCATGGCGCTGGGCATCACCTGGTCGCTGCCCGACGAAGACCGCCACTCGATGACCAAGAACGAGATCCTCTCGACGATCAAGCGCGCCTTGGCGGGCCGGATCGCGGAGGAGATCAAGTTCGGCGACGTCACGACCGGCGCGTCGAACGACTTCGAGAAGGCGACCGAGCTGGCGCGCCGGATGGTGACCCAGTACGGCATGTCGGACTCGCTGGGGCCGATCCAGTACGGCAAGGGCAGCCACCAGGTGTTCCTGGGGCGCGACTTCGGCGACGAGCGCAACTACTCCGAGGAGATCGCGGGCAAGATCGACGCCGAGGTCCGCAAGATCATCGACGACTGCTACGGCGACGCTCGCCGGATCCTCGAAGTGAACTGGGACAAGGTCGACCGGATGGCCAACTCGCTGCTCGAGCACGAGACGGTCGAGGCTGAGGAAGTGCTGGCGATCCTGGGCGACAAGCCCTGGCCCCCCGCCAAGCCCAACGCTCCGATCGTGAGTCACGAGGAGCCGATCGGCCTGGTGCCCGCGGAACCCGAACTGCGGCCCGAGCGGCCGCGCCGGCTCCCGCCGACGATCTCCCCCGAGCCCGCGTGACGGCTCGAAGCCTCCTGAGGGCCGCGGTCTCCGCGGCCCTGCTCGTCTCTGCCGCCGCCGGCCCCGCTACCGCGCAAGGCACACCGCCCGCCGCGGCGAGCACCGGCGCCGCGAGCGGGACGCTGCCGGGCGGGGTGACCTACCAGGTCCGGCCCGACCCGGCCCAGCCGGCGGCGGCGGTCGCGCTGTGGTACCGCGCGCCGGCCTCGGGCTTCGGCCCCAAGCCTCAGCCCGGGCTCGCCCGCCTGGCGGC
>CAXTNU010000442.1:0-3116 GCA_964245595.1 uncultured bacterium | reverse complement strand
CAAGCTGCGCGCCGGCCGCGCCCAGCTTGCGGGCCAGGCCCGGATCGCGGTAGAGCGCGCGCATCGCCGCGGCCAGCGCGTCCGCGTCCGGTTCGAGCCACCAGCCCGGCCGCACCAGCTTCGTCCCGTTGAGGTCGTCGCCCAGCGGCGTGCGCGCGGCGGGGATGGTGATGCCGACCGTGTCGTCGGCGAAGTCGTCGGCCGCACCCCCGCGCGAGACGACCACCGGCAAGCCGCAGGCCATCGCCTCGAGGATCGGCATGCCGAAGCCCTCGCCGCGGAAGGGCAGCACGAAGGCCTGGCACGAGCGGTACAGCGCCGCCACCCCGGCGTCGTCGGTCTGCTCGTCGATGTACACGAGCTTGGGGATGTCGGCGCGCTTGGCGAGCGGTTCGAGCTCGTGCTTGAGGTTCTGGCCGCGGTAGAACGTGCCGGTCGCACCGTCCTTGATCACCAGCGCCACGTCGTCGCCCGGCCCGAACGCCTTGAGGTAGGTGTTGACCAGCACGTCGATGCCCTTGCGCGCGATCGAGCCGCCGACGAACAGGAAGTTGAACGAGCGCCCGGTCTCGAGCTGCGCGCGCGGGCCGTCGGGGCGCAGGATCTCGGTGTCGACGCCGAGCGGGATCAGCGCGACGCGGTTCTCGGCCACGCCGGCGCGCAGGTACATGTCGCGCACGTAGGTGGTGTGGGCCCAGACGCCGTCGACGTCGCGCCCGATCGCGCTCGCCCAGTCGCACGGGATCTCGCCGTACTCCCAGGGCTGGCAGACCACGTAGCGCTCGGCCCGGCGGCGCTCCCAGTGCGGCGGCCAGAGGTGCCACACCCGCAGCGCGGGGTTCGCGCGCGTCGCCGCGCCCGGGTCGAGCAGCCGTTCTTCGAGCTGCGCGGGCAGGACGATGCCGTCGTAGCGCGGGCCCATCGACGAGCCGGCGAAGCGCAGCGACGGGTCGCCGAGCAGGCGCGCGCCCAGCTCGCGGTTGATGTGCGCCATCGAGTGCGGGGTGTGGTACTCGCCTTCCAGCAGCAGGCCCGGCTCGTCGTCCAGCCGCGCGTGCGGCGCCGGCGGTGCCGCGCTCGCAGCGGTCGCGGTGCCGGTGACGGCGGGCACGGTCAGCGGGCCGCGCGCGGTCGCTCCGCGCGCGCGCAGCCGCTCGTCGATGTGGTCGAGCCAGCGCAGCGAGGCGAAGCGCGCGCGCCGCTCGGTCACGGTCTCCCGCGCGCGGGCCGACAGGCGCTCGTAGGTGGCGCGGTCGTCGACCAGCCGTTTCATCCCGGCCTGCGCGGCGGCCAGGTCGGGATCGGCCCAGTAGGTCTGCGCGCCGATCTGCTCGAGCGAGAACACGGGTTCCGGCGCGTTCACCGGCACCAGCGCGAAGGGCACCGGGATGCCGTTGGTGTCGTCGAGGAAGTCGGTGTTGCCGGAATAGTCGGTCGCCACGGCGGGCCGCCCGAACTGCATCGCCTCGAGCATGCCCAGGCCCAAGCCTTCGGCCCGGTGCAGCGACACGTACGCATCGCAGTCGCGCATCAGCGCGAGCACGTCGTCGTAGCCGAGGTCGTCGTGCACGAAGCGCAGGTTGGCGTGCCGGGCGGCGAGCTCGTCCAGACCGCTGGGCCGCCCTTCGGGCACGCCCCACACCTTGGCCACCAGCGCCACGTCGGCGCGCCCGGCGAACGCGCCCAGGAACGCGCCCAGCGTGCCGTTGGGGTTCTTGCGCTCGACGCTGCTGAGCACGTCGAAGCCGGTGAAGAACGTGAACGCCTTGCCGGCGTTGCGCAGGGGCGAGGGGCGGCGCGCCGCGCCGGGCGGGATCAGCGGCGTCACCGGGATGTCGCGCACCGGCACGCCGACGCTGCTCTGGATGGCGTTGGCGATGAAGCGCGTCGGCGCGAGCACGCTGTCCATCTTCTGCAGCACCGGGTACCAGCTGCGCGGCACGCGGGTCAGCTCCCAGAACGGCACCAGCGCGTTGTAACGCCCGGCGGTCGTCTCGGGCCGCCCCACCAGCAGCTCGCCGACCGTCCAGGGCGAGTCCAGGAACAGGGTCACCTCGTGCGGCAGGTCGCGCGTGTCGGCGACGTTGAGGTGCAGGTAGGTCTGGTCGAGCGCGCGCCCGCGCGGGTCGCTGGCGATGTCGGCGATCGCCACGTCGACCCCGCCGGCCAGCAGCACGCCGATCGTCGCGCGCGCGGCGACCGCCATGCCGAACGCCCCGCTGACGCGGCCGACCACGTTGACGCCGGTGATCCCGGTTCGCGAACCCATCACTCCGTCATCGGCGCGCCGCCGCGCTGGTTTGAGCTTGCCCGCAGGCACAGCGGCCGAGCAAGCGTACGCGGCGGTCACGCGGGGCACGCGCCGTCCCGCACCGAACCGAGCCCCACGGTGACGCCCTACTACCGCCATTTCGGGCTCGAACGCGATCCGTTCCTCGACACGGCGGACCCGCACTTCTACCGCACGACGCCGGCCCTCGCACGCGCCCGGGAGCGTCTTCTCGAAGGGGTGCTCCAGTCGCGCGGGCTGCAGATCGTCGTCGGCGACCCCGGCACCGGCAAGACCAGCCTGGCCGCCCAGCTCGAGCGCGACCTGCTCGGCCTCGACGAGGTCCGGCTGGGCAAGATCCTCGACCCCTCGTTCGCCAACGAGACGGAGTTCTTGCTGGCCGTGGCACGCTCGTTCGGGCTGGCCCTGCCGCCGCGTTCGCCCGCCGCACTCAAGAACGCGCTCAAGAACTACCTCTACGACGCCGCCGTCCTGGACGGGCTGACCCTGGCCCTGTTCGTCGACGTGGGCCAGAACGCCAGCGACGAGATCTTCGAAGTGCTGCGCCTGCTGCTCAACTACGACATCCCCGACCGCAAGCTGCTCAACGTGGTGCTGTTCGGCCAGAGCGAGCTGCGGGCGCGGGTCGATGCCCGCCGCAACCTGGCCGACCGGGTCGACGGCTGGACGTCGCTGGAGCCGCTCGGCGCCAGCGAAGCGCGCGCCTTGCTGGCGCATCGCATCGCGCGCGCGGGCGGGCCGCTCGAAGCCTACGGCCTGTTCGAGGACGACGCGCTGGCCGTGCTGACCGGGGCCGCCGCCGGAACGCCGCGCCGCCTGCTCAACC
>CAXTNU010000441.1:0-3117 GCA_964245595.1 uncultured bacterium | reverse complement strand
GGCTTGGGCGGCGCGCAGGCGCCGTTCCCGCCCCAATTGCCGCCCGCGCGGCGCGCGATCTTCCGCAAGATGAGCGAGGTCGGGCTGCTGCCGCTGGCGCAGGTCGAGACGCAGGCTCGGGTCGACGCGGTGCACGCGCTGATGGGGGCCCGGAGCGACTTCGGCTGGACCGCTTTCGCGGTGTACGCGCTGGGGCGGCTGCTGCGCGAGCACGCCGAGCTGCGCACCGACGCGACGACCGGGGCGCCGTTCGAGCGGATCGGGATCGGCGTCGCGGCCGACACGCCGCACGGCTTGATCGTGCCGGTCGTGCGCGATGCCGACACGCGTTCGCTGGGCTCCATCCAGACCGAGATCGTGCGCCTGGCCGGGGCCGCGCGCGGCGGCGCGCTCGGCCCGCAAGACATCGGCGGGGCCTGTTTCTCGCTCTCCAACGTCGGGCCGCAGAAGATCGACCGCGTCGCCCCGCTGCCCGACCCGCCGCAGACCGCGATCCTGGGCATCGGCGCGGTGACGGAGCGCCCGGCCGTCGTGGACGGCGCGCTGGTCGCGGCGCGGATGCTGACCTGCGTGCTCAGCTTCGATCACCGCTTCGTCGACGGTGCGCCCGCGGGCCGCTTCCTGGCCGCGTTCGCGCGCGCGTGCGCCGAGCCCGGGATGCTGCTCTAGGTGGCGCTCGGGAGCGACGCCCCGACCGCCATCGTCAGCGGCGGCGCGAGCGGCATCGGCAAGGCCACCTGCGAGCTGCTGCGCCGGGACGGCTTCCGGGTCGCGGTCGCCGACCGCGACGAGGCCGGCGCGCGGGCCGTCGCGGCGGCCGTGGACGGCCATGCGTTCGCGGTCGACGTCGCGGACGAGGCTTCGGTCAAAGCCCTGTTCGCGGGCGCGCTAGGCGCCTTCGGCGGCCGGCTCGACGCGCTCGCGACCCCGGCCGGAATCGCCGACACGACGCCCTTCGCCGAGCTGACCGCGGCGACGTTCCGGCGCGTCTACGACGTCAACGTCGTCGGCACGTTCCTGTGCATGCGCGAAGCCGCGCTGCACATGCGCGCCGGGGGCCGGAGCTGCACCGTGGCGAGCGTCGCCGGCAAGCGCGGAGGCGGGCTGTCCGGCACGGCGGCCTACGCCGCCAGCAAGGGCGCGGTCCTCGCGCTCAGCCGCAGCGCGGCGCGCGCGCTCGCCCCGCAGGGCATCGCGGTCAACTGCGTCGCGCCCGGCGCGACCCTGACCCCGATGCTCGACGACGCGTTCGCCGACCCCGCGCACCGCCGGCGCGTCGAAGGGATGGCGCTGCTGCAACGTTCGGGTGAACCCCACGAGATCGCCGAAGCGATCGCGTGGCTCCTCTCGCCCCGCGCGTCGTTCGTCGACGGAGAAACGTTGACGGTCGACGGCGGGCTGATGCTCGACTGATCTCGACCGACAAGGAGAATGGCATGACCGATCGCAGGATTACGCGCGCACGCTTCACGGCCGGCACGGCGGCGGCGTTCGCGTCGATCGCGGTGATTCGCGGGACGGCCCAGGCCGCCCAGTGGAACTACAAGTACGCCAGCAACGTCTCGCTCGACCACCCGCTCAACGTGCGCATGCGCGAGTGCTGGGACACGGTGCGCAAAGAGACGAAGGGCCGGCTCGACGTCCAGGTCTTCCCCAACAACCAGCTCGGCGGCGACACCCAGGCGCTGCAGCAGCTGCGCTCGGGCGCGCTGCAGTTCTTCACCCTCGACGGCGGCATCTTGCAGGCGGTGGTTCCGGTCGCCGCGATCCAGGGCGTGGGCTTCGCCTTCAAGGACTCGGCCGAGGCGTTCCGCGCGCTGGACGGCCCGCTGGGCGACTACGTGCGCGACGAGATCGGCAAGCAGGGGCTGTACGTGCATCCCAAGATGTGGGAGAACGGGATGCGCCAGATCACCTCGGGCACCAAGCCGATCCGCAACGCGGGCGACCTCGAGGGCTTCAAGATCCGCACCCCGGCGGGCGCCCTGTGGGTCGACCTGTTCAAGTCGATGGGCGCGGCGCCCGGGCCGCTGAACTTCAGCGAGGTCTACACCGCGCTCCAGACCAAGGTCTTCGACGGCCAGGAGAACCCCTACGCGATCATCGACACCGCCCGCCTGTACGAGGTGCAGAAGTACCTCAGCGTGACCAACCACATGTGGTCGGCCTACCACCTGCTGGGCAATCCGGACGCGTGGAAGGCGCTCCCGCCCGACGTCCAGCGCATCGTCGACCGCAACCTGACCAAGTACGCGCTGCTGCAGCGGCGCGACACGCAGCTGCGCAACGACTCGCTCTCGGAGAAGCTGGCTCGGCACGGGCTGACGATGAACCGGGCCGACACCAGCGGCTTTCGGACCAAGCTGGCCGGCTCGGGTTTCTACACTCGCTGGCGCGACAAGTTCGGGCCTCAGGCCTGGAGCCTGCTGGAAAAGACGTCCGGGAAGCTGGCCTAGCGCAGCGAATCGGGAGGGACGTGAACCCGTCGCGTCTTCTCCCGCTCGCGCTGCTGGCCCTGACCGCCTGCGTCTCGCACGCCCCGCGCATCGAGATCCCCGACCGCGTCGAAGCGAACTGCGAGGCCCGGGCCGTGAAGCAGACGGCGCTCGACGCGATCGTCGCCTCGACCGACGACACGGTTCGCCCCGCGGCCTACCCCGGCGACGCCGCCCTGCACGCCACGATCAAGCGCCTGGGCGGCGCCTTCGCGTACTGGAAGGCGCAGCCGTACCGCGCGCCCGACACCGCCAAAGCGCTCGGCCTCGGCGGCGACATGCTGAACCTCACCCGGGCGGTCGTCACCAACGAGATCGACAGCGCGAACCACTCGCGCCCGATCTGGCTGACCTTCGCCACGCCGGCGGGCGCGCGTACCGTCTACGAGCGGGCCTACGACATCCAGAACGTCTGCATCGAGGGCCAGCGCGACATCTAGTCGATTCAGCCTTCGGCCGAATCCGTCGCGTTTTGGCCTTCGGCCAACGCCGCCTTCGCCGGCCGGCGTGAGAGCGGACCTCCGGCGGCGCGCAGGTCGTTGCCGAGCAGCGCCTCGACGATCAGCGCGGCGACGAGCATGCCGGTCTCGAGCACGGTGAAGGCCCGCGCGCCGGGCATCGC
>CAXTNU010000440.1:0-3131 GCA_964245595.1 uncultured bacterium | reverse complement strand
GGTCTTCTCCGGCAGGCGCCGGGCCAACGCGATGATCTCGCCCAGCACCAGCTCGACCACGCTGCGGGTGTTGGAGAACGGCGCGTTGAAGACCGCCACGCCGCGGTCGGCCGCGTCGAGCATCACCGACGGCTCGGGGTTGATCGCCGCCGCGCCGCGCAGGCTCTGGCGGATCGCGGCCATCGTCGCCGCCGCGTCCAAGCCGCTGCCCGCGACGTCGCCGACCGAGACCACCACCCGGCCGTCGGCGACCCGGAACGCGTCGTACCAGTCGCCGCCGATCAGCGCCTCGCTGCGGCCCGCTTCGTAGAGCGCGTCGAACGACGTGCCCGGCACGCGCGGCAGGTCGGTCGTCAGCGCGGCGGCCTGGAACGTGCGCGCCACCCGCCGCTCGCGCTCGTAGGCCTCGGCGTTGCCGACCGCGGGCGCGATGCGGCGCGCGACCTCGCTGCAGAACGGCACGTCGCCCGGGCCGTAGTGCCGCCCCGAGCTGCGGTCGTACATCGTGACCAGGGTCCCGCGCACCGCGCCGCGGTACGCCAGCGGCACGATCACGGTCGACGTGACGCCCAGCGCCCGGATCGTCTCGCGGTACGGGCCGCGCAGCGCGCCCATCCCCGCTTCGGGCACCCGCTCGTAGAGCAGCGGCCGCTTCGTGCGCACGACCTCGGGCGAGCCGCCCCCGGCGCCGGCCGCGAGATAGCCGAAGCCGAGCAGCGCGCGGGTGCGCTCGGTGGTCGCCGGGTCGCGGTGCTGCGAGGCGGCCAGCACCAGCTCGCCGTCGGCGTCGACCAGATTCACCACCGCCCAGTCGGCGAACTCGGGCACCAGCAGCTGGGCGGCGGCGGCCAGCGTCTCGTGCAGGTCGAGCGTCTCGGCCAGCGCCTCGCCCAGGCGGGCGTAGAAGGCCTCGCGCTCGGCGATCCGGCGCTGCGCCTCCGCGGCCGCGCGCGCCTCGCTGTAGAGCCGGGCGTTCTCCAGCGCCGCGCCGATCCGGCGCGCCAGCTCCCGCGCGATCGCCAGATCGCCCTCGCCGTAAGCGTGCGAGCCGCGCGAGCGGCAGAACGTCAGCACGCCGTAGCGCCGGCCGCGGGCGGCCACCAGCACCGCGATCAGCGACGACAGCCCTTCGTCGCGCATGCGCGCGAAGTGGCCTTCGTCCTGCGCCACCTGCCGCCACCACGCTTCGTCGATGCGCGGCAGGAGCAGGTTCTCGCCGTGCCGCCAGGCCAGCGAGATCGGGTGGTGCGGGTGCTCGACCGGCGGGACGGTGCCGACCGAGCACTGGAACGGCCCGCGCCGGGCCGGATCGCGGTGGTCGACCGCCGCCCGCCGCAGGCTGCCGTCGTCGGCGGCAAGATCGAACAGGCAGTAGTCGGCGAACGAGACGACCGCCGCGCTCGCCACCGCCCGCAGGATCGCGGTGGCGTCGAGCTCGGCCCCGAACAGCGCGTCGGCGTTGGCCAGAAACGCGTCGCGAGCCGAGGCCGTGCGGAGCGCGTCGATGTCGGTGCACGAGCCGAACCAGCGCGTCAGCGCGCCGCTGCGCGCGTCGCGCACGGCGTTGACGCGAATGAGGAACCAGCGGTACGCGCCGTCGTGGCGGCGCAGGCGGCACTCGATCTCGGCCGGCTCCCCAGCGGCGCGCGCGCGGGCCCAGGTCGCCAGCACCGCGGGCAGGTCGTCGCGGTGGACCGCGCGCTCCCACGACCAGCCGGTCAGGTCGCCCTGCGCCGTGCCGCCGTACTCGTAGATGCGCCCGTTGAGGTAGTCGACCGTGCCGTCGGGGAGCGCGGTCCAGATCATCTGTGGGATCGCTTCGGCGATGGCGCGGTAGTCGTCCGCGCTTCGTTTGCGCTCGTCGATGTCGGTGCTGGTGCCGAACCAGCGCACGATCTGGTCCGCCGCATCGCGCATCGGCGTCGCCCGGGTCAGGAACCAGCGGTACGTGCCGGTTCGGTCGCGCAGCCGGAACTCGAGGTCGAACGATGCCTCGTCACGCACCGCTGCCGCCCACGCCGTGGCCGCGCGCGCTGCGTCGTCGGGATGGATCGGCCGCGCCCAGCCGGCGCCCAGCGACTCGTCCACGGTCAACCCGGTGTAGTTGTACCAAGCCGAGTTGAAGTAGTCGTTGAGCCCGTCGGGCCCGGCACGCCAGACGATCTGTGGTATCGTCTCGGCAAACGCGCGCAGGTCGCGCCCGAGGGCGTCGTCGGCGCCCGAACTCGAAGGGCCGGTCATACCGTGCTCACGGCGCGGGCCTGGCTCGGCGCAGCGCCCGCAGGTCGCCGTCGCGCACGGTCACGCCGGTCGCGTCGAACCACTCCATCAGCGGCACCGCGTACTTGCGCGAGGTGCCGACCGCGTCGCGGAAGCGGGCCATCGTGATCGGGCCGTCGCGCCGGATCGCGTCCTCCAGGCGGCGGCGAATCTCGGCGATCTGCCGGCCTTGGTAGACGTCGGTCCCGACCTTGACCAGCGTGCCGGTCGCGACCAGCGTGTCGAAGGCTTGCGAGAGCCCCGTGATGCGGGCCCGGCGCAGCTCACCGACGACCAGCTCGAGCGCGACCGGGACGAACGGCTGGGCCGGGTCGACCTGCGCGACGCGCTCGAAGAACTCGCGCTGCTCGGGCGAGAGCCGGGGCCGGTGGGCGGGCGTCGCGTAGTAGCCGTCCCGGGCGCCCAGCCGGCCTTCCTCGGCGTCGCTGGCCAGCAGCCGGATCAGGAACGGCTCGTCCACCTCGAGCGCGCGCGCCAGCGCGAGCGACGTCGCGCCGAGCGTCCAGGGGGCCTCCTGCGCGTGCCGGGCGAGCTGCGCGAGGACGCGCTCCGAGAGCGCCTCGGCGGCCGTGCTGTCGACGTACGCCAGGGGCTTGTGCAGCCGGCGCGCTCCGCCGGCAGGCACAGGCCGCGGACCAGGTGCAGGCGGTCCAGCAACTCTCGGATGTGGTCCGCCTAGGGCGCGATGGGCATGGCCTTGAGCCAAGCCAAGGGCGTCATCTCCACCGAAGGGTCGATGACGAGCAGTCCATTCAGCCTGGCCAGGCGCTTGGTGGGCAGTCCTACCACCAGGGCCTCGGCGGCGCACTTGCGGGCCCTGGACGCGGTGGTGGCGACCGAGCCGTCCGGAA
>CAXTNU010000439.1:475-3138 GCA_964245595.1 uncultured bacterium | reverse complement strand
GCCGGCTGCCGCGCCGACGGCTGCCGCGCAACCGGTTACGCCACAGCCGGTCGCGCAAGAGCCCGCCGCGCCCGAGCCGCCGGCCCACCGCGTGCGGCTGGTGTTCGCGCGCGACGCGCTCGAGCGGGCGCTGGCGTTCCTCGAACAGTCCGATTACGGCGGGCTGGTCACCCACGTGTTCGCGATCCGCACGCTCGTGCCGACCGTCTTCGCGGGGCTGAACGGCGACGTGCCCGGCAAGCTCGCCGCGGAGCGCGAAGCGCTGCAAGGCGTGATCAACCGCCTGTTCATCAAGATGCGGATGCCGCGCTACGCGATCACCGCCAAGGACCTCGAGGACCGGGCCAGCCGCTCGGCGCTGGTGGAACTGGTCCAGGCGCTGCGCGCCGCGCGCCCGGCGGAAGATTTCGAGCCGCCCGCCGAAGCGATCGTGCTCGAAGGCCCGATCGACGTCGCGCGCATCGCGCGCCACTTGGACGCGCTCGAAGCCGAACCGCTCGGCAGCGCGCGCCCCTGGCTGGTGCTGGCCGAGCTCTTGCCGTCGCGCTTCGCCACGGCCACCTCGGGCGAGGCGCTCAACGCCTACCGCAGCGCGCTCATCGCGACGTTCACCAACGTCACCGCGCTGCCCAACGAGGAATTCCACCGCGTGCTGGGCGGGACGCACAACGCCGCGCTCGACGCCGCGCTGCGCGACGTGCGCATGGCGCTGCGCGACGCGCTCGAAGCGACCGCCGCTCGCACCTAGTGCTCGCCCTGGACCTGCCGCACACCGAACTCGTCGTCCCGGGCCTCCTCTTTCTCATCATCGGCCTCGGCCTGATCGCGATCGCGCGCTTCTGGCCGGAGTCCTCGAGCGGCGTCGTCACCGCGGTGTGGCCGGTGAAGACGCGCCGCATCGAGACCATGCCGCTGCTCAACGTCACGCCCGCCGGCGCGGAAGCGAGCGCGCCGGGCGAGGCCGCCGATCCGCTCGCGCCGTTCGCGCGCGTCATCACCTGGCCGGCGCTCATCGATCCCGACGCCGGCCCGCTCAGCACCGACGAACGCCTGCGCGTCATCGAAGGCTTGGGCATCGCGGGCGACGCCTGGTGCGCGAGCATTCTGCGCCACGCGTACGAGGAAGAGAACGACGAGCTGCGCGTCGCGGCGGTCGAAGCGCTCGGCACGTGCGAGGGCGACCTCGTGCGCCCGACCCTCGAGCGCGCCTACACCTCGAACGCGATCGCCGAGCGCTACGCCGCGATCGACGGCGCATCGCGCCACGGCGACGTCACGCTGCTCGAACGCGCGCTGCACGACAGCGACGGAACGGTGGCGCTCGCCGCCGCCTACGGGCTGCAGCGCGCCAAGCGCGCCGACCTCATCGAGCGCGGCCTCGCCGGCCGCACCGACCCCCGCGCCGACGAAATCCGCCGCGTGCTGCCGATCCTGGCCTAGCGGCCCAGGATCAGCGCGGCGCGCGCGCGGGGCGGCGCAGCAGCGCGCTGGCCGGGACGGCGAGCAGCGTGCAGGCGCCGATGAGCCAGAACCCGTCGCCGTACGCCAGCGCGGAGGCTTGCGCCGCGACTTCCCGGGCGACCGCAACCAGGCTCTCGGCATGCGCGGTGCCGGCGAGAACGGCATTGCGCAGCGTGATCCCGCCGGCGAGCACCGACTGGTGGAACGCTTCGCGGCGGTCGATCAGCGTGACGAGCGCCGAGCTCGCGACCGAGCCGCCGAGCTGCAGCGAGAGGTTCACCAGCGCCGTGGCCTTGGGCACGCTGGGGCCCTGCACCGCTCCGACGACCGAGATCATCAGCGGCGTGTTGATCAGCGCGAGCCCGACGCCGGTTGCGACGAGCGGCACGGCGACGAGCGCGAACGGCGTCTGCGTCGTCGTGACCTGCGCCAGGGCGATGTCGCTGACCGCACTGAGCGCGAACCCCGCGCCGACCAGCAGCGCCGGCGCGACGCGGCGCCCCGCGATCATCCCGACCGGAATCGTCAGCAGCGCGATCGGGATCGCGCGCACCACCAGCATCACGCCGCTGTCCGTCGCGGTGTACCCCAGCGCACCGCTCAAGTACTGCGGCATCAGAAACTGCTGCCCGAAGATCGTGAACGCGTTGAGGAACATCAGCCCGGCGCCGCCCGCCACCGCACGGTTCTTCAGAATGCCGAGGTCGACGATCGGATCGCGCGCACTGCGCTCGCGCAGCACGAACCCGATCAGCCCCGCGGCGGCGAGAACGCACGCGAGACGTACGTTCGCGTCGGCCAGCCAGTCCCAGCGCTCGCCCTGCTCGAGCACGTACTGCAGCGCGCCGACGCCCAGCGCGAGCAGCACGACGCCCGGCGCGTCGAACGGCAGCCGCCGCGGCGGGCCGGGATCGCGCAGCAGCGCGAGCAGCACGGCGAAGGCGAGCGCGCCGGGCGCGAGGTTGACCAGGAACACCCACTGCCACGACGCGGCGTCGGTCAAGACGCCGCCCAGCAGCGGCCCGGTCGACGGGCCGACGATGATCCCGATCATGTACAGCGACTGGCTCAGCCCGAACGACGCCGGCGGAAACGTGTCGCGCAAAATCGCTTGCGCCGTCGCCATCAGGCCGCCGCCGAACGTGCCCTGCACGACCCGGAAGGCGATCAGCGTGCCGATCGAGGGTGCCAGCCCGCAGCAC
>CAXTNU010000439.1:0-465 GCA_964245595.1 uncultured bacterium | reverse complement strand
CGGCCAGCGGCGCAGGGTAGGGTGCACGTCTTCCTGTCGACCAGCCCGCAGCACAGCGACGCGCCGGTGAAGCCCGCGATGCAGATCAGGAAATAGCGCTTGCGGCCCAGGCGCATCTGCAGCCACGGGGTCAGCGGGATGACGACCACCGCCGGGATGATGTAGCCGGTGACGACCCACGTCGCGGTGTCGAGCGCCGCACCGAGATTCCCTTGGATCGTCGGCAGCGCGACGTTGACGATCGTGAGGTCGAGCGTTTGCAGCATCACCGCGAGCAGCACGCTCGCGACGATCAGCACCCGCCGGCCGCCGTACTCGACGACCGCGCTCACCGGCAGGCCGGTTCGGCGAGGTCCGCGTTCTCGGCCAGGAACGCGTTCAGCCGCGCGAGCGCCGGCGACGCTTCGCCCGGCCCGCTCGCGACGAGGCGCCGCAGCGCGGCGTGGAGGCTGCGCCACGCGCGCG
>CAXTNU010000438.1:0-3192 GCA_964245595.1 uncultured bacterium | reverse complement strand
AACAGGGCGCCGATGTTCACGTGCGGCATGTGCGGCGCGCTCCACGTCTGGAGGGCGGACGCCCCGCAGTCGCAGACCGGCGCGCCCGGGCGCTCGTCGACGACGACATGGCCGATCTCGCCGCCGTAGGGCAGGTCGTCGAAGACGGGCCGCGCCCGCCCGCGGTCGACCAGCTTGCAGCCGATCCCGCTGCTGACCGTGACGACCACGAACCGGTCGACGTCGAGCCGGTCGTGCAGGTACCAGGCCGCCGCCGATACGTCGTTGACCAGCCACACGTCGCGGCCGGTGCGGGCGCTCAGATGTGCCGCCAGATCCGGCACGTGCTCCGCGCCGCGGATCGTCGGTGCGCACAGCGCGTGCTCGCGCGAGCGCAGCGGGCCCGGGAACGCGAGCACGATCGGCTCGTCGGGCGCGGCTTCGCGAGCGTGCCGCTCTGCGAACGACGCGATGCTCGCGAGGATCGCCTCCCACCCACTCGGCCCGTCGGCGAGCTGGCGGCGCTCGAAGTGGCGGACGGCGCCGTCCTCGGCGACGACGCCGCAGCGCAGGAACGTGCCGCCGAGATCAAACGCCAGCGCCGGCATGCGCCACCGCTCGGGCCGTCGCGCCCGCCCGCTCGATCATGACAAGCGCCCCGGCGAGCGCGGCGGCCGGCACGTCCTGGACGAAATCCGCCCGGCCGATCGCGGTCGGGACGACCAGATTGAGCCGGCCGCCGCGGTGGCGGCGCGTCTCGATCAGCGCGCGCTCCAGCAGCCTCGCCTCGCAAACGCAGTGCGTCGCCGGCAAGCCGATCGTCTCGCACAGCGCGTACAGGCGCGCGAACGCGCCTGGATCGCAGTGGCCCAGCTCGACCGCGATGGCGGTCGAGAGCAGCATGTCGATCGCCACCGCCTCACCGTGCGAGAGCGCGTACCCGCTGGCGCATTCCAGCGCCGGGCTGAAGGTGTGCCCGAAGTCGGCCGGCCGGCACAGGTCTTCCTCGTACAGGTTCGGTTCGAGCTCCGCGATCAGCGCGGTTTGCGCGCGGCG
The DNA here is from genome assembly GCA_964245595.1 of uncultured bacterium. GTDB lineage: Bacteria > Vulcanimicrobiota > Vulcanimicrobiia > Vulcanimicrobiales > Vulcanimicrobiaceae > Vulcanimicrobium. The sequence continues at coordinate 2,157 of CAXTNU010000438.1, read as the reverse complement.
CACGATTAGCCGGGCCGCCTCGCGCGGCTCGGCGAAGCGCGACGCCACCAGCAGCGGCGCGGCCGCCTCCACCAGCTCGAACAGCTCGAGGTCGCGCACGACGGCAATCTTGACGATCTCCGCCAGGCCGCCTGCGATGTGGCGCCGGTCCAGCGTGCGCAGGAATCGCGGGTCGACGACCGCCGCCTGCGCCGGGTAGAACGCGCCGATCAGGTTCTTGGCACCCGCGAAGTTCACGGCTTGCTTGATGCCGACCGCGACGTCGATCATGCCGACCAGCGTGGTCGGCACGCGCACGTAGCGAATGCCGCGCCGGTACAGCGCGGCGGCCAGGCCGGCCGCATCCAGCACGACCCCGCCGCCGACCGCGACCAGGACGCCGTTGCGGTCCAAGCCGCACGCGAGCGCCTCCCGGCAGATCGTCTCGACGGTTCCCCATTCCTTGGCCGCTTCGTCGCCGTGGATCGTGGCGCAGTGCAGCAGATGGGTCCGGCGCGAGAAATACCGCACCAGCCGCGGACCGTGGAGGCGCATGATCTCGGCGTCGGCGACGACCATCACCGCCCGGTCCTCCAGCAGTTCGGCCAGCACGGGCTCGCGCGCGGAGAACGCGCGCTGCGCGAGATGATGGACGGCGTACTCGACCGATCGGTCGGCCCGCACGCGCAAGGTCGGGCCGTCCGTCGAGACGCTGACTCGATTCCTCACCATCCGACCTCCCGCAGCACAGCACTCCTCTCGGTATGGCGCAACGACGCCGGCTTGGCAAGGCGTGCAGGCTACCTCTGGGTAGGCCCAACGTCCCGCTCGCGCGTGCCGCGCTTCTTTATCCGGCCGCTTGCGCGGCGTGCGATGATCCAATCCGGCTCGCGACCGAGAAGGCGAGGCGTGGTGCGCGTAGCGCGATACGATTATGCGGCCCAGTTCGAAGGCGACATCGACGAGCTCGTCGTGCAGATTCGGGCGCTCTTGCTGCGCGGCGAATACGTTCCGAGCCCCGAGGGCGCGCGGTTCGAGAGCGCGTTCGCGCGCTTCGTGGGCACGCGCTGCGCGGTCGGGGTCGGCTGCGGGACCGACGCGCTGATCCTCTCGCTGCGCGCGCTGGGAATCGGTCCGGGTGACGAGGTCGTCACCCAGGCCAACACGTTCTACGCCACCGCGGCCGCGATCGCGGTCGCCGGCGCAACGCCGGTACTGGTCGACGCCGACGACGAAACGTTCCTGATCGACCAGGCGCAGGTCGCCGCGGCGATCACCGCGCGCACCCGAGCCGTCATCCCGGTCCACCTGTACGGCAAGCCGACGCCGATGCTCGACCTGCTGCGGCTGGCCGCCGAACACGGACTGGCGATCGTCGAAGACGCCGCGCAAGCGCACGGCGCGGCGATCGGTGGCCGCCAAGTCGGCAGCTTCGGGATCGCCGGCTGCTTCAGCTTTCACCCCAGCAAGAACTTGGCGGCCGCGTCCGACGGCGGCTGCGTGACGACCGACGACGAGGGGCTGGCGCGGCTGCTCGAAGCGCACCGCACGCACGGCCAGCTCGTCCAGCACGAGCACGTCGTGCTCGGCGTGAACAGCAAGCTCGATGCGATCCAGTCGGCGATCCTGCTCGCCAAGCTGCGCCGCCTGCCGGACTGGAACGAACGCCGCCGCGGCATCGCGCGCTGCTACCGCGACGGCCTGGCCGACCTCGAGCTGCGCTTCCAGCGCGAAGACCCCGACGAACTGCACGCCTACCACCTGTTCGTGGTGCGCACCGCGGCGCGCGACGCGCTGCTCGCGCACTTGCAGCGCGCGGGCGTCGACGCGACGGTGCGCTATCCGCACCCGATCCACTTGCAGCCGCCGTTCGCGCGCTACGGCTGGCGGCGCGGCGCGTTTCCGATCGCCGAAGCGCTGGCTGACGAGCTCCTGTGCCTGCCGATCCGGCCCGACATGCCGCTCGCCGAAGCCGGCTACGTCGTCGATTCGGTGCGCGCGTTCTACGGCCGGGCCGCCGCGTGAACGGTCCGGCGGTCGCGATCGCCGGCTGCGGGCGCATGGGTGGCGAGCGGGCCCGGCACGTGCGCGCCTACGGCGGCCGGATCGCCGCCTTCGCCGACCCCGACGCCGAGCGCGCGCACGCGCTCGCCGAGCAGCATCCTCAAACGCTGCCAG
>CAXTNU010000437.1:0-3203 GCA_964245595.1 uncultured bacterium | reverse complement strand
GGCCAGCACCGGCGCGACCCCGCCGCCGATCCCGTCGTACTCGCCCAGCCCGGCCGGCTCGCCGGCCCCGCAGGTCATCGCGCCGGTCACCGCCCCGCCCGAGAACGCGCCGCTCTCGCCCAGCCCCGTGCCCAGCTCGGGCCCGGTCGGGTCGCCCTCGCCCAGCGCCTCGCCCTCGCCCGAGCCGGGCGCGACGCTGGGCCCCAACGACTACGCGATCCTGGGCGACACGCTGACCGGCAAGAACCTCTCGGGCCAGCCCGAGGACCTCGACGGCCACGTCAACATCATCTACCAGGACGGCACCCTCTCGGGCGACCACGCGCACTACGACGGCAAGCGCTACATCGACGTCACCGGCAACACGTTCGTGCGCAACCGCGCCGGCGACACGACCTTCTTCGCCGACGCCGTGCGCTTCGACACCCAGACGCAGAAGGCGCAGCTCATCAACGGGCGCGGCGTGACGACGCAGGGCGTGGAGACCGGGCGGCTGCACTTCACCGCGCGCAACATGGTGACCGACCGCAGCGGCATCACCCACGGCGACCGCGCCTCGCTGACGACCTGCGAGAACCAGCGCGGCGGCTACCACGTCGAGTCCAAGACGCTCGACGTCTATCCCGGCGACAAGGCCGTCGCGCGGCACGCGACGGTGTACCTGGGGGCGCTGGCGATCTTCTACCTGCCGGTGGTCGTGATCTCGCTGGCCGCGCAGAAGATCGGCGAGCGGCGCCAGCCCGGCTTCCTGCCGCTGGTCGGCTACTCGCAGGCCGAAGGCTTCTACATCAAGGCCCGGATCGGGTTCTCGCCCAGCGACTACTACTACGGCTACTACCGGGTCGAGGCGTACACCAAGATCGGCTTCGGCCTGGGCTACGTCGGCACGATCAAGCGGCGCGACGGCAAGCGCCAGACCGACATCAACTTCTTCCGCCTCAAGAACAAAGTCGACGGCAGCGACAACAACAACTTCGCCCTGACCGACCAGGAGAATTTCTCGCGCTCGCTGCGCGGCTCGTTCGGCTTCAACTACACCGGCAACTACGGCCCGCTGGTGAGCCTGCCCCCGCAGTACGACCTCAGCGCCGCGGTCGACCACGGCAACGAGCGCGGCGACCGGCAGAACTACAGCTTCCGGCGCCAGTCGACCGGCTCGTTCTCGCAGACCAACGACTTCGGGGTGACCGACCACCACGCGTTCTCGCAGAAGCTGACCAACGACGTCTCGGTCTCGTACACGACCAGCGCCTCGGACGCGGGCTACGCGGCGGCCTCGCACACCCTGCACTACAACACGCTGACCCACTTCAGCGGCAACTCCTACGACTACGACCTGACCTTCGACAAGTACGACTCCACGCTGCAGAACAACGTGCAGAAGGAGCCCGAGCTGATGATCCGGCCGCGCAACCCGCTCTTCCCGGGCTTCAAGCTGCTCCCGATCACCGCCCAGTACACCATCGGCGAGTACTCCGACCCCAGCGCCGGCGACAACGCCACCGGCTTGACGTCCTCGCGCGCGGAAGGCCGGTTGCAGTTCGGGCCGGGTCTGGCGCACGTGCTCGGGAGCGACCTCTCCGCCCAGCTCACGGTGCAGCAAGACATCTACGGCACGGGCGACGAGAAGGCGCAGCTCGGCCAGCAGGCGACGCTCACCACCCCGCTGTTCGGCCACGTGCTCAACACGATCTCGTACAGCGAGTCGCACGTGAACGGCCCGCTGGCCGAGCCGTTCAAGACCATCGACGTGCTGGGCAACGGGCTCAAGCAGGCCAACGACGTCCTGCGCATCTACAACGGCGACGTCTACTCCCTCTCGCTGACCGCCTCGACCTACTTCAACCGCCAGGCCCAGTCGGTCGGCTACCAGCTCACCTCGCGCCCGTCGCCGCGCTCGTCGCTGCTGATCGGCGGCAGCTTCCTGCCCGGCCCCGGCAACGGCTTCGACCGCACCAGCGTGCAGGTCGCGACCCCGTTCGGGCGCGAGAGCGACCTCCAGATCTCGACCTTCATCGACTGGAAGAACCACGCCCGGCTCGAGAGCAAGAACATCTACTACCGCCACATCGTCGGCGAGTGCTACGAGATCCGCGCCTCCTACAACGAGGACCTCAAGCAGGTCAACCTGACCGTCAGCATCCTGGCCTTCCCCTCGCGCGCGGCCAACTTCGGGATCGGCCAGTCGGCCTCGCTGGGCTCGATCATCCCGCAGAACTTCGCCAGCGGCGGCTCGTTCTTCGGCGGCGGCCTGCCCGGTGGGCCCTAGCGCGATTCGGTGGTAAGGGGTGACATGAACGCCACCCACACCCAGCCCTGCGAGTACGCCGAGTGCAACTGCCAGGTCACCGGCGCCGTCCAGGGCGCGGCCTACTGCAGCGACGTCTGCCAGGAGCGCGACTCGACCGACGAAGAGATGGAACTGGTCTGCGCCTGCGGCCACCCGCCCTGCGATGCGGAGTGATCCCGACCGCAAGCCACCGGGAACCGTGACCAGCCCTAGGGCGTGTTGTAGACTTCGATGCCGTGGATCTGCGCGGATGGGTTCTGCGCGGTGATTCCGCCGGCCGGCTTGAAGTAGAACTTGTCGTTGAGCACCGTCGCGGTGTCGATCAGGAACGGCGGGGCCGAGGTGTCGCTGGCCCCCTGCGAGCCGAGCGAGTCGTTGACCGTGCTGGTGTTGTCGACGGTGAAGACGTTGATCGCCCAGCTCGGCGCGATGAACTGAAAGGGCGGGCAGACTTGCCCGCCGCTGGGCGCGGGCGGCGGCGTCGGCCCGGGCGCGGCCAGGTCGAGGATGCAGCGGTTGAAGCGCACGCCGAAGCCGAACGGCGAATTGCTGGTCTGGATCGTCGGCAGGAAGGTCAGCGCACCGGTCGGGTACGGCCGGGAGATGGGCAGCACGCCGCTGGAGGTCTGCGGGTTCTGGTAGAACTGCAGGAGCTGCGGCTGCGCGGCGTAGCCGGCGCCGCCGCCGACCGCGATCGCGAACGAGTAGTCCTTGTAGTTCGAGTTGTAGCCCAGGGCGACCGGCTCGTTGTCGTTGCCCGAGGTGTTGAACACGATGAGATACTCGTAGTTCTGGAAGTCCGGCTGACCGTTGGTCTCGAAGTAGACCTCGGTCTGCCCGGACGGAATGACGCCCCCGCCCCCGGCCTCCTTGAGCCCGGTGCCCTGCCGCCCGCATCCCCCGTTGAGAACCC
>CAXTNU010000436.1:0-3207 GCA_964245595.1 uncultured bacterium | reverse complement strand
GCCGAGCTGAGCCGGGGTGAGCTGGGCCAGGGCGTAGGCCTGGTCCGTGGGCGAGGCGCTGCGGAACAGGCGCGGGCCGGCCGGGCCGTGCTCGAGCCGGGCGTAGTGGCCGGTCGCGACCCAGCGCGCGCCCAGCCGGTCGGCGTAGGCCCGCAGGGTGCCCAGCTTGACGTGGTTGTTGCAGCTCACGCAGGGGTTGGGCGTGCGGCCCCGCGCGTAGTCGGCGGCGAAGCGCTCGATCACGCCGCGCCGGAACGTCTGCTCGAAGTCGAGCACGTAGTGCGGGATGCCGAGCGCGGCGGCGCTGCGCCGCGCGTCGTCGAAATCGTCCGCGCCGCAGCACGACTTGGCGTGTGCCGGCTTCGTCGGCGCGTACATCTTCATCGTCACGCCGACCACGTCGTAGCCCGCTTCTGCCAGCTGCCCCGCCGCCACCGCCGAATCCACGCCGCCGCTCATCGCGGCGACGACGCGCGTTCGCTCGCTCATATCGATCTCAGACCGCTCACAGATTGAGAAGGTTCGACCAGGAGAACCCCATGCGCCCGCCAAGGGTGCGAGCGATGCCTGCGCTCGGGGAGGAGTTCCGAAGCGCGCGAGAAGCGCGCGGGCTCTCGGTCTCGGATGTCGCCGAGCAGATCCACATCCGTTCGGTCTATCTCGCCGCCATCGAGAACGAGGAATGGGCGTCGATCGGTGCTCCGGTCTACGTGCGCGGTTTCATCCGCACCTACGCGCGATTCCTCGGGCTGGACGGCGAAGCCGCGGTCGCCCGATTCAACGACGCCGTGCCGGCCGCCCGGCCCAGCAGCCACGCCGCCCCGGCGGCGAGCGCCGCGAGCGGGACGCGCGAGCGCACGGGCCCTTCGCCTTGGGCGCTGCTCGGCGCGCTGGTCGCGCTGGTCCTGGTCGGCTACGTGATCTACGAGTACGTCACGCTCAAGCAGCCCGGCACAGCCCCGGTGGCGGTGCAACCGTCGCGAGCGCCGGGCGGGTCGCAGTCGCCGGTGCCCGGGGGCGGCGCGGTGCCCGCCTCGGCGGCGCCGAGGAGCTCGCCGACGCCCGGGCCGCACCACCAGCTCGCGGTCCGGCTCGTGCAGCGCTCGTGGCTGCGGGTCGCGGTCGATGGGCAGACCAAGCTCGAAGGCATCTACCCGGCGGGCACGAGCAAGTCGTTCACCGGCAAGATCGCCGACCTGCGGGTCGGCAACGCCGGCGGGGTCACCGTTTCGATCAACGGCGCGGCCGCCAAGCCGCTGGGCAAGGCGGGCGACGTGGTCGAGCAGCGCTACTCACTCTAGGCTCAGGAACACGCCAATGGCTTCGGACGCATCCTTCGACGTCGTCTCCAAGATCGATCCGCAGGAGCTCGACAACGCGCTCAACCAGGCCCGCAAGGAGATCGCGGGCCGGTTCGACTTCAAGAACTCGATGGCGTCGATCGAGAGCGACGACACGTCCATCACCGTGCTCGCCGACGACGACTTGAAGCTGCGCAACATCGTCGACATCATCCAGTCCAAGGCGATCAAGCGCGGGATCGACATCAAGGCCCTCGACGTCAGCGGCGAGGCCGAGCCGGCCTCCGGCAACACGCTGCGCAAGAAGATCGTCCTGCGCTCGGGCATCCCCAAGGACAAGTCCAAGCCGCTGATCGAGGCGATCAAGGGCGCCAAGCTCAAGGTCCAGGCCCAGTACCAGGACGAGCAGATTAGAGTCTCGAGCAAGTCCCGGGACGATCTGCAGAAGGTGCAGCAACTGCTCAAGGGGCTGGATTACGAGCTTCCTCTGCAGTTCGTCAACTATCGTTAGGATCGAATGCCAGCAACCGCCGACCGCGCCAACACCGTCTCGTTCGTCAGCCTGGGCTGCGCGAAGAACCTCGTCGACTCCGAGGTGATGATCGCCAAGCTGGGCGCGGCGGGCTGGACCCTCGTGCCCGAGGCGGACGAGGCGGACGCGGTGGTCATCAACACCTGCGCCTTCATCGACCCGGCCAAGGCCGAGTCGACCGAGACCATCCTCGAGCACGCCGAGCGCAAGCGGGCGGGGCAGCAGCTCATCGTCGCGGGCTGCCTGTCGCAGCGCTTCGGAAGCGAGCTGCAGGCGCTGATCCCCGAGATCGACGGGGTGATCGGGACCGGCGCGTATGCCTCGATCGTCGACCTGCTCGACGACGCGCGCGCGGGCAGGAAGCCGGTTCGGCTGGATTTCGAGGCCGAGCCCGAGCACGATTTCCTGCCCCGCCTGATCACCACGCCCTCGGCGACGGCCTACCTCAAGATCGCCGAGGGCTGCGATCACCCGTGCACGTTCTGCATCATCCCGTGGCTGCGCGGCGCGTTTCGCTCGCGCAGCGCGGAATCGATCCTGGCCGAGGCGCGCGCGCTGGCGGCGAACGGCACCAAAGAGCTGATCCTGATCGCCCAGGACACCTCGATGTGGGGCCGCGACCGCGGTTTCCGGCGCGGCGGCCTGGCCGCGCTCTTGCACCAGCTGCACGCGATCGACGGGCTGGAGTGGATCCGGCTGCTGTACCTGTATCCCGCGACGGTGGATGCCGAGCTGATCGAGGCCATGGCGGCGCTGCCCAAAGTGTGCAAGTACATGGACATGCCGCTGCAGCACGTCGCGGTGCCGGTGCTGCGCGGGATGAAGCGGCCGTCGAATGGCGCGCGCTATCTCGAGATCGTCGAGGACTTCCGGCGCCGCGTTCCCGGCATCACGATGCGCTCGACCTTCATCGTCGGCTTTCCCGGCGAGACGCCCGAGCACGTCGACGAGCTGGAAGCCTGGATCGAGCGGGCCGAGCTGGACCGGGTCGGGTTCTTCACCTACTCGCGCGAGGACGGGACGCCGGGCGCGGAACTGGCCGACCAGGTGCCCGAGCGCGAGAAGCGGCGCCGTCTCTTGCGCCTGCGCGACGCGCAGCGGCGGGCCTCGGAGCGCGCGCGGGCGCGGCGGGTCGGCGAGACGGTGCGAGTGCTGGTCGAGGAACGCCGCACGCTGAGCCGGACCGATCCGCTCGCGGTCGGGCTGCGCACGCGCGAGGTGCTGGTCGGGCGCTCGCAGGGCGAGGCGCCGGGCGTCGACGGCGGGATCGCCTTCGCCGGCGACGCTGAGATCGGCGGCTTCGTCGAGGTCCGGCTGGACGGCCACACCGCGTTCGACTTCTACGGAACGATGGTGCCCGCGCTGGTCCCGGCG
>CAXTNU010000435.1:0-3209 GCA_964245595.1 uncultured bacterium | reverse complement strand
CGACGGAATCGTCGCCGTCGTCAACCCGCAGAACGGCATCGCGCGGCTGAACGAGGACCAGCTCCGCCGCATCGTCACCGGCGGCACGACGGACTGGGCGCGGGCCGGCGGCAAGCCCGGCGCGATCGCCGTGCTGCTGCCCGACGACGCGAGCGACGAGCTGCGCGCGCTCGGCGCGACGCTGTTGCGCGGGGTCACGCTGGGCGGCGGGGTGCGCCGGCTGCCCACCAGCGCGGACGTCGTGCGAACCGTGGCCAGCGCCAGCGGGCGCAACACGATCGGGCTGGTGGCGTTCAGCGCGGCGGTACCGGCCAAGGTGCTCGCGCTGGGCAACGCGCCGGCCCCCAGCGTTTTGTCGATCGCGCAGCACCGCTACCCACTCGCCCTGGCGATCACCGTCGAGCCCGAAGGCAGCCTGCCCGCCGCCGCCGCCGGCCTCGTCGAGTATGCCCACTCCGAGCAAGCGCAGGCGATCGTCGTGCGCGACGGCCTCGTCGCCAAGAAAGGGTTCTGAATGCGAACCGTCCGCAGCCTGGTCGTCCTCCTGGCGTTCGCGCTCGGCCTGGGGCCGGTCGGTGCCGCGCCGCCGCCGACGCTGCTCGTCGGCGCGGTGGTGTCGCAGACGGGCGCGCTGTCCAACGAGGGCCGGCTCACCAAGGAGGGCTACGACTTCTGGGCTCGCTACGTCAACGCGCACGGCGGGCTGCGCGTCGGCGCGCAGCGGTACACGATCGAGCTCCGCTACGCCGACGACGAGTCCAGCCCGCCCAACACCGCGCGGCTGGTGGAGAAGCTGCTCGATACCGATCGCGTCGAGTTCTTGCTCGGGCCGTACGGTTCGGCCACGACGTTCGCCGCGGCGACGGTCGCCGAGCGGCGCCGCGTGCCGCTGGTCGACAGCAGCGGCGCGGCGGAGCGGATCTTCAACCAGGGCTATCGCTACTCGTTCGGCGTGCTTTCGCCGGCGCGCAAGTATCTCGTGGGCATCATCGAGTACGCGACCAAGCGCAAACCGCGCCCGCAGACGGTCGCGATCAGCGCCGCGGGGGATGCGTTCTCGCTCGAGGTGCAGCAGGGCGCGGTGCAGTCGGCCAACGACCACGGCATCCACGTCGTGTACGCCGACCACTACGGCGACGACCCGGCCTCGATCGCGGCGGCGGCGAGCGCGATCGCGGCCGCCAAGCCCGACATCGTGCTCAACGCGGGCCATCTCCAGGACGCGCTCCAGGTGCACCGCGCGCTCAAGGATCAGCACGCGGCGGCCAAGATCTACGGCTATTCGGTCGGCCCCGACACGCCCGAGTTCCGCGCCGCGCTGGGAGCGGACGCGCAAGCCGTGCTGGGCAGCGCGCAGTGGTCGCCGGCCGTGTCCTACCGCGCCGAGCCCGGGTTCTATCCCACCGCGCGGGCGTACGCGGACGCCTTCACGCGCCAGATGGGCCACGCGCCGGACTACCACGACGCCGAGGCGACCGCCGCCGCGCTGGCGCTCCAGTACGCGCTGCAGCGCGCCGGCTCGACCGACCGCGAAGCGGTCCGCGACGCGCTCGCGCGCCTCGACGTCGTGACCTTCTTCGGCCTGCTCAAGTTCGATCAGCGCGGGCTCAACGTGTTCAAGCCGATGGTGGTCAACCAGATCCAAGGCCCCAAGCTGGTCACGATCTATCCTTATCGCCTGGCCGATGCCTCACCGGTGTACCCGGCGCCGGCCTGGACCCGTTGACCGCCGTCACACGGTAACCGCTCGCCGAAGGACCGCCCGTGGCGGGTCCCGAACATCGCCTGCCGCGTCGCCGCACGCTGTAGCCTATTTCCGAATGTTGGGTTGGGGTGACCCGCCGATCGAAGCCGACGCAATCGCGTCGCTGCGCCGAGTATCTCGGCGTGATCGTCGTCACGCGCTCGCATCGCGAAGCGGCCTGCCGCGCAGCCGCGATGCGTTGCCAATAGGGTGGAATCATGAATCAGTTCGCACTCGACACCGCGCTGTGGAGACGGTTTTCGACTGCCGCGATCTCCGACGCGCTCGACATGCTCGGGATCAACGGCGGCTGCCACGGCCTGAGTGCGCTGGTGTCCGGGACGATGACGGTCGGACCGGCCTATACCGTGCAGTTCGACCCGGCCCCGGCCGGCGAGCGCGCGCCGGCGGCCGAGTTCATCGACGACGTGCCGGCCGGCAGCGTGGTCGCGATCGCCAACCACGGGCGGACCGATTGCACCGTCTGGGGCGACCTGCTCGCGCTGACCGCGCAGCAGCGCGGCGTCGTGGGTACCGTGATCGACGGCGCCGCGCGCGACATCGCGGCCATCACGGAGCTCGGCTACCCGCTGTGGGCCGTGCGCGGCTACATGAAGTCCGGCAAGAACCGGGTCATGATGAGCGCGCGCCAGGTGCCGGTCACCCTCGGCGGCACGCGCGTCGAGCCGGGCGACATCGTCTGCGCCGATCCGAGCGGGGTGCTGGTCGTCCCGGCCGCGCGCGCGCCCGAGGTGCAAGCGCTGATCGTGCGGATCGAGGAGATCGAGAACCGCATCGCCGACGAGGTGCGCGCCGGCGTGCCGCTGCGCGACGCGCGCACGCGGCACAAGTACAACGACCTGGCGCTCGCGACCGCGCGCGCGAACTAGCCGTGCGCGCGCGGCCGGCGCCCGCCGTGACGCTGCTGGACTGCACCCTGCGGGACGGCGGCTACGTCAACGGGCACGACTTCTCGCTCGCGGCAGGGCGCGAGCTGGTCTCGCACCTCGGCCGCTCGGGGGTCGACTACGTCGAGATCGGCTACGCCCGGCGCGGCCCCGGCGCGTCCGCGCGCGGCTTGGCCGGGCACTGCCCCGAGCGCTACATCGAGGCGCTGGCCGAGGTTCGCGGCACGGCCGGGCTGGCGGTCATGGCTCACCCGGCCGACCTGAGTCTGGCCGACCTGCCGCGCCTGCGCGCCTGCGGGGTGGGGCTGGTGCGCATCCCGCTGGCCCTGGAGCGGCTGGCGGCGGCGCTGCCCTACGTCGAGGCGGCGCGGGCTTGCGGCCTGGAGGTCGCGCTGAACGTGATCCGGGTCAGCGAGCTCGAGCGCGACCGGCTGCTGGACGCGCTGCGCTCGCCGGCGCGCTGGGGCGTGACGGTGCTCTACCTGGCCGACTCCAACGGCGCGCTGGCGCCCGGCGCGGTCCTCGCCCTGGTCGAGGACGCGGCGGCCGCGCTCGGC
>CAXTNU010000434.1:1680-3213 GCA_964245595.1 uncultured bacterium | reverse complement strand
GCGGGGATGCCGAGCGCGCTCCAGCGCTCGCGCAGCAGTTCCAGGCCGGCCGGGTCGGCAGCGCGCGCGACGCTCAGCGGCGCGGCCAGCGAGAGCACGCTGCGGCACTTCGCGGGCCCGATCGCGCTCGGCCGGGGAACGAGTGCGGGTGCCGCCGAGGCGGCGGCGGTCAGCGCGAGCACGAAGGCCGCGGCCAGAAACGAGCGCACGTCCCGCGCTACACCGGCACGCGCGGCTTGTCCTCGCCCGCTAACCCTTCAGCAGCTTGGCGTACCAGGCGGCGAAGTCGGTCACGAACGGGGGCCGCGCTTGCTTCGCCGCGCACGACGCCTGCAGCGCGCGCGGGCGCGGGTCGTCCAGGAATGCGACCCGCAGCCGGTCCAGGCACGGGCCGCCGTTGTTGTGACCGCCGTTGGGAACGACGATCTGGCGCCCGTTGGAGAGGTACGGCAGCAGGGCGGCGCCCAGCGACGGCGGCGTGGCCGGGTCGGCGGAGCCCGAGATCATCAGCACCGGCGCGCTCGAGCGAACCGGTTCGAGAAAGCTCGCCGGCGCCCGGCGCACGTGCCAGATCGCGCACGCGCGCCGCTGCGTGCGAATGCGCACGTCGCTCAGGAACCCGCCGCGCGCCGCCTGCGCCTGCTCCGCGGGCGTGATGAACGGCACGTCCTCGGCGCACGTGACCGACATGTACATGCCCTGCGCGAGGTCGCCGCCGAAGAGGTCGACGACGAGCCCGACGAGCTGCGCGACCGGCGCGTAGTCGCCGCCGGCCGCGGCGTGGATCGCCGCCGGTACCGAAGCCGCGCCGAAGGGGTCGTAGAGCACCTGCCTCATGCGGTCCGCGAAGACGTCGCGCCCGAGCGTCAGCGTCTTGCGCTTGCCGTCGCGGTCCGTGAACGTCACCCGCTGCGGCCCGGCGACGAAGCGTGCGTTCACGCGCGCCCACTCGGCCCTGAAATGCGGGTAGATCTTCGCGCAGACGCGGTCGGCGGCGCAGCTCGCCGTGAGCTGGTCGAGCGCCTTCTGCGCTCCGCGCGTGAACGGCAGCGGCAGCTTGAGGCCGAGCGGAGCGACCGCCTCGAGCAGCATGGCGCGCACGTGGACCGGGTACCGGCGCAAGTACGCGAACGCGAACTGCGAGCCGTACGAGCCGCCTTCGAGCTCGATGCGGTCGTAGCCCAGCGCCGCGCGCACCGCGTCGAAGTCGGCAGCGGCGCGCTCGGTGCCGTACCCGTCGAGGTCGGCGACGGCCGCGAGCCGCGCCCGGCACGCCCGCAGCTCGGCCGCGGGGTACAACTCGGCGAACGAGTGCGTGTGGTTGGCGTACAGGTCCTTGCACTGCAGCGGGCGCGAGCGCCCAGTCCCGCGCTGGTCGACGAAGACGATGTCGTGCTTGCCGACGAGGCGCGCGTAGTTGCCCGCGGCGGCGTAGTCCTTGGCGTAGTCGATCGCCGACTGTCCCGGCCCGCCCACGATCTCGAAGATCGCGCCGGCGTTGCGCCGGCGCGCTCGCACGAGCGCGTACCGCAC
>CAXTNU010000434.1:0-1670 GCA_964245595.1 uncultured bacterium | reverse complement strand
TTCGAAGCGGATCGTGCGGCCCGACGCGGTGCTCTCGGGAACGTTCACGTGCCCGCACAGCACGCGGTCGCGCTCGGGGATGCCCTGGATGCGGCACGGCGCGGGGCCGGCGGCCGACGCGGCGGAGACCGCCCGCGGGACGGACGAGGCTAGGAGGGCGAGGGCCGCAGCGGCGGCGAGCACACGGGCGAGTCGCATGGAGCGGTGTATACAGTTATCCCATTTAGGGACCTGCCTGCGGGGGATGGGCGGCGGGCGGCCGAAGCTGCGGCCGATGCTGCCGGCGGTGAAGGGAACTCCTGCGATGATCGCAGAGCGCATTCGCGAGGAGATCGCCGCCGGGACGCTGCCGCCCGGGAGCGCGCTCAACCAAGTCGAGCTCGCCGCGCGCTTCGGCGTGAGCCGCATTCCGGTCCGCGAGGCGCTGCGCGCGCTCGAGGCCGACGGCACGGTGAGCTATGCGACCAATCGCGGCGCGGTCGTCGCCGCGCTGAACCCGTGCGACGTGCGCGAGCGCTTCGAGATGCGGCTCGTGCTCGAACCGCTCGCGCTCGAGCACGCGATCCCGGCGCTCACCGGCGACCACCTGCGCCGCGCGAAGTACGAGCTCGACGCGATGCGCGCCGAGCGCGAACCGCGCACCTGGGGGCTGCACCACGGCGCCTTCCACCGCGTGCTCTACGAAGCCGCGCAACGGCCGAAGCTCGCCGCGACGATCGAATCGCTGTACCTGAGCGTGATGCGCGACGTGACCCCGGCCGCGGTGCGCGAGCAGATGCGCATGCACGACGCCGAGCACCGCGCCATCTACGCCGCCTGCCGCGCCCGCGACGTCGCGGCCGCGACGCGCGCTCTGCGCGAGCACCTCGAACGGTCCTGCGCCCGTGCTCTCGGCGGCATGCCGGTGCCCGACGAGGAAGTCTAAGACCGCCAATGCGCCGTCTGCTCGCCGTCCTGTGCTGCATCGCCTCGCTGGCGGCATTGACCGCCGCCGCCGATCCGGTCGACCGGCACCGCCTCGCCGTCGCGACCGGGCTGCCGGCCGACGCGCGGGCCACGCTCGACCGGCTCGTCGGCGACGCCATCCGAGCGAAGAACCACCATCGACGCGGCGCACGCCGCCCGGCTGGCGCCGCAGATCCGCAACCAAACCGGGCAGAAGCTGCGCGACGACTTCGGCACCGTGCCCGGGCTCAACGGCCACGCCGGAATCTTGGCGACCGCCGACGACGTCGCGCTGCTCGCCCGAGCCTACCTGCGCGCGGCGCGCGGCGAGAGCACCGCGGGGTTCGCGCTGACGCCGGCCAGCGTGCGCGCGATGACCGAGCCGCGCTACGCCGGCGCGGGCCAGGTGCGCGGCATCGGCTGGGATCTCGACGGCGCCTACTCGCGCAACCGCGGCGAGATCTTCGCGCGGGGCGGCTTCGGCCACACCGGCTCGTCCGGCACCAGCGTCTGGATCGACCCGGCCACGGACGTCGCGGTCGTGTTCGCTTCCAACGCCCACTACCCCGACGACCAGGGCAGCACGCTCTACCTCGAAGCGATGCTCGACACGGTGGTCGCGGCTCGGCTCGAGCACGCCCGCGACGCGCGCGACCCGGTCGACGCGGCGCGCGAGCAGTCCGCTCGTTTCAGCGCCGACGCCGCGCGCGGCGCGCTCGGCTTCC